>JBCBKE010000092.1:0-9326 GCA_038522375.1 Pseudomonadota bacterium
CCGTCGACTGCACCGTCGCTGAAGAGGATATCGCTGCCCTGGAGGCCGCCATGCCTTCGCGAGGGGAGCGGGCCTTGTCGGTGGTTCAGACGGTGACGCCGATTGGCGCCGCCAGCGGTGTGGTGAGGGGATCCTACAGGGACAGGGCAGCCGTCCTTACGGGCCGAACGGAAGGCGAGCTTTCCGCGCGGATCGATGAGATCAGGCAGACCTGTGGCCTCGAGCAAACGGAAGCAACCGAAGCAGCCACGACGGAATAGGAACAGTTAACATGCACGCTTTGATATCCCCCCAATCCCGAATAGGCGCCAGTTTGGCAGTTCTTCTCGCCCTGACCGCTTGCGAAACCGGTGTTGCATCTGCTCAACCCGTGACCACGCCAGTCACGGTGCCGGAGACAGGTGAAGGCATATTCTTCCCACCGGTCACGAGTACGGAGACGCCCGAGATCCGGTTCCGCGTTATCGCCGAGATCGGCCCGTTGCAGCGGCAGATATTCGTGGACCAGATCAATCTGGTGACGACGGGTGCGGAACGTCCGATCCCGCTCGTCGCGCAGGCTGTCGGGACCGACCGGACGACTTTGGTGCTCCTGAACCTGGAACCTGAAACTTACCTGACGCCGTACATCGCCCGCGCCATGCTTGCCCGTATGACTTCCCTGGCGCGCGCGCTCCCAGCCGTCGCCGAATTGGGGTTGGATCAGGCTTTCGACATCTACAATCTGGGTGCGGTCATGGGGTTCGACGGGATAATCGTCACAGACGGTCGCGGCTTCTCCCATGAAGCGCGTCTGGATGCGCCCGAAACTGACGCTGCGACGTCGGCAAACTGACCCTTAGGAAGGTGCACTATGGCTCCAGACCGCTCAGAATCGCCGGTGCGCCGCGGCGTCGGGCCCGCCCTGATCTTCTGTGCCACTCTCGGGCTCGCAGGGTGCGCATCGAACAAGCCGTCTCTCCTGGTGCCGATTGAGGCGGCCCCGGAAAATGCATCGGTCGTCGACCTTCTCGCCATCACCACCCGCGCGCCCTCTGACCTTCCGGGCCAGATCTACGGATCACAGCGCGGTGAGCTTTCCGGCCATGTCTTCAAGGTCTCGGTGCCTCCGAACCACCAGGTCGGCAGGATGGAATGGCCGAGTGGGGATGTGCCTGATCCGGAGAACGAGTTTGCCGTTGTCGACCTTCAACCCGCTGAGCCCGCCGATGTCTGGCGCTGGTTCGGCGAACAGGACACCGATGGGCGTGTCCTGATTTTTGTCCACGGTTACAATGTGGAGTTCGCCGATGCTGTGTTCCGCCTGGCACAAATCGCCGAGGATCTCTCGATCAGGGCTGCGCCTGTGCTGTTCTCGTGGCCGTCGGGCGGTGAGCTGGCCGGCTATTACTATGACCGTGAGAGCGCCAACTATTCCCGCGATGCGTTCGAGTCCGTCATCACGCAGGCTGTAGAAAACGAGAACGTCACCCAGGTCGCCATTCTCGCCCATTCCATGGGAAGTTGGATCACCATGGAGACCCTTCGCCAGATAAGCATCCGCGACGGCGAGCTCTCCGAGAAGATCACCGATGTGGTCCTTGCGGCGCCGGACCTGGATGTCGACGTCTTCCAGACGCAGTTTCAACGGCTTGGAGCCCAGCGTCCGCACTTCACGTTCCTGGTCTCGACCGACGACCGGGCGCTCAACGTGTCCAAGGTGCTCGGCCGCGGGGTCCAGCGGCTGGGTGCCATCGACCCGTCGCAGGAACCTTACCGTTCAAGGATTGAAGCCACGCCTGGCGTGACCTTTGTCGACCTGTCCTCATTGGAAGGTGGAGGCAGAATGGCGCATGCGAAATTCGCGGAAAGCGGCGAAATGGTGGACCTCGCCCGCCAGACTCTCGCAGACGACGAAGGGCTGACGGAAGAGCGCACCTCGATCGGTGAGCAGGCAGGCGCTGTGATCATCACGCTGGGACAGAGTGTGGCCAGTCTTTCGGAGTAACGTGGACCTCTGCGACATCGAACGGAGACTGATAACACAGATGCCCAGAAGAATACTTTTCATCGGCGTGGCGGCGACGTTCGCAATCGTTGTGACCGCAGTGTTTGTTGTCATGCTTGGCGGAGGAGAGAACATCCGGCTTGCGAGGGCCATTGCGGGCTATGAGCGGATCTTCGACACCTACTCGCAAACCGATACGACGGTGACGGACGTCACGAACACGCAGCACGCAGACGGGCGCGACGCACATCTGGTCTCGGCCTTTTTCGGGCTCGATAATGGTCTGCCGGAACGGCTCACGGACCGTGTTGCCTGCGAAGGGGCCGGCGGCGCCGACGGCATGCCGGTGATCTTCTCCCATGAAGTGGATATTGCGACGCTGGAGCCGGGTGATTTTAAGATTACGACCCAATCCGGCGCCGTGTTCGCGGCAACTTGCCTGACGCTCGCGCCGGCCGATGACCCGGGCGAATTGCGCACAGCCCTGCTGGCCGGTGAGTATGGCAGCGCCGAGGATGAGCCGGCAACGGTCCAGATCATCGGCAATGTGCTCTCCCTCGACGGCACCGTGAATTTCAAAGGCGCCAGCGTGGATGTCACACCGCTAGAGGCTGGCCCGTCGCTGGTCTGGGCGGAAATTGTTCCGGAACCTCAGTGGGACCTTGGCGGCGAGGCCACCACCTCGCCGTGGGGGGGCGGCAATCGCTGTCCGATGGGCACCGCCCAAATCGTCCGGGTGACCTGGAATGGCGGCATCACCAAGCCAGGTGGCGACCCAGCGGATGATAACGAGCGCGCGCTCTATCAGGTCTCGACGGTCATGGCCGACGGCACGGCTGCCGAAATCACGCCCTTCGCGCTCGCCGACCTCGGGGATGGCGACAACAACCATCTGCTCTGCTTGGACACCACCGACACGGTCATGGCCGTCTCCTTCCCCGCCGGGTATGTCACCGATCCGCGGGAAGACCTGAACCCTGACACGGCCATTGCCCTCTCCCAGAACTGAAAACCAAGGAGACCAACCATGCCCCATTCGATTGACGTTTATTGGTCGTTCCGCAGCCCCTACTCGTATCTCGCCACGCCGGACCTTTTCCGCCTGCGCGAGGATTTCGAGGTGGAGGTCAAGCTGCGCCCGGTCCTGCCGATCGCGGTGCGCACCAAGGAAACCCTGTTCACCGGCGACCAGCGGCGGGTGAAGTACATTGTCCTTGATGCGTTCCGCCGTGCCGAATTCCTCGGGATGGCGTTCGCCAGGCCGTCTCCCGATCCCATCGTCCAGGACATGGCGACTTTCGAAGTCTCAGACGACCAGCCCTATATCTATCGCCTGACGGGTCTCGGCGTTGAAGCCGAAAAGCGCGGCAAGGGCGTCGATCTCGCCTACCATGTCTCGCACCTGATCTGGGGCGGCGGCCCGAACTGGAATGAGGGCGACAAGCTGGCGAAGGCCGTGGCACAGGCCGGCCTCGACCTCGCCGAACTGGATGAAGCCCTTGCAGCCAACGATCCCATGCCCGACATCGAAGCCAATCAGGCTGCGCTGGACGCCGCCGGGGGCTGGGGCGTGCCGACCATGGTCTTCGACGGCGAGCCCTTCTTCGGACAGGACCGGATCGACACCCTACGCTGGCGTCTTGAGAAAAGCGGCGTCCCGAAGCGATGAGCTTGCAGGGCACCTGACCTGAGACAAAGTCCGTCATCGCCCTGTTTGTATCCGCCCCTCGATGTTGCCCTGCTGCGATGCTGGCTGCGGTGGCAGGGTCGCGCGGTCAAACACCGCTTCCGCCTTTGGATGGAGGGTGCCGTGGAGCCTGTCCCAGATCACCGTGTAGAGCCCGTAATTGTAGCGATAGGTCCTGTGGTGCTGGTTGTGATAGGCGGAGGTGTTCAGCCAGCGACCCAGCGGGCTCCGTGCGATGAAGTGCAGAAGTGGGGTCTTTGCCCGGTCAACCTTGCACGAAGCCTGTTTGCCACTGACCACATTGTGCGCCAATCAGACTGAGCTTTTGCCCAAGTCTGCCGGAGCCGCAAAGCTGTTTGAGCGATGGACGAAGATTGCCCTTACCGAACTCTCAATAGGCGTGTGTGGCGACCACCACGGTCCGCTCCAGGCTCTTGTCGCGATCGTCCAGAGCCGCTTTGTAATCGGGGTGCTGGTCCATGTAAAAGATGGCCATGGGATCGGGGTAGATCATGACAGCAAGGTCGTCCCACTCGGCAGGTGCGGGCTCTGAGTACGACTCGATTAGGACCTCGCTGATGCGACCGGCGAAGAGAAATTGACCGCCAACCCTGTGCACGGCGCGCATCGCTTCGCGTCCATACCGTTGGTATCTGCCGCGCGCCGCCGTCTTGTCGCCGGTTTCGTCGGCAAAATAGCCCAGATAATTTACCATCGAGATCTGCGCCTCGGGGCGCATCGCCTTTGAAGCATCAAAGGCGAGCCGGGTCGGCATCACGTCAGGACGTCCTTCGATCTCGTCTTCCGACTCCGGCAGGGGCCCGTCAGGACGCTTTGTTATGCCCAACAAGTGCTGCGTGCGCAGGATGCCTAGCGCCATGGCGGGAACCTTCAGGGGTTGCACCCTTGCGGCATAGGCATCTTCGAAATTTCGACTGACGTCCCGAAGTTCCGTGATGCCGGTATCAGAAGAGAGAAGGAGATAGTCGGTCCAGTAGATGTCGTCCTTACCGATGAATGGATACTGCGAGCGTGCACGCCAGAGCGTCGCATCGGTCAAGCGATCCAACGCCGGGCTGTTTTCTCTGTCACCCGATTTCAGGGCGAGGAAGATGATGCTGTCTTGTCCCAACAGAACTTGCGAGGGTTGGGTTGCGCCGATCCGCCAGATCAGCAGCACCGCCACGCCGATCATGGCAATCAGGGCGAAAGGCCATAGAGTTTGCATGGATTGACTCTCCTATACTTCCCATTGGGGAAACGGCGGAACCGTGATCACGCTGGGCAGTGCGATTAAGTGACTTCGACTTGGTGTTCGATGTGCTTGTCAAGAGCGTCCGAGGGTTTCGTGGTTGCGCGGTCAAACACCGCTTCCGCCTTTGGATGCAGGGTGCCATGGAGCCTGTCCCAGATCACCGTGTAGAGCCCGTAATTGTAGCGATAGGTCCGGTGGTGCTGATTGTGATAAGCGGAGGTGTTCAGCCATGAGCCGATGGGGCTACGCGCAACGAAGCGCGGCATGACCTCATAGCCGAGATGCCCGTAGACATTGTAGATCAGCGACAGGAACCCCGCGACCAGGAGCGCGGTGACATGCAGGGGCATGACCACGATCAGGAGGACAAAGATCGCGATCTCGAACACGGCCTCGATGGGATGGAAAGCAAAGGCGGAGAATGCGCTCGGATTGGTCGACAGGTGGTGGGCCTTGTGGACCCGGTCATACAGGGGCGCGGTGTGAACGGCCCGGTGCATCCAGTAGAAATACCAGTCCTGAATGAGCAGGACGACCGGGATCTGCAACCAGAACCAGGCCCACCCATACTCGGAGGGGTCAAAGTAGAGCTGGGTCAGCCCGGCATGGCGCATCGCAATGATGCCGCCGACCACGCCTGTGAAGACAACGACTGTTAGCATGGAATAGCCGATCTCGCGCAGTAACTGGGCGCGCGTGAAGGGCACCGGCTGCAGGCGGCGCCAGGGCGCAAGGCGCCCCACCACCATGGAGATCAGGAAGCCGATGCCGGCGATGGCCACGTAGCGCGCGATGATCACGCCAGAGATGAACCCCGCAACCGTGGCGAGCTTGAAATGCGTCGGCCAGTCGTCAACCAGCCCTGCCAGGTATCCAAATTCCACTTTTCTTCTCCTCTAGTTTGAGGTGCCAAAACGGTAGGTGAGGGATGCGAGGACGGAGGTCTCGCCGCTAAGCTGGTGCCAGACCCCGAGGCCGAGCATTGTGTCCTGCCGGAGGGGAATGGCGACGCCAGCTTCGACCGCCCAGGGGGTCTCGAACTCCTGGGTGACCCTAACGCGGACGTCTTCGCCGTTGAAATTCAGGCTCTGTTCGACGTCCCGGCTGATCCAGTTGTAGCTTCCGCCCAGGCGATAGATGATATTCTGCCGATCCAGGTTGATCGGGTAGAGCAGGCCAAGGCTCGTTGTTGCCCCTTCCGACGTGACCGACTCGTCAAGCCGGTTCCAGACATACTGGAAGCCGCCATAGGCTCCGAGCGTGTCACCCCAGATCTCCGTGACGGGCAGGAACGCGTTGGTGCCGAGCCCCAGGGAATAGCCGTCAACCTCCTGGTTTGCATCGCGGTCGACAGCGATCGGACCATCGAAAAAGTCCGAAAACGGCCCGTTTGGCGTGCCCGTAATGATGACCCCGGTTTCGGTGTCACTCGAGATGAATCCGCCGCGCGCATACACTTCGGCGAATGGCAGGACACGGTATCCGATACTGCCCGACACGATTGTGGACGACACGGTCAGGTCGTCCCGGAGGCTGGCTTCGAAATCACCGATCTCGATTTCCTCGGGAAGTTCGATCTCGCTCTCGACGATCTCGATCGCGGCATTGGACGCAACAGCACTGAGCGTGATGTTCCAGTTGCCGATGCTATCCGAGGGGTACTCACGGTCACCATTTTCCTGGGCCGTGGACACGCCGAACGATATCAGGACGCTGGAGACCAGCAATGAAATGGACGGTCTGATCATGTCTGGGGTTCCCTCTTGTGGCGCTATTGCGGTTGCGCACTGGCGCGCAAGGCGGCCATTTCGTCCCCGGTCAGGACGCCGTCGCCGTCGACATCCCCCTGTTCGAACAGGGGTGCAGGCGCGCCCAGCATTTCGTCCCGGGTGACGTCTCCATCGCCATCGGCATCGAATTGGACCTGGACCCTCGCCAGTCCCGTGTCGAAGCGGCCCGCCATTGGACCTCTCGGGCGGTCATCCACACTGACGACGCCATCATCGTTGCGATCAAGACGCTCGAACGATTGCGTGCGCAGGGTCATGACTTCGTCCCAGCTGATGTCGCCGTCGCCATTGGCATCGGCGCGGGCCATCATCTCTTCGGGGTTGGGCTGCTGGGCGATTGCAGGCGTTGGGGCCATCGCCATGGCCGCTGCACCGGTCAGTATGAGTGCGAAAACGCGATTGGATTTGATGGTGGTCATAGGGGTTTTCCTTGATTGTGTTTGTTGGAAGGGGGGGTGATCAGGCGGTTTAGAAACTGATCGACAGTGACGTGGTCGCGAAGACTTCTTCCTCGTCGCGACCGGCCGTGGTGCCTCCGGAGAGGCCGAGGGTGACCGTGTCGGTGGCGTCGAATCTCGCGCCGAGGGAGACCTCGGCCCATGTCACCTCTTCCGCAGCCTGGCGCTGGCTGGCCCGCAGGCCGCCCAGCCGGGACGCCTCGGAGACGCCGGTCGATGCGCCATTTTCGGCGTAGAGCGCGGAGACATCGGAGAAGAGGTAGAGCTGGTCACGGGCGACGTAGCCGAGGCCAAGGCCAATGGCGCCATTAAGGCCTGACTGCTCTTCGGTGAGTACGGCAGGGGCAGCGAGGCGTTCAAGCGCAACGGCTGTGCTGGACGCGTCCGACTGACTCCATCCGAGCGTGGCGCTGGGGATGATGTCCCAATCTTCCACGATGAAGACCCGCGAAAGCGTAGCCGCGGCAGACAGACTGTCGACTTCGGAGGTCAGGTCGATCTCGGCGGCGTCGAGGCCATCGAAACGGTCACTTTCCAGCTCGAGCCGGCCGTCAAAATCTTCCTGGCCATAGGAAACGCTAAAGTCGAGATCGGCGACGCCAACGGGAAAATAGACCCAGGCCGACGCGAACAGGCTCGATCGGTCAGTGATTTCCGCCCCGTTGAAAAGGGCGTCAGATCCGTCTGACGTGGCCAGCGAGACACCGGCGCTGCCCTCTCCAACCACCCGGGAGAGCGAAATGGAGGCCGATACAGCATCTCTGTCGGAGGAGTCGATTTGCGACCACGAACCGCTGGTACTGACGGTCCACAAGGGATCACTTGTCTGCGCGACCGCTTGCGGTAAGGCGGCGCAGAGCGCAGCCGAAAGAGAGAAGGCTTTGAGTTTCACAGGGGGGCACTCCGAAAAAAAGGGAATGGAAGCCGCCGGCTCGATTGAACGCCGGGGGAAAACGTTCAATCGCTGTGAGGGGAGGAGGACTGGCCGGCGACTTCCAAGCTTGTCAGTTCACACAGGCGATGGTTTCGCCGGCGGCATTGGTGCAGGTGACGTTCCGGGTGAGGCCGTCGTCATTGTTGAAGGTCCGTTCCGCTTCGACCGTGTCACCGGCAGCATTGGAGGCGGCCCGCTCACTATCCAGGTCGAGGCCTTCTTCGAGCGTGTAGGATGCTGCACGCTGGCCTGCGATCGACCCGTTCTCGGTCTGGACATTGCCACCGGAAACGCTTTGGGCGTTCAGACCCTGCTCCTGGTCGTAGGACACCGCGCCGTCCGCTGCGAAAGCGCCATTTTCACCGGCGAGATCGGCATTCCCGGTGCGGGCAAAGTCGAGGCCTTCGTCCTGGGAGAAGGCGCCTGAACCTTCCGACGCGAAGGTGCCGCGTTCACCCTCGCCCGATGCTGCGCCGGAGCGGACGGCATTGCCGTTCTCATCGACGGTGAACAGTGCACTGCGCCCGGCAAAGCCGTTTTCAAAGTCTGCAGAACCGTCAACGCTGCGCTGGCCGGAGCCATCCGGGTTGATCTGGCTGTTCAGGGTGCGCACCGCTTCGCCATTCTGGTTCAGGGCATAGGCGCCACCATCGCGGCTGAACGATCCGTCGTCGCCGATCTGGGTCGCCGAAGCGCGACCGGCACGGGCGCCCTCGGGGCCAGCAATTGCGGCGCTCGAGCCGCAGGCCTGACCGCCTTCAACACCTGTGCAACCGCGGGCCCGGGCTGCGCGCCCGCCATCCGCACCGCTTACGGCAGACGCTGCGCCACGGTCGCCGCGAGCCTTGATCCGGCCGCTTTGCGCCTCAGCCGTCATGGCCGCAGTCGTGGTCAGCGCCATGATCCCGCCCAGGGAGGTCGCGACGGCTATCTTGAGCAGGGAAGTCTTGAGAGTCGGCATTTGGGTTATCCTTTCAGTTCGCTCTTGGTTGCGAGCCGTCCTTTTGACCGCTCGATGGAGCCGAAGCTGAAGGCGCGTCGTTTCACGGTGATGTCGGAAAAACGCGAAGACGTTTCATCCTGTTGCGCGCGGCCGGGCATGAAACGTATTGAAACACTTCCACGATATGAGCTCGCAGAGCGCGGGGCTAGATTGCAGAAGCCCAGCGAAGGAGCAGGCGATGGTTAGCCCGAAGGGACGTATTCTCGTCGTGG
>JBCBKE010000093.1:0-8946 GCA_038522375.1 Pseudomonadota bacterium
GTGACGGCGATTGCAGGCACGCCGGTGGTGGCGGGCGGAAGCGTCGATGTTGGCAATGCAACGGTGACGTTGCAGCCGAACGGGAACTTGCGCATCGAACCCGATGCCGATTTCTCCGGCTCGCTCAGCTTTGCCTATACGGTTTCCGACGGGTCTCTCACCGACACAGCGACTGCTAACGTTACAGTGGAAGGGGTCATCGACCCCCCAACCGATGGCGATGACACCATCGAAGGCACGAATGAAGATGACAATTTCAGTGGCGGCGAAGGGAATGACACGCTTCTGGGATTTGCAGGCGACGACACTCTGTTCGGCAATAACGGGAATGATATCCTAGCAGGCGGTGGCGGCGATGACCTGTTGATCGGCGACTCTGGCAATGACGACCTTCGCGGCGGTAGCGGCGTGGACACATTGCTTGGTGGTGAAGGTAACGACCTGCTTCGGGTCGGGTCCGGCAACGATCTGGGCTTTGGCGGAAACGGCGAAGACTTCCTGCAAGGCGCAACCGGAGACGACACCCTGTTCGGTGAAGACGGCGATGACCTCATCTACGGTGGAACCGGGAACGACACGCTCGACGGTGGTAATGGCGATGACGAATTGCTGGCCGGACGCGGAACCGATGAAGTTCGTGGCGGCAATGGCGACGATATCGTCTTGGGCCAAAACGATGACGACACCGTCAGCGGCGGCACGGGCAATGACCTTGTCAACGGCGGCGGCGGGAATGACCGTCTCTTCGGCGGCGCCGGAAACGATACGTTGAACGGCGGTGCTGGCGACGACATCATCGATGGCGGTGCCGGCAATGACATGCTGTTCGGCCAGGGCGGCGTTGATACCTTCGTTTTCGATGGTGATGATGGCGGAAGCGATATCGTCACAGGGTACACAGCGGGCGAAACGATCATGCTTGAGGATTTCGGCTACGCCTCCGCCGAGCAAGCTGCCGCTGATTTCCGCCAGGAGGGTAATGACGTTGTCTTCGAGAATGGCGACACATCCGTCACCTTCACGGGAACAACCCTGTTCACGGTCTTTGATGGTATCGAGGTGTCGGGTAGCGGCGCCCAGTCCAGCGAGACTGTGATGGCGCCCGTGTCCGTTGCTCCCGAAGACGATGACGCTGTGTCCTTCGACGGGTTCGACTTTGACGAATTCACGGAAATTGCCTGATCCGGTGACGCGATAAAGCTGTGGCCGGCCAAGATTGTCGCCGGCCACGTTGAAAGCCAGGGCACCGGTAAGGTGGCCTGGGATTTTTTACGCCCGCACAAGACGAGCGCAGTTTTGTGGGCTCCATGGGGCAACAGACCTGGACCCTTGCAACGGTCGTCCTTTTCCGCCTATACGCCAATTCATCAGGCGGACCTCTGGCGTTCCAGCGCCACGCACTAACGCCCGGACCAATGGTGCCGGTTTAATCGCCTTGAACGGCGCGATGACCGGACTTTGAGCCTGGAGCGATATCGCCATGGACGCTTTTTCTGCGCCGTCAGCCCTGATTTCCTCGCAAAAACCGACAGACCCAGTCTTGTTGTATCGACCGCACCGGCTTGCCGCTGCTGCAAAATGGTTCACAGAACGGTTCCCGGCGCGCCCGTATTACGCCGTGAAAGCCAACCCTGCGCCGCATATCCTTAAAGGGTTATGGGATGCAGGCCTTCGCCAGTTCGATGTCGCCTCGATCGGAGAAGTCCGCGCTGTTCGTGCCCTCTTTCCGGACGCTGAACTGGCATTTCTCCATCCAGTGAAGGCGGGCCCCGCAATAGAGGAGGCCTATCAGGACCACCGGGTCTGCACGTTCGTGCTCGATAGTCAGGCCGAGTTCGACAAGATCATGCGGGAAACCGGCGAAGCCGAGGACCTTACACTTCTTGTCCGGATCCACGTCTCCAATGCGGGCGCTGTCAAACCGCTGGCGGGAAAGTTCGGCGCATCGGCAACCCAGGCGCCTGCCTTGTTGCGTGCCGTCAGGACCCGTGCTGCCCGACTGGGCGTTTCGTTCCATGTCGGCAGCCAGGCGCTGAACCCCGAGGCATGGAGCCGTGCCATGGGCGATCTCTCGGCCTTGATCACCGAAGCAGGCGTCATCGCCGACATCGTCGACGTGGGCGGTGGTTTTCCAGGCTGCTATGCGATGGACAGACCGCCACCGATGGACGCGTATGCCGCACGCATCGCCTCGGCGTTTGAAACCATGCCGGTACTGGAAAATGCGGAACTGTGGTGCGAGCCCGGTCGGGCCCTCGTTGCCGAAGCTGAGAGCCTGCTTTGCCGCGTTGACGGTGTCAAATGCGGCGCGGTTTACCTGAACGATGGCGCATTTGGTGCGCTCTATGACGTGTCCCATGAACGTTGGGCGTTTCCCTACCGCTGTTTTCGGGCGGATGGTCAGCCGCTGGATGCCGCTTGTAAGCCGAAGATTGTCTATGGCCCAACCTGCGATAGTGCCGACCGGTTCCCCGACCTGCTTCCGCTTCCGGAAGATCTTGGCGAAGGAGACTACATCGAGTTTGGCAATCTCGGCGCCTATGGTCGGTCGATCGCCGGTGGGTTCAACGGGTTCGGACGCTACGAAACCTGCCGTGTACGGGATTCGGCCTGGGCGACGGCCTTCCCTGCTGCCGGGCCCGCCGAAAGGGTTACCATTGGTTCCCAGGGCCGAGATTTCGGTTAACGGTCCCGCGATTGTGCAGTGCACAACGCTGTGATAGTTTTAAATCACAGGATCGGAGTATTACGATGGACAACAAGCCTTTCATGTTCAATCCGCTGGCCGCGCAGGCGATGCTCCTGCAGGCCATGATCGATGCTTCCCGCGAAGCCCACGACGTTTCCGTGGCCGCCGTCAAGCGCGCGGGCGAACGCAAGTCCTCGCCGATTGAGTGGGTCACTTTCGAGATGCCCGTGGTCAATCCGGGAAGTTTCATCGATGAGCAGGTCATGCGTGATACCTTTCACCGGCTGGCAGACCGAAACCTGCGCGGTTGGGAAGTTGCAGCGGAACTCCTGAAGGCAATGCCGAACTGGATGACGGCGACCACCAAAGTGCCGGGCACCGTGCTCACCGATTGGTTTGATCAGATGCGCCGCGCCAGCCAGACGATGATGACCAGCACCGACACCTGGACTAATATGGACCTGGCACGCCCGATCCTCGAAAAGGCGATGGCGAACGTATCGCGCGCAAAGGCGGCCGCCGAACAGGCTGAGACAAAGACCGTTGCCAAGCCCGTTGCGAAGCCCAAGCCAGTGGCGCCTGCGAAAAAGCCTGCTGCCAAGCCTGAAACCATCGCGCGGGCCCCAAAAGCCAAGCCGATTGCGAAAGCGGCTCCCAAGCCGACGACACCCGCAGCGAAGGTTGCGCCGAAAACGACCGCTGCGAAGCCGAAAACCAAGCGTGCGACGCCCAGCAAGCCAACGACGCCAAAACTGGACGGACCCGTGCGTTTGGACGGTCCCCGTGGCAAGGCCGACGACTTGACGGCGATCAAGGGTGTTGGTGAGAAACTGGCTTCGCTCCTCAACTCGCTGGGGATCTATCACTATGATCAGGTCGCCGCCTGGACCAAGAAGGATGGCGAGTGGATCGACGCCAGGCTTGCCTTCAAGGGACGCGTGGCGCGCGAGGCATGGATCAAGCAAGCCAAGGCCCTGGCGAAGAAAACCGCCTGACCCGCTTCAGATCCCCATGACGAAGACATGTTCATCTTCGCCGCCAAGCGCTCTTGAAAGTCGTGCATTGATCAGGTCGCGGGTCATATCGGCTGGCAGGTTCTTCACGGCATCGGGCGCCACGGAGAGGTCAGGACGGAGGTGGGCGTTGTCACCGTCGATGGCCCAGACTTCCAGCGTGGTGACGACGATCCCTTTCTCGCCTGCATAGTCGAGAAAGTCCCGCGCGCGGCGCTCACCCATGAAACTGGTGCCCTTTCCAGACCGCGCCCGCGCAAGTTCCTCATCAAGATCATGGGTTTCATAGCCGCGCGGCTCGCCACCACTCGAACCCAGGGGCCCCTTGTCCAGCCGGTGCTCCACGGCAAGGACCATTGCTTCGGCGGCCATGAAGGCGAGCGGGATCAGGATCAGGAAAATGACGTTCGGCCCGCCCCCGGTAAAAAAGTCTAGCATGTCGAGTGCCGAGGAGAATGCGAGCCCGACCAGGCCAGCGAGGAGGATCGGCATGTACCAGGCCGGGTAGCGGAACATCCAGCCATTCGGCTCGCGTCGCATCAAGTACATGAGGGCTGCCGATAAGAAGAGCGTCGGCACCACGATCATCATCACCAGGTCGGGCGGAATACGCAGCAGGGGTTCGACCAGCCGTTCGAAAACGGGCTGGCGTGGCAGGACGATGGCAACAAGCCCGTAGACCGGGATCCAGATCAGCAGGCGACGCATGGTCGAGCCCTCACCCAATCCGCGCCGGTCGCCTAGGTCAGGTCTTCGTCTTCGGCAAAGAGTTCATCCTTGCTCACGGTCTTGTCGGTCACGTTGGCAACCTCGAGAATATGATCGACCACCTTTTCCTCGTAGATCGGCGCGCGAACGTTTGCCATTGCATCCGGGTTCTTCTGGAAGAACTCGATCACTTCCCGCTCCTGGCCGGGATACTGTCGCGCCTGGGCAATGACGGCCTGCTGAACTTCCTGCTCCGTTATCTGGATACTGTTCAGTCGGCCGATTTCAGCGAGCACCAATCCTAGCCGCACACGGCGTTCGGCGATCTTGGTGTATTCGTCTTTCAACTCATCATCGGATTTCGCCTTGTCCTCTTCAGACAAGCGATCAGCGTCCTTCTCCTGCATCAGTTGGGACCAGATCTGGTCAAACTCCTGCTTCACCATCGTGGGCGGCAGATCGAAGCTGTGCCGTTCATCGAGCACGTCGAGCAATTGTCTTTTCGCCTTCTGACGGGAGGCCTGGTCATATTGGCCGGAGATCTGGCTACGGAACATGTCACGCAGCGCTTCAAGATCCTCGGCACCCAGGCCCTGGGCGAATTCGTCATCAATCTCAGGGGTTTCCGGTGCCCGCACTTCAATGACCTTGACCTCGAACACAGCATCTTTTCCGGCAAGGTTTTCCGATGGGTAGTCGTCGGGAAAGGTGACATTGAGTTCGGTTTCCTGGCCGGCCTTCACATCGACCAGTTGTTCCTCGAAACCGGGAATGAAGCGACCCGCACCAATGACCACCGCCTGCTCTTCTGCCGTACCGCCGTCGAACGCTTCACCATCGATCTTGCCGACGAAATCGATCACGACGGCATCGCCGTCACGAGCCTTGGCGGTTTTCCCGCGCGCCTCGTATTTGGTGTTTTGCTCGGCCAGCCTTTTCAGGGACTCATCGACCTCCTCGTCCGGGATATCCGCAACCGGCCGCTCGATCGATATCGTTGAGATATCTGTTGGTTCGAACTCCGGCATGATATCGATATCGAAGCGGTAGTTGAGGTCTGCCTCGCCAGCCAGGACGGAATCGATTTCCGTATCCCAGTGCATCTGCGGCTGGGATGCGGCCCGTACTTCAGCATCATCAATGGCTTTTTCGTTGGTTTGCTTGACCAGGTCTTCCACCAATTCACCCATGATGGAACGGCCGTACATCCGCTTCACGTGGGTGGCCGGCACCTTGCCAGGGCGAAAACCCTTTAGACGCATCTGAGGGCGGATTTCATCCACCTTGGCATCAAACTTCGCCTGCAACTCCGAGGCCGGTACGCGCACCTCGAAAGTCCGGTTCAGTCCTTCGGCCTGGGTTTGCGTCACATCCATCTTTCTGATCCTTGAGCGGGGCGCAGCCCGTTTTCCGGGCGCAGCGTGGGTTAGGGATTTATCCTGAAGCGACGGCCTATCGCATAGGGCCCAAGCCAAGTCCACGGAGGCCGGACCAATTTCAGCACAGCAGAAAAGGCGTTGTTGCCGCCTTCTCGCTCGTGCGCCGCCTAAGGAAGATATTCGTCGTCTGGAACCATCAACCAATCGTCTGGACCGAAGAATGGCCAAAGGTCCTGTTGGACCATTTCAGAGGCCTTCGCGGGCGGCGCTTCAGCCAGCGCGGTAAGATCAAGGACCGGTTCTGCGGTATGGAGTGGCAGGTCGCGGAAATCGAACGCATCAAGGCCATCATCGGTGCTTTCTGCAACGCGCGACATGTCCAGGAAATCGGCAGCCTGGTCAGTTTTCGGCGCGACCCTTTGAATTTGGCTGTTCGGCTGGGTGACATCGCTTGGGGCTTGATCGATGACTGTGCTGTCGGTGCCGGATGTATCGTCGGGCTGAGGGCGGGTCCCCTCATCCCCATCGATTGCCAACGCTGGCGCGGATGCCGGTTCGGCCCGATCGGGCGCTGGGGCTGTGCGGGTGCCCTGCAGCGTCAAATCGGCGGAAACGAGGATGTCGCCTGCCGTAATCGAGGGCGCACCTTCGAGTGTTGCAATCAGGACCGGTTGGCTGAACCCGGCGCCGCTGACATCGTAAAAGAGCGTTCCCGCGTTAGGATTGTAGAGGAAAGCACCATCCTCATTAAGTGTGGCTGCACCGGTCGAGATGACCAGTTCCACCCGCTTGCCGATGAACAGATCGCCACCAAAGCCGGCCGCGTCCACGCGAATCTGGTCAATTCCCGGTACGAAGTCGACGATGGTATCGCCACCTTCGCTGGTGGCGCCGTAGTTGAAAACGTCCCGGCCACCGCCACCGACGAGGGTGTCGGCGCCTTCTCCACCTTCGATGAAGTCCAGCCCTGTCTCACCCCGAATGAAGTCGTCGCCTGCACCACCCTTGAGGATATCGTTCCCGCCGTCGCCGAGCAGGGCATTGACGCCATTGTCTCCCTGGAGGGCCTCGCCGTCTCCGTTTCCCGTGCCGCTTGCAGCCACGAAGACCCGCACAGTCGTTTGCTGGTCGGCAACCGAACTGTCAGCGTCGATGATCACATCGAAGACTCCGCCGGTGTCGAAGGTGTGGTTGAACGACCCGGCATTGTCTGCCGTCAGCGTGCCGGAGGCGTTTGGTGTGCCGTCTGCCCAGTTGATCGTGATATCGCGCTGGCTGATCGCGTTGGCGGCGATCTCCAGCGATACTGATCGCGCGCCGGACCCACTGACATCGAAACTGGGTTCGATTGGGGGGATGATCGTCCCGTTGAAAACATCAACGGCCAGTTCTCCGACGTCAGTGTTCGTGCCGTCCGAGACCTCGTACTCGAGGAAGAACTCGCCCTCGAAACCATCTGTTGGATTGAGGGTGATGGAGAAATCACTGTTGAGTGTTGCCTGACCGACCAGGATGGTGGCGCCCTCAAAGGTCCTGTTGAAGACGTCAATCGTGTCGCCAGGATTGACGGGGGTGGAGGTCTCGGAATCAATAAGGGCAGTTACTGTGAGCGGGTCAGCGTTTGCATCGCTGTCATTGGCGAGCACATCGAAAGTGCGGGACTCGGTATCCAACATCTGGCCGATATCGTTCGCGGCCAATGGCGCTGTGTTGATCCCGGGATCGAGCGGCGTCAGTTTCAGCGCATCCAGGCGCGCAAGCGCATTGCCGTCGCGCACTCCTTCAACCGTGATCGTATCGCCCGTTTCCAGATTGACCGAGGGCAGGATGAACTCGGCGAGCGCTGTAGCATTGTCAGCAAGCGGGCCGGTGAAGGTCGCCTGCTCAACACCGTTGACGAGGATACGCCAGTCCGGTTCGCCATCGTTTTCGATTATGTAGTCTATGTCCAGTTCGTAGGCGCCGTCCGGTCCGTTGAAAGTGCCCGACGCAGAGCCCTGGGTCAGCGTGAAGACATTCTCGCGTCCGGACACGCCGGCGCGGTCTTCCACCGTGAAGCCGATCAGCGCCAGGTCTTCGAATTCCGTAATGCCCACCTCGATATCGGCCGACCCCGGAACGACAGGTTGGATATCGACGAAGTCCAGCCGGGCCAGTTCGCCCTGGTCCCTTTCTCCCTGGACGGCGATCGTATCGCCGTCTTCCAACTGCACGGTGAAGGTCTGGGTCCTCGGAATGCCCGCCCCGTTTCCGGCAGACCCGAAGAACGTTCCTATACTCTGGCCATTGATTAGGAGGGTCCACGTGGAGACGCCATCGCCCTCGTCAAAGAACCCGATATCGATGTCATAGGTGCCAGCGTTGCCGGCAAACTGTCCGGTGGCCGTGCCGGTCGCCGGGCCTGGGTTTTCAAGCCGAATGAGTTCGCCGCCGGAGGGGTTCAGCCCCGGATTGACCTCAACGACATAGGCGACAAGCTCCAGATCCTCCGCTTCCGTCACGCCCGTACCGATTATCGGCGGAGCTGACTGTGTCGGTGGGGCGGACTGGATCGGCGCGGAAAGGGCGGGCGCGTTCATGAGCGACGATGGATCTGCGCCAGCGCCGAATGAAACCATGAGTGCCTCTCGACTCGGCGACAGGTTTATTGCTCCCAGGCCATCCAGCAGGAAGCCATCGACCTTTCGTGCATCACCCAACTGTGTCGTCACATTGTACTGCATGACCACCCATCCAACGCGCTAACGGATCGTTTTCGACGGGAGCGCAATAAGGGCAGGGGTCACCCATCCTGCCTTGCGTCCCCATTTGCCCGTTTAAGCCTTGTTAGAACCGTACCGGTCGGGAAGCAAGAACGACGCCGGCCTGGCCATCGGCGAAAACGCGCCGGTGATGCCGGGAGACCACGGTAGAAGAGGGACGCGCCAGAACGTGCCGACGGCGCATCGAAACGGCCATCACGACGCAGACGCTGGGCCTGTTTCCGGTGCAGCGACCAGGAATTGTGCCCTCAGCATTGCCACAGGCTTTTCCCGTTCCGTCTGCCACGCCTCAGCGCGAACCGTGGTCATGCGTGAGCCTAGCTTGACGACCCTCGTGCGGGCGAAGAGATCTTCCGCCTTTGCGGACCGAAGGTAGTCAACCGTGAGATCAATTG
>JBCBKE010000094.1:0-8838 GCA_038522375.1 Pseudomonadota bacterium
GCCGGCGTGTCCAGGCGGGAAGAGGGCTGGGCCGTGGCTGCCTTGGTCGCCATCGGGGATGAGAATGGCGGGACGGTCTCGCGCTATGGCGTCGGCGGTGAGTACGACATCACGACCAACATCTATGTGGCCGCCGATGCCGTGCTGCTCAACACCGAGGATGCCTTCGGAAACAGCGACGACGGCGCCGTTGGACTGGTGGAGGTTGGCCTCCGCTTCTGACCTGACCTTGCAGTCGGATTCCCTTGTGATGTCGGGCCCAAACAGCCCGGCATGACTTGTTTTTAAGGCGGAATAATTTCGTCCCGCCCGCCGTTGTCCCAGTGAACCGCAAGGGGATGAGCCTGCGGTGTGGTAAAACGGAGACGAGCCCCATGATTTCCATCATTGACGAAGCCCGGCTGCAGGCTGCCAAGCGAGCCTTTTCGGTTCGGAATGTGCCGCTCTCGGCCCTGCGCACGGTTGACGACAGGACGCGCCGCCCACGCCCGGGCGACATCTTGCTTGCGCGTGTGCTGGAGGTTGGCCGGCTCAAGGGCCTCCAGGCGCCGAGCGGGCGGAAGCAGAACCTCTATCCCGATGACGAGGTTATCCTTGTCTATGGTAACCGCTATGCCCCCGACGCCTATGAGGCCGAGTGCCCGCCAGACCTTCGCCTGTGCGAGCTGGCCGCAGCCGGCGGCATGGCTGGCAGGATCCGCGAGACAAACGCCAAGTTTGCCAGCGAGAAGAGCCCGCCGACGCTGCTGAAGCCCGTTGGTGTGTTCGTGGACACGAATGAAGAGCCGCTGAACCTTGCGGGTTTTCCAAGCGAGACGACTGCCCCCGGCGAGCGCGCCATGCCCGTGATCTGCGTGTTCGGCGCCAGCATGAATGCCGGCAAGACCACCATGGCGGGCGGCATCATCAAGGGCCTGACGGCCCAGGGCCTGAAGGTCGGCGCGGCCAAGGTAACCGGCACCTGCTCGGGTGGGGACCTTTTCACCTTCGAGGATGCCGGTGCGGTCAAGGCTTTGGATTTCACCGATGCCGGGCTCGCCTCCACCTATCGCGAGGAGATCGGCACCGTGATCGAGGCGGCCGAAACGCTGATCGCGAGCCTGGAGATGGCCGGTTGCGACGTGGCGGTGGTGGAGATCGCCGATGGCGTGTTCCAACAGGAGACCGCCGAGCTTCTGCGGAATGAGCGGTTCCGCGGTCTGGTGGACCATTGGACCTTTGCGGCCGACAGCGCGCCGAGCATCCTCACGGGGCTGAACCTCGCACGGTCGCTTGACCTTGAGATTGCGGCGGTGAGCGGGAGCGTGACGGCGTCGCCCCTGGCCGTGCGCGAGACCGCAGCCTTTGTCGATATCCCCGTGCTCAGCCTGGCGGCCCTGTGCGAGGGGAGCGAGGCCAAGCGCTGGCTCACGCCCGTTGCGCCGCTGGCTGGGTTGGCGACCGTGTTCGCGCCGCACGCCACACGAGCCCTGGCCAGCTGATGGCTGGGGCGAACGAACTCAGGATCCCACCCCTGATGGACCCATCGCGGCGGCAGGCCTTTGCCCTGCTCGTTGCAGTGGCGGTGGGAGAAGTGGCGGCTCAGGTGGCTGCCACAGGCGCGCTGAAGGCCCTGCTGGTAGGGGCCACCGGCGGGCAACAAGCCATCATTTTTCTGGTGTCCACCGGCATTGTCGCGGCGGGCTTCAATTGGTCTCGCGACGTCATGGGCGAACGGCTGGGCCTCGACTATGCCAACCATGTCCGCCGCACGCTTGGACGCCAAGCTATCAAGGTTGCCAGCCGGGGTGGGCCGGGCCGGTTCGGCACCATCGCGATCCGGATGACCGGGGATCTTTCCGCGCTGAAGGACTGGGCGCGGGTGGGGGTGTGCGGCGGTATCGCGGGCGGGCTTGGCCTGGTGGGTGCGGTGATCTCGGGCTGGTGGACCGCCGGGGCTGCGGGGCTGGCGGCGACCATGGTGGGCCCTTTGCTGGGGGTGATCGCGGGCGGGATGCTTTTTGCGCAACTGCATTCGGACGTGCGCGAGCGGCGCAAGCACAAGGGGCGGCTGTCTGCGAAGATCGGCGACCTGCTGCTGGGCGCCAGCGCCAGCGCGGCCTACGCGTCGGAACGGCGGGCCATCGGGACAATGCACCGGGCGGCGGAAGACGCGTTGGAGGCCCAGACTCGCCAGGTGGCGGCCGCAAGCCTGATGAAGCTTCCTGCCCTGCTCACGCTCCCCCTCGGCGCGGCGGCAGCTGTGGCGCTGCAGGGGTTTGGGCTCTCACCGACGGGCGGGGTTGCGGGCTGGGCTGCGCTCCTCTTTGCGCTCTCGCTGGCGAGCCTTGCATGCAGCCAACTGATGCAGGCTGTGATCCACTTCGTTGAGCGCCGGATTGCCATGGCGAAACTCGTTGAAATTGCTGCGCTTGGAAACCAATGCGCTGGGGCGGCGCCAAAGGGCGAGGTGCGCCTGAAGACTGGTCGCGGCCTGACATTGAGCTGGAAGGGCGACCCGATCGTCGCTGGGGGCGAGCACGTCACCCTCCCGCGAAACGAGGCCGAGGCCCGTCTTGAGGCGGTCCTCTCCGCCGACGCGTCAGTGACGGTGGGGGAGTTGAACGCCGCCGATGTGCGCGACATCGACTGGGCCCGCCGGGTGGCGTATGCCGGGCCCCGGCGCGGCCTTGTGCGGGGGCCCTTGGATCTGGTTCTGGCCGGGCGCAGGCGTGCCGCGCCAGAGGCCATGGCGGATGCGCTCGGCATTGCGGGACTCCCATCAGAGTGGCTCGACGAAAACCCCGTCATCGATCCGCAATCGGCTTCCTTGTCGGAGGACGTGCTCGCAAGGCTGCGGCTGGCCAGGGCCCTGTGCCATGGACCGCGCGTGCTGATCATCGATGATCCCTGGCTCGCTGAAGACGATGCCCTGATGGCCCGTATTCGAAGCTTTTGCCGGAACCAGCACGTTAGCCTGATCGAGATCGTCGGCCAGACACCCAGCGCCCTCCGCGCGGTATCCTGAAGGCGATCAGCAGTCCTCGAGGAGCGCTTCGATCCGCGCCTCGCTCGCCCGTAGCTCCGGTAGAGACGCGCACAACGCGATGTCAGACACCTCACCGTCGCGGAGACTCTGGAACCGGCGGCGCACATAGTGGCCCACATCTTCCGACCACCACCATGTGCGCTGCTCGAGGAGACGCATGGAGTTCACCGAAAAACGCTCACAGGTGATCTTGTAAATCCCGAAATCACCCGCCGGAACGCTTTCGGTTTCCGGCCCATCAACGGCGCAGGACCAGGCCTGGCTCATCCGCCGGCGCCGCTCACCGTCGCTGACCTCGCTGAGCACCCGGAACCGCGCCCGCGCGCCCGATGCGGGTGGCCAGATCGCGTCGGCATTGCCGAACACCTCGCGGCGCCCCGACCGCTGGCCAATGTCCCAGGACAGGATGGGGAGTGCAGGATTGGCAGCCCGTTTGTATTCGCGCCCAGCCCGGGTTGCCCACACGAGGCTGTCGTCCTCACGGCGGAGGAAACGCTCCACGCGGCCGTCATTATAGACGAACACCGTGCCCGGGACGGGATCGACCTCGGCGGCTTGGGATGCCGGTTCCTGGGACGTGAGCGCGCCCACAGGGTTCGGTACGGCCGCGCACGCGGTGGCGATCGCCAACAGGCTGGCGGTCGACAAAGCCCTGAAACCGCTCATCCTATTGCCCTCCACTGGCCGTCAGAAGGCCATAACCAAACACCGTGTCCTTGCCGGGTTGCCCCAGGTCGAGCGCTGCGCGGTTCAATTGACCCAGTTCGGTGCCCGCCGTAGGCGTCCGGCTGGCAATCCTCAGGGCGATCAGGGCCGCGACGACGGGCGTCGCGAAACTCGTTCCGCTCATGATGGCGTAGTCTCCGCTGCCAGAGGCTGCGCGCACACGGACGCCCGGCGCGCTGAAATCCACATGCTCGCCCCGTCCTGCGCGGCGAAACACCCGCCGGTTGAGGTCAATCGCCGTCACACCCACAACGCCGTCATAGGCGGCTGGAAACAGGGGCGGGGCGGCGGGCCCGTCATTGCCAACCGCAGCCACGACAACTTGCCCGCGCGACTGCACCCGCTCGATCGCCTCGGCGAACACTGCGCTGTCTGGCCCTGCAATGGAGATGCTGACCACACCCACATCCTGGCCCGACAGCCAGTCAAGTGCCTCCACCATGGCAAGCGTGTCGGTGGCTGGCAGGCCCGCATCATCGATTGCAAACACGTTTGCGGCGAAGACCTGCGCGCCGGGCACCAATCCCGAATAGCCGGCGCCATCATCGGAGCCGACCAGGATGGATGCCACAGCGGTTCCGTGCACGCGGTCCCGGTCCTGCCCGCTGGCAAAATCTCGAACCGATATTGCTTGTCCCACAAGGCTGGGATGGGCTGTATCGACGAGGGTGTCGATGACGCCGATGCGGATGCCGCTGCCCGATTGCGCTTCGCCAAGGGGCGTTATCGGGCCGGCCTCCGTGCTTGGGAGGCCCTCGGGCAACACGTAGATGTGGTTGTAATCAAACGGGGCGGCCGGGAGTGCGCCTTCCAGCGCATCCACCGCGCCCGGCAGGGAGTATTGCGGCGGCACGCGCAGGCGGTCGAGGGATCCGCCGAGAGCGCTCAGCTCGCGGCGATCGATGATCTCGAAACCAAGATCCTGGGCAATGGCAAGATCGTCTGGCCCGAGGTCGAAGGCGAGGATCTCATTGGAGCGCGCGGGAAAGCCCTCCTCGTCAAACTCGAAATCGTCCGGCTCGAGGCCGACAACGCCGAAGTCCCGTTCGTCGTCATCATACTCGTCATAGTCCTGATCATCGTAGTCATCGTCGTCGTCGAAATCATAATCGTCATCGTTGTCGAATTCATCGTCATCATCATCGTCCAGGTCGTGGTCATCATCCTCGAAATCGTCGTCTTCAAAGTCATCGTCGTCGCCAAAACCTTCGTCGTCGTCGAATTCATCGTCATCATCGTCGTCTAGGTCCTCGTCATCATCCCCGAAGTCGTCGTCATCCCCAAAATCATCGTCTTCAAAGTCATCGTCATCGCCAAAATCTTCGTCGTCGCCGAAGTCATCGTCCCCGAAGTCGTCATCTCCGAAATCGTCGTCCCCGAGGTCGTCGTCTCCGAAGTCGTCGTCTCCGAAATCGTCCTCGTCAAAATCATCATCATCGAAGTCATCGTCATCATCGAAGTCGTCGTCGTCGATGTCTTCGGCCTGGGCGGCTGCGATTGTATCGTAAGGGAGCACCTGCGCCGGCAGGACCATCGGCAGCGCCAAACACGCCACCGCCGCAACTGTGCACCGCAGCAGGCGCTTCGGCTCGACCCAAACGGCGCGACCCGCGCAGAGCGCCCGGGACGAGACGCTGGTGTGTGCCCACTTCATCGGATACCTCCACAACGAACAAGGGTGTAAGCTGACAACGGGAACACCCCCATGAATATTCCTGCCAGCCGCACTGCTGCAACCAATTCCAGGTGTCTTGGAATAAATGACAGGGCTGTGACGTTTTTCGGGGGACATGGCACATGACAGACAACACCGCCCTCCGCAGGGAGATCGTGACCTTGATCCCAAGGCTGAGGCGCTTTGCGCTCGGTCTCACCGGCGCCCAGGCCGATGCAGATGACCTGGTTCAGACCGCACTGGAAAAGGCGCTTGGCCGGCTCGACCAATTCACTCCCGGCACACGGCTCGACAGCTGGCTGTTCCGGATCGTGCAGACGAGCTGGATCGATAATCGCCGGATGGCGGCGAGCAGGGAGGACACCATGGACGCGGACATGATGGAGCGTATTCCCGGCAGGCACGATCCAGGCCACGCCGACCAGCACGCGATACGCGACGGGGTGACGAGGGCGCTGGCGCAACTGGCCGATGACCAGCGATCGCTCGCTGTGCTGGTGCTCGTCGAGGGCTATTCCTACCAGGAGGCCGCCGACATGGCGGGGGTCCCGATCGGAACGGTGATGAGCCGGCTGTCCCGGGCGCGAAAGACCATGGCAAAGTTTCTAGGCCAGGAAGGATTGGCGCGATGACTGAAGATGTGACCTATCCTGAAGGAATCTCGGCAGACCTGTTGATGGCCTACGCCGATGGCCAGTTGGGCCCTGAAGACGCAAGCCGGGTCGAAACGGCCATCGCGGCAGATCCAGCGCTTGCCGAAGAAGTAGATGGCTATCGGCTGACGGCAGATGCGCTGACAGGCGCTTTCGACGCCCCTCTGGATGAGCCTGTGCCACTCCACCTCGAAGCCCTCGTCATGGGCGGCAGTACGAGCGGCGAGAATGTCACGTCGCTGAATGCCGCCCGCGCGCGCCGCACCATAGGCTTGCCGGCGTGGGGACAGGCCATCGCCGCCTGCGCCGTATTCGGCTTCGGCGTCGCCTTCGGGTCCGCGGTGCTGGCCCCGCCGCCAGCGGCCGATAACGCGATCCTGGTGGCGGGGCAACTCGATGGGGTAAGTCCGCTCGCGCAGGTCCTTGAGACCCGGATGTCCGCGGAGGTGGTGGACCTCCCGGCCGGCCAGTTCGATGTGGTCGCCACATTCCCGACCGCTGGCGGCGTCACCTGCCGCGAGTTCGAAGCGTCAGGGGGTGGGGGCGCCGTGGTTGGCATCGCCTGTCGCCGGGATGAGACATGGACGGTCGAGGTGCTGCTGCACGCCGAACAGGGCAGCGACCCGCAAAGCGGTTTCCAGCTCGCCTCGGGCTTTGATGCCGAGGTGATCGACACTGTGCTGACCGGCCTGGGTGCCCAGATGGGTGTCGATGCGGACACCGAGAGCTGCCTGATCGCAAACGATTGGAATTCGGAAACCTGCCTTGCCGGCGGGGAATAAAATCCGGGGCGTCGCCGTTGTCCCTCCAGAACAGCAACACGCGCCTGGAGACGAAAACATGAGCCCCTTCAACGCCTTGAAAACTGCCGTATCGGCGATTGCAGTCCTTTCCCTCGGCGCCTGCGGCACGATGGAAGCGATCAACCCCCAGAGCCCGGTGATGCAGGGCCGCTCCGATGTGACGCCTGTGGTGACCGAGCATTCGTTTGGCCTGCAATGCCTCGGGTCCCTCATCGAGGAGTCCGACGCCCAGCCGATCGTGATCGAAGTCGATACCATCCGCGACCGGACCATACCGGAACGCCTGAACGACCGCTCACGCCTCAGCCAGGCAAGCGACTGGCTGGTGATCACGGCGATCTCGAAGATGGAAACGGGCCGCGTCCGCTCCACCCGCGAGGACAATTACCGGAAGCTCGAAGTCCGCCCGGCCTTCAAGATCGACGGGGCCTGGACCCAGGATGACGAACTCCTCCGTGCGTCTGGCGGGCTCGGCGACCTGGAATGGCTGACGGGGCGGCTGCGGCTGGGAGCGGACCGCCGGTTCGACTACATCGCAGGAGATTTCGTCTCCGAGCGCGACGGTATCATTGAGTTTTCGACCGCCATCGGGGTCTTTGTCGGCGCCAACAATGTGGACGCGAGGCTGCTGATCGATGACGGTGTGAATTCGGCACAGATCGGTTTTGACGCCCGCTGGGCCGACGGGCCCCAACTCGCCCAGAGACGCATTGCAGAAGCGGCAACGCTTATCCACGTTGCGCGCCATTTCGATATTGACTATCGCCCGTGCTTGGAAAACGGGCTCGGCGACCCGGACCAGTACCGCGCCAGCCTCGACCGCTATGTGAAGCTCGACGAGCGCAGCCGCCAGCGTACCGTTCAATCATCCCTCGCTCGTATGGGCTTCGATCCCGGTCGCATTGACGGCCTCTGGGGCAACCAGAGCCGCGGCGCGCTGATGGCTTACCAGAGCCAGCGGGGTATCCCCGTCACCGGCACGCTGTCGCCAGCCGTCTTCGCCCTCATCGAGGCCGACACACGTCGCGGCTGGCGAGCTTGAAGGATCGAAGCGCCTGGCCAACACCATTCGTGAACGGTGGGGCGACAACCCGCGCCTCAGACGAAATGCCTAAGAAAAACGACGCTCTCGAACGGCGGAGGCCACGCCGATAACGGACTCATTCGTAACCCGTTGCGAGAGGCAAGGATCGGCGAGTTCATGCCTGTTGGTTCGGCGGTCCTGGTCGGCCGGAGTGGGCGCATAAGCATGGGTAATCGGGCGGACTGAGAGCCAGTCGAGCTCCTGATATGATCGCAGGCTCCACCTGCGGACTTAGGGAGAAGACCATGAATGTGTTTGTCGGATTAGATGTGTCGCTGCGGTCGGTCGCGCTGTGTGTGATAGATGGCGATGGCGCGATCATTGAGGAGCGAACGCTCGATTGCGAAGTCGAAGCGATCGCCGATCACCTTCGGCCATTGAATCATTCTATCGAACGGATCGGCTTCGAAGCCGGGACCATGAGCCAGACGCTCTACCACGGCTTGACGGCGGAAGGGTTTGAGGTGGTCTGCATGGAAACCCGCCAGGTGGCTGCGGCTTTGTCTGCTATGCGAAACAAAACCGACAAGACCGATGCGCGAGGTATCGCTCAGATCCTCCGGGCGGGTTGGTTTCGCCCTGTCCACATGAAGAGCCGTGAGAGCCATGACATCAAGGCGCTCCTTGCGGCCCGGAAGGCCATCTTGAACAAGTGCATCGATCTGGAGAATGAGATCCGCGGGCTGTTCAAAGCCTTCGGGATCAAGCTACCGCCCCATGTGAGCCGGCTACGGTTCGACGAGACCGTCCGGCCGATCATCGAAGCCGATGAAGCACTGGCGTTCGCCCGGTGCTGTCAGTCTAATGCGAACGCGTCTCCAGCATCGCTCGGCGCGCCCTGCCCTATCCAGCCAAAAGCCCGCGCCATT
>JBCBKE010000095.1:0-8807 GCA_038522375.1 Pseudomonadota bacterium
CTCGGATTCATAGGTGTTCAGCCGGCAGCCAAGGGTGATGATCTTGGCGCTGGAGGAGGGGGGAGGCGCGTCAGGCATAGTCAGGGGAAATGACCGGTTCGGCGGCGGGTTTCAATGGCTTGCCGGAAATGCTCTGGCAAAGACGCCCCTCGCGAATCCGGTAATCTGCGATCGGTCTGGTGATCAGGCCGCCAAATTCCAACCGCCCGCCAGAACGGCAGGCGGCCCGCCGCGGAGGATATATCGCGATGGTTTTCTACCGGGACCTTCGGAACCGGCGCCTTTTCTCAGAATCAGAAAAGGACTGGGTTTCAAGGCGGCTTCTGGATCTCAGGGCTCAGCTCAAATCGCCTGCGCCAAATGGGGTGCCTAATCGCACGCGCGAAAGCTCCCTGATTGTCGGCACCTGGAACCTGCGTGATTTCGATAACAATAAGTTCCGGCATGGACCGCGGCGCCGGGAGAGCCTGCTTTACATTGCGGAAGTCATTTCCAGCTTTGACATCTGCGCGATCCAGGAGGTGAACGAGGATCTCACGCCCCTTCGTCAGGTGCTGCGCCTGCTTGGCCCCGACTGGGATTTTATCGCGACTGACGTTACCGTCGGCGCTTCGGGAAACCGGGAGCGGATGGCCTTTGTCTACGACAAGTCGAAGGTCAGCTTCCGCCAGATCGCTGGCGAGATCGTCCTGCCGAAGCATGCCCTGTTGCCGGATGAACGCCAGTTTGCGAGGACCCCGTTCATGGTGTCGTTCCAGGCAGGCTGGTTCAGATTCTCGCTCTGCACAGTACATATCTACTTCGGTTCGAATTCGAAGAATTCGGATGGCTACAAACGCAGGGTCGCTGAAATCGAATACATCGCCGCGGAAATGGCCAGACGGGCCGAGCGAGAGGACGAAAACTACATTCTGCTGGGTGACTTCAACATCAAGAATACTATGGATGAGACGATGGCGGCGCTGACCAAGGCCGGGTTCATCCTTCCGCCCGAATTGTTCCCCTCGAATGTCCTCGGAACGAAGTATTATGACCAGATCGCGTTTCGGACCCGCAAGGATGAGTGTACATTTCTGTCTGCTGGCGCGTTCAATTTTACCGAGTCGCTCTTCAAGGAAGAACACTACGAACACTACGCGCAGGTTCTGCCGGTGCGTCACCGGGACCTGAAACCCGATGGGTCGCCAGCCGACCGCGGTAAGGACAAGGACTATTTCAGGAAGCGGTGGATGACATGGCAAATGTCCGATCACCTTCCGCTCTGGGTCGAGCTTGCGATCGACTTTTCAGATGAACACCTGCTCTCGAACGTCGATGAGACGGCACAAAATCGCCCGGCGCAGACCGAGTTCCTGACAGCGCCGGAAGACCTGTCGCTCTACCATGGCGAAGCGCCCCGCATCGATATGGATGGTGATCGCCCAGAGGAGCCAGAACCGCCGGCCAAACCAAAAAAACGCAAGAAACCCAAGGTCGCCGCGAAGGAGAAAGTTGGCACGGCCAGACCAAATCCCCGCCTGAGCCTCAAGGAGGCGTGGCAGATCTTTTGGTTCGTCGCGACGGGCAAGGCAGACGCGATAAAACGCGAGCGGCGCACGCGAGAGCTTTCGGAAAAAAAGAAAAAGTCGCGCAAAGCGAAGTAGGTATTCTGCACGGCGTGCGTCATATACCTCGCAGTGTGTGGTACGCGCGCTGGCCAACGCTTGCGCACCGTGCCAAACAATTGCCGATACGAAACGTACAGTAAGGAGAGGGCTGCGCATGGCGTTACCGCCGCCTGTTGTTGCCGTAGCGAACCTCAAGGGAGGGGTTGGCAAGTCCACGACAGCTTTGATGCTTGCAGAGGGGTTGGCGTATTTCTACGGCATCCATGTCCTGCTCTATGATTTTGACGCCCAGGCCAACCTGAGCGAGACCTTGCTCACCAGCAATGGCGTGCGACGAGCGCTCAACCAGGGCGGCGGCGTGCCCGCAATACTCGACACGTTCATTCCCGGCGGCGAAACCAAGGTGAAGTCCGAGGTGGACCTGGTCGATACCCGCACCGCAACCGTGATCGAGGAGCTTGTCGCATCCAAGGACAAGCTTGTTGATGATGGATGGGTGTCCCTGTTGCCGGCCCATCCGGGCATGCGGTTCCTCGAACCGCACCTCGAACGAAGCCCTGGCGACGGCTGGTTCGAGATTGGCGACCAGCTTGGCAAAATCATTCAGGATTCCACCGCCGACATCCGGGAATCGTGTGACCTTGTGCTCATCGACTGCCCCCCGCACATTTCTGCGCTGTGTCGGACAGGTTTGAAGCTGGCCGACTATTACGTCACACCAACCCTGGCTGAAGTGCTGTCGATCTGGGGTGTGCACCAGTTCCTGAACTGGCTGGTTCATCCCAGCATGTGCGAGTGGATCGGCCATGAACGCGATACCATCCCCGATCGCCAGTTTGTCGTCTGCACCCGATACGCGCCCCGATCGCGGGCGCACCAACGCGCATTGGGACAGCTGCGTGCTGACTGGCGGGACCGGGCCTTCTCCGAGCCCATCCGGCAGCGCCTGTCGCTGAGCCGCGAGTTGGAGCGTGACGACGAAAACAGTCTGCATCACTTCTCCGGCCGGTACCGGGGTCATGTGAAGGGCGATATCCGTCGCCTGGCTGATGCCTTTGCCGGTTTCATGAAGTCGCGCCACGGCACCCATTGGGAGCGCAAACGCTAGTGGTACCGATCGTACCAGACCCTTAATGGGGGAGGGCATTGTTTTAACGCTCCCCTGAAAAGCAGGCAAAACAGGTAACCGTTTCTTCGCCATACCCTGAGATAGTTACGCCAACAAAAGAGAACGCGTAGACGTCAGGAGTGCCGGTGATGGGCCGTAAACTGATCATTCAGATCCCTTGTCTGAACGAAGAAGGCACGCTTGCGCTGACGTTGTCTTTCCTGCCGCGGCAGGTCGAGGGTTATGACAGCGTCGAATGGCTCATCATAGATGACGGCTCGACGGACCGGACCGTCGAGGTCGCCCGAAACCATGGTGTCGACCATGTGGTATCCTTCCGCCACAATCAGGGACTGGCCAAGGGGTTCATGGCAGGTATCGAGGCGTGCCTTAAGCTCGGTGCCGATACGATCGTCAACACCGATGCCGACAACCAGTACGATGCCAGTTGCATCCCCGACCTGGTTGCGCCGATCCTCGCCGGTGAGGCCGAAATCGTTGTCGGTGAAAGGCCGGTGATGGCAACGGCGCATTGGTCGCCGCTCAAGAAATCGCTCCAGAAGCTGGGCAGCTATGCGGTTCGCATCGCTTCCAACACCGAGGTTCCGGACGCCCCGTCGGGTTTCCGCGCAATCCACCGCGAAGCAGCGATGCGCATGTTCGTGTTCTCGGAGTACACCTACACGCTGGAGACGATCATCCAGGCAGGCCGAAAGCGGATGCGGATCACGTCGGTGCCGATCCGCACCAATGGCGAAACCCGTCCGTCGCGCCTGATGAAGTCCATGCGCAGCTATGTCCAGCGCTCCCTGGTGACGATTTTGCGGGTCTTCCTCGCCTACAAACCGCTCCGGGCATTCTTCACCGCAGGTGTCGTACTCGGTGGCCTTGCCGCATTGATCGGCGCCCGTTTCCTCTGGGCATATGCAACCGGTGACGGCGACGGCAAGATCCAGTCGCTGATCCTGTTGTCGGTCCTCTCGATGGGCAGCTTCATCAGCTTTGCTGTCGGGGTGATCGCCGACCTGCAGGCGGTCAACCGCACGCTGCTCGAAGATGTGCGGTTCCGGCTGATGCGGTCTGAACTGGGTGATGCCGAGACGGCCGAGGTCGACTTCAGCACCGTGCGTGACGCCCTTCTCAAAAATGATCCAGCCGGGAGATTCCAAAATGCAATCAACCAATAGCGCCCAAACCGAGCAGCAAGACGACCACCAGCACCAGGGTGCCCAGGGGCTGCTCTCGCCCTTCCTCCAGCGCCAGCGTGTCCGTGCCGCGCAGGGGTTCATGCGCGGTGCCGTGCTCGATATCGGATGCGGTAACGGTGCCCTTGCAGAGCATTGCAACAAGGCCGGATACATCGGCGTCGATCGCGATCCGGCCACCCTGCTGATGGCCAAGGCGCACATGCCGGCCTACACGTTCCAACCGGACATGCCTGAGAAGAGCCATGTGTTCGACACCATCGCCGCACTTGCCGTGATCGAGCATATTGCCGCGCCTGCCAAGGTGCTGGCCGACTGGGCCGAGTATATGGCGCCGAACGGACACATGGTCCTGACAACGCCGAAGCCGGCTTTCGAGTGGGTGCATGAGGCTGGTGCCAGGATTGGCCTGTTCAGTCACGACGCCGCCGAAGAGCACGAAACCCTGATTGACGAAGCGAGCATGCATGAAATCGCTGCGGAGGCCGGCCTTGACGTCGAGGTCTACCGGTCCTTCCTCGGTGGCGCGAACCAGCTGTTTGTTCTGAAACGGTAAGCGTGCCTCGTTCGACGCGTATCATGGCGCATGTGAAGCGGCTCGGTTTCATCCTGGCGGCAGGTCTGTCGATTTACTTTGCCGTTGCGCTGGTCAAAGCGGACTGGCAGGTGCTGGCGGGTCTGTCCCGGATGCAGCTTGCGGGCGCGTTGGTCGTCGCGGTCCCAGCCTATGCAATCGCCTCCGTGTCGCTGGCTGGGGCGTGGATCGTCTTGTTGCGGTCGGCTGGCGCACCTTTGGGCGGTCAGGCCCGGGCCTATGCCAGGACCCAGGCCATGAAATACCTTCCAGGCAATGTTGGTCATATCGTGCTTCGGCATGCGGCTGCGCACAAACTCGGGGCGGGCCACCAGGCGTTGGCCATCGCAGCGATCGCAGAGCTGGCGCTCGTCGCCGCGGCTGCGCTTCTGGTCGGTCTTGTCGCAGCGCCACAACTGGTGAGACTTGCCGCAAGCGTGCTTGAGCCAGGATGGCTGATCGTCGCCGCCTGTGGTGTGATCTTGGTCGTTTCGGGCGTTATTTCGCTCGCGCGATCCCGGCTAGCGTCAACGCTGGCCCCATTGGGTCGGCTCCCGATGGGGCAGATCGTTCACGCAACCGGTCTCTACACTGTGTTCTTCCTGGTCTGCGGTGCGATTCAGGTCTGGCTCGCCCATAGCGCCCTGTCAGTACCGCTGAACCATGCACCTCTTATTATTGGCGCTGGTGCGGCCGCCTGGTTGGCGGGGTTCCTTACACCGGGCTCTCCTGCCGGCCTTGGCGTCCGCGAAGTCGTTCTGCTGGTTGTGCTCGGCCCAAACCTCGGTGTGTCCGAAGCGGTTGCGCTGGCTGCGATTTACAGAGTGTCCACCATTCTGGGCGACGGTCTTTTCGCGCTTAGCGCGTTTGTTCGCTTGTCCCCACTTCCACCAATGAATGCGACGGACCCCCCGCGATGATCGATCTCGCCGCAGCTTATGCCCAGGCAAACAACCGCAAAACCCGTCCTGAAAGATCAGGGCGCGTCGTCGTTTCGCCATTTCCTGCGGACACGCGGATTTCCCTCAAGGCCTGGTCGCTTTGGGTGCTGGGGTTCATGGCAATCGCGGCCGTCATGCCGAGTGATATTTCCTACGATGTGACCCACTATCACATCCACAATGGTTGGGCGGCCTGGAACGGTCGACTGGACGTGGATTTTGCACCGGCCGGTCAGCACAGTTTTTTCAACCCAGTTTATCACTATTTCGTCTGGGCCATGATCGAGGCGCTGCCAGGACCGGCTGTCAACGCGATACTCGCGATCCCGATGGCGCTCATACTGCCAGCCCTCTACTACCTGACCCGGACAATCTCACTCGTCATGACGGGCCAGGCCTCCTTGTTTGTCTGTCTTGCCGTCGCCGTGCTCGGTTTCACGGCGGAGGGCCAGCTGGAGTTGTTTGCGACAGTGCGAAACGATGCATGGGGAGCGCTTGGCTTCATTGCTGCGCTCGCAGCCAGCGTAACACCGCGAGGTGGCCTGGCGCCGCTCTACCGCCTTGCCATCGCCAGCCTGGCTTTGGGCGCCCTGTTCGGGATGAAGCTGACCAATCTTCCCTACGCCGTTGGCTACGCGGTTTTCGTACTGGTCCTGGCAGCCGACTGGAAGTCGCGGCTCCAGGTCGCCCTGGTTTGCGGGGCAGCCGGCCTGGCAGGCATTGTGGTGGTTGCCGGTCCCCACGCCCTGATGTTGTGGGAGAGGTTCGGGAACCCGATCTTCCCGCTCGCCAACGATGTGTTCAAAAGTCCACTTGGCCCGGATGGGTTCGATACCTACGCCCATCGCAAGAGTGCTGGCCTGTTTGGCTTTCTGTCGTACCCGCTCGTCTTCACGTTTAATTCTCACATGATCGGGAGCACTGACCTCGATGACATCCGCTTCCTGTTCAGCTACTTGATCGCTCCGGGCTTGATCGGCCTGATCATCTGGCGGTTTCGCAAGGCGACGGTTGCCCCATGGAACCGATTGGTGCTCGCGCTCTGTATCGGGGTGCTCGTCGCGATCCTGGTCTGGATGGCGAGCATGCCGGTCTTGCGATACATGCTCGCCGGTTGGATCCTTGGCCCGGTGTTTGGCGCCATGCTTTTCTTTGCCATCACGGGGAAAGCGTCGCTGAAACGGCCCGGCAGGATGATCCTGGCGTCGTTCATCGCCGCCATGGTCTTCCAGACGAAAATCCATATGGAATTCCGCGTTCCATGGCCCAGCCCAATGGCACCCTACATTGACACACGCCTGCCGGACCCCCAGCAATTCGAGAATTCCTACGTGCTCTTCGCCGGTAGCTGGCCGACCGCTTTTCTAGCGCCGGCGTTTCCGGAAAGCGCGACGCTCGCAGGCATCATGAAGCATCGCGTCTTTACCCCCGTACTTGAAAACTACCGAGACCTCATTCGGTCTGAAATGGCTGCCAATCCCGATCGTCCCGTCTTCGCCGTGATGTACGCCATTGATAAATCGGCCGATGATGGCTCGATTGAAGAACTCGAGGAACTGCGCGCGTTCCTCACCACCGCGGGCGGGTTGTCGATGCTGGTAGAAGATTACGGCCTGGTCGGCGATGACAGCGCTTGCCAGCCGATTGGGACAAACTTCAAGCGCACATACTTTGGCTACTATGTCTGCCCAGTGTTCCGCGAGGACGCGTTGGCCCTGCGGTTACGCTCGACAGAGCCAGGCGATCTGGGGTAAGCGCGCCTGCGTGACAGCGCCTCAAGACCAGCACCCGAAACGCCTGCCGACATTTGCCTATCGCGGTAGCCGCTCGCTTTCGGACCGTCAGAAACGGCTGGTCAGTGAACTCTTGCCGCGGGTCTCAGTCCCCGATGCGGGGCCTGGTTCTCTCGATCCATCATCCTTGTTCGACGCCGAGCCGGATGAGATCTGGCTGGAAATCGGATTTGGCGGCGCCGAGCACCTGCTGGGGCAGGCGAAGGCCAATCCCGGCATCGGACTGATCGGCTGTGAACCCTTCGTCGATGGTGTTGCCAAGGCGCTTGCAGGCATTGAGAGCGCTGGTCTGGTCAATGTGCGGCTTCACAGGGGAGATGGCCGTGATGTGATGGACCGCTTGGCACCCCAGACCATCGATCGCTGTTTCATCCTGTTTCCCGACCCCTGGCCAAAGACCCGGCACCACAAGCGCCGGCTGATCCAGGCCGGCTTTCTCGACGATCTTGAGAGACTGCTTAAGCCCGGTGCCTGGCTCCGGGTTGCAACCGACGTGGCCGACTACGCCGATTGGGCCATGGAGCGGCTGTGGGCCCATCCCGGCTTCGACTGGCGAGCCGGGAGCGCTGCGGACTGGCGAGAACCTCCCACCGACCACATCCCCACCCGCTACCAAGCCAAAGGTCTTGGCGATATCGCGCCGGTTTACCTCGATTTTTTCCGAAGCCGAGATTGAGCCGCGTTTCGGGAGATCACCCTGTACTCTTGATGGCCTCACATCGGACCGGCTCGTGCCGTATCCGGGCGGTTTACCTTGACGTCACCCGCATTCCGTGCGCTATACGGACGCATCGAATACGGTCGGTCTGAATGCAAAGACCCCGTCAGACCGACGGCCTAGACTTCACCTTCCCGTGCTCGAGACCCCTGCGTACGGCCGCATGGTGCGGGCCCCGGCGTGGGAAGACGGGAAAGGCCATGAGATGGCAACCGGAAAAGTGAAGTGGTTCAACACCGAAAAGGGCTACGGCTTCATCCAACCTGAAGACGGCGGCAAGGACATCTTTGTCCACATTTCGGCGGTGGAACGCTCTGGGCTGCAAAGCCTCAAGGAAGACCAGACCGTTGAGTACGAACTATATACCGATACACGTCGCAACAAGACGTCCGCGGTCGATCTGAAAGTCCTCTGAGGTCTTTCCGGAATAGGGTGGGGCGTCCGACAGGGCTGTCCCTCCCGTCTGGCCATGCCCAAAAACCGAATTGGAATTCTGCGCAGCATCGCTAGCGCCTGGAAACCCATCAAGGCTTTGCAATCGGCTCGGTTTCAGACTATCTACCGCCAATCGGAGTGTAGCGCAGCCTGGTAGCGCATCTGGTTTGGGACCAGAGGGTCGGGAGTTCGAATCTCTCCACTCCGACCATTTCTCACTGCGGCGCGCCGTATGCGCGAACGACGAGGCGATGTCGATGGATGCGAGAATCTACAAGCCGAACAGGTCCCAGATGCAAGCTGGTCGCGGGAAAACGAAAGCCTGGATTCTGGAGTTCACGGGCGGTGGGAAGCGCTCTGTCGATCCGCTCATGGGATGGACGAGCATTGATGACACCCGGTCCCAGGTGAAACTCAGTTTCGAGA
>JBCBKE010000096.1:0-8684 GCA_038522375.1 Pseudomonadota bacterium
CGTGGCGGCAACGATCCTTGGCGGCGTCATCTTCGGGCGCGGCGATGGTGGCGTCTGGGGGCCATTCTTCGGCGTTTTGTGCTTTGCGCTGCTGTTCGTTGTCATGACGAGCTTTGGTGTCCCGGAACCGGGCAAGCAGATCGCCCGCGGCCTGATCATCCTTCTTGCTGCCGTCTTCTACGGCCTCAACACCCGAAACTCGTGATCCCCAAATGAAAGGAACGACCCATGTCTGAGAAACGTATCATGTGCTTTGGCGACTCGCTGACCTGGGGTTGGGTGCCGGTTATCGAAGGGGTACCAACGACCCGTTACCCGGCGGACGTGCGTTGGACCGGGGTGCTGCAGAAGGAATTGGGTTCTGGTCATTTGGTCATCGAAGAGGGTCTCAGCGCTCGCACCACAATGCTGAACGATCCAACCGATCCGCGCCTCGATGGCAGCGCCTACTTGCCTTCGGCGCTGGCGAGCCACCTGCCACTTGACCTTGTGATCCTGATGCTGGGCACCAATGACACGAAGGCCTATTTCCACAGGACGCCGTTTGAGATCGCGGCAGGTATGTCCAAGTTGGTTGGACAGGTCCTGACCTCAGCAGGCGGCGTAGGCACGACCTATCCAGCTCCGCAGGTGCTGATCATCGCGCCACCGCCGCTGACGCCAATGCCGCACGCCTATTTTCAATCGCTCTTCGGTGGAGCCCATGAAAAATCCGCACAATTCGGCAAGCTCTATGGCGATCTTGCGGATTTCATGAAGGTGCACTTCTTGAACGCAGGCGATCACATTTCGACTGATGGCGTCGACGGGATTCACTTCACGCCCGAAAACAACTTTATGCTGGGAAAAGCAGTCACTGAAACAGTTCAGAGTATTTTGAGCGCAAACCGTCCGGCGACGACGTGATAACAGCGCGGGGAGAAGACTACTACCGTGACTGTTCCTGAAGCAGTACATCGATACATCTGCTTTGGATATTGGCATCAGGAGTGCTCAATTTGCCAACCAATTAAGGCGTTGGTTCACAATGACTTGCGATGAAGTAACAGTGCGGAGTTTTGCAGGTGCCGCGAATGTCTCCACCGGCGAACGGCAGCACAGCGGCGGTCGAGGCCGACGAACGGCAGGTTTGGGCCGATAGCAGACACTAGCCGGAACGGTTTCAATGAACGAGTAGCGGACCTTTCAGGCCTACACCCAAATTCCGCGCACGCACGCAAATGGCCCAATGATGTCATCCATCCCCCCCTTTCGCTTCTGCGGTGAAACGCTCTGAAACCGGACGTCGGGGTAGACCCGGAATTGAATAAACGCGAAGGACGCAAACCGAGATATCGCCCCTGTTGATTGCGCTATCTGACCAAAAGCGCCTCGGCCTGGTTCAGTGTCGTTTTGCCAAGCCACCGCAAGACGCCGGTCAATGCGCGATCATGACATGGCGCACGGCCGTGTAATCCTCGAGCGCATACATCGACATGTCTTTGCCGTAGCCCGATTGCTTCAATCCGCCATGGGGCATTTCGTTGACCAGCATGAAATGCGTGTTCACCCAGGTGCAACCGTATTGTAGCGCGGCCGAGGCCTCCATGGCGCGGCCGATATCGCCCGTCCAGACCGAGCTTGCCAAGCCATAAGGGCTGTCATTGGCCCAGTCGATCACCGGGTCGTCATCGGTAAAGCGGGTCACCGACACGACCGGGCCAAAGACCTCGCGTTGTACGATCTCGTCACTTTGCAGCGCGCCTGCGACCACCGTGGGTTGGTAGTAGAACCCGCCACCTTCCAGCGACGATCCGCCAGTGACAACGTCGATATGGCTTTGCTCGCTTGCGCGTTCGACAAAGCTGGCGACGCGATCGCGTTGGCGGGGCGAGATGAGCGGCGGGATTTCGTTCAGCGTGTCATCGGCGTTATTGTAGACGATGCTTGCCGCAGCATTCGAAAGATCCGCGACGAAATTGTCGTAGATCTGGGCATGGACATAGACGCGGCAAGCGGCTGTGCAGTCTTGGCCGGCATTGTAGTAACCAAAGGCCTTCAGCCCATCGATGGTGCGCGCCAGATCGGCATCGCCATAGACGATCACGGGGGCCTTGCCGCCCAGTTCCAGATGGGTGCGTTTGACGCCTTTGGAGGCCGCCATCAGCACCTTCTTCCCGGTCGCCACATCACCGGTGATCGAGATCATGTCGACGCCCTGGTGATTGACCAGGGTGTTCCCGACCGAACTGCCCTGGCCCGTGATGACGTTGACCACGCCTTCGGGCAGGATCCCGGCAAGGATGCGCGCAAAGGCGAGCGCGGTCAGCGGGGTCTGTTCCGAAGGCTTCATCACGACGGTATTTCCCCCTGCCAAGGCGGGGGCAAGTTTCCATGCCATCATCATGATCGGGTAGTTCCAGGGTGCGATGGAGGCCACGACACCGATCGGGTCGCGCCGGATCATGGAGGTGTGCCCCTCCATATAGCTGCCTGCCACGGGGCCGTGCATGTTGCGCACGGCGCCTGCGAAATAGCGAAAGCAATCGGCGACGGCAGGGATTTCCTCGTTCTTCACTTCGTTGATCGGTTTGCCGCAATTCAGCGCCTCGAGGGCTGCGAGGTTTTCCAGGTCGGCCTCGACCGCATCGGCGATCTGCAGCAACAGGCCCGATCGTTCGGCGGGCGTGGTCTTGGCCCAGCCCGGGAAGGCCGCGCGCGCGGCGGCGACGGCGCGGTCGATCTGGTTGGAGTTGGCTTCGGGCATCTTCACGATGGTCTCACCGGTGCGCGGGTTCAGAACCGCTTCTTCGGTTTCGGTCCCAGCCTCAAAGGCGCTGCCAATCAACATGTTCGTGTCCATCGGATCTCTCCCTGTTTCTTTGTGTCTCTACTTGCCCTGGCCTGCGACCGTTTCGGTGCCGCGGGTCAGATAATATGCGCCGAGGATCGGCAGGAACGTGACCAGCACCACCACCATCGCGACCACATTGGTCACCGGGCGTTGACGGGGGCGGACAAGCTCTTCGAGCATCCAGATCGGCAGGGTTTGCTGCTGGCCTGCCGTGAATGTGGTGACGATGACCTCATCGAAGCTGAGCGCGAAGGCGAGCATGCCGCCGGCCAGCAAAGCCGTGGCAACATTGGGCATGATGACAAACCGCAAGGTCTGCCAGTAGGTGGCGCCGAGGTCCATCGAGGCCTCGATCAGGCTGGAGGAAGTGCGCCGGAACCGCGCCACCGCGTTGTTATAGACCACCACGATGCAAAAGGTCGCGTGGCCCAGGATGATCGTCAGCGTGCTGAACGGGATGTCCGCGATGTGGAACGCGCTGCGCAGCGAGATGCCGGTGATGATGCCCGGCAAGGCAATCGGCAGGATCACCAGAAGCGAGATCGTCTCGCGCCCGAAAAAGCGCGAGCGGGCGACCGCCGCGGCACACAGCGTGCCGAGGATGAGGGCGACGACCGTCGACACGCTTGCCACGCGCAGGGACAGGCCCAGGGCTTGCCACACATCGGGCCGGTTCCACGCCACCCCAAACCATTCCAGTGTCAGCCCGGGGGGCGGCCATTGATAGCTGCGGTCTTCGGTGGTGAAGGCATAGACGAAGATCAGCAGGATCGGCAGATGCAAGAACAGCAAGCCGCCGATGGCCGCGATCTTGAGCCCAAGGGACGCTTTAGAGTGCATCGAAGGCCCCCGCGCGCTTGGCCAGGGTCAGGTAGATGCCCATCACCACGATCGGCACGACCGCAAAAGCCGCCGCCAGGGGGATGTTCCCCGCCGTCCCTTGGAATTGATAGACCGCTTGCCCGATCATCCGCGCCGAGGTGCCGACGATTTGGGGGATGATGTAGTCGCCCATGGTCAGACTGAAGGTAAAGATCGACCCCGCAATGATGCCGGGGAGGGCCAAGGGAATGATCACATGGCGCAGCGTTTTCCCTGGGCGCGCGCCAAGGTCCGCCGAGGCTTCGAGCATCGAGGGCGGCACACGCTCTAGCGAGGCCTGGATCGGCAGGATCATGAAGGGCAGCCAGACATACAGGAATACCAAGAAGGTTCCCGTCCAACTGACCGACAGGGAATTGCCGCCCAGAACAGGGATCGACAGATAAGCCTCAAGCAGCCAGGCGAGGTTCAGCGTCTCAAAGAACCAGTTGAGGATGCCTTCGCGCGCCAGGATCAGTTTCCAGGAATAGACCTTAACCAGATAGCTCGACCATAAGGGCAGCATGATGCCCAGGTAGAACACCGCCTTCCACCGCCCCTTGGCATAGCGCGCGGCGTAATAGGCGATGGGAAAGGCCACGATGGCCGCGCCGATGGTCACGACCGAGGCCATAGCGACGGTCCGAAGCAGGATATCGAGGTTCGACGCCCGCAAAAGCTCGCCATAGGTGCGCAGGGTGAACTCGTAGTTTATCAGCCCCGAAAACTCGTCGATGGAGAAAAAGCTCTGGGCCAGAAGCGCGAAGAGCGAGCCCAGATAGACGATCCCGAGCCACAGCAGGGGCGGGATCAGCAAAAGGATCAGCAGAAGCTTTGGCCGCCGCCAAAGCGCATCCGACAGGGGTGAGCGGGCGGCCTCAGTCATCGGTTTGTGCCATAAGATGCAGCGAGTCCGCGGGCCAATTGAGCGGGACTGTCGCGCCCTTGTCGGGGACCGTGCCGCCCTTGGGAACAAGGACCTTCAAGACATGCCCGTCGCAATTCACCTCGATGCGGGTGGCCGATCCCAGAAAGGCGCGGTCTTCGACAATACCCGCCAGGTGACCCGGGCCAATCGAGATGGCTTCGGGGCGCAGGCTGGCTGGCGCCGCTTGGCCGATCAGCGATTGCACGAAGCTTGCGGGCAGAACATTCGATGCGCCGACGAAATCGGCCACAAAGGGCGTCTCCGGCCGGTCATAGACATCCTCGGGGCTGCCGACCTGCTGGATGCGCCCGTCATTGAAGACGGCCACACGGTCGGCCATCGACAGCGCTTCGCCCTGATCATGGGTGACGAAGACAAAGGCGATACCCAGTTGCCGCTGCAGCGATTTCAACTCGGCCTGCATCTGCTCGCGCAGCTTGAGGTCCAGCGCGCCCAGGGGTTCATCGAGCAGGAGCACCTTGGGCTGCATCACCAGCGCGCGCGCCAAGGCCACGCGTTGGCGTTGCCCACCCGACAATTCAGAAGGTTTGCGCGTGCCGAACCCATCCAGGGCCACAAGCGACAGCGCCTCATCGGCGGCGGCATGGCGCGCAGGCTTGGCGTCGCCGCGCACCATCAGGCCATAGGCCACGTTGTCCCGAACGTTGAGATGCGGGAAAAGCGCGTAGTCCTGGAACACGGTGTTCACCGGCCGGCGATAGGGCGGCGTCCGCGTGGCGTCATCCCCGAAGATGGTAATCGTGCCCGCCGTCGGCTGCTCAAATCCCGCGATCAGCCGCAAGCACGTGGTCTTTCCCGAGCCCGACGGTCCGAGCAGCGCGAAGAACTCGCCCGCCCCAATCTCGAGGTCCAGGTCGTCCACTGCGCGTACGTCGCCGAAATGGCGCGAGACGCCTGAGAAAGAGATTGCTGGTGTCATGTTTTGCCTGTGTATGTGCGCGGCAGGTTTGCTGCCGCGCAAAGGGTGGACGTTGCTACCGTCCACCAATCACCCCGATATAGTCGGAAACCCAACGGTAATACGGCACGCATTCGCCGCCCTGGCTCTCACATTGCGTGACCGGTGTGGTCCAGAACCGGACCTGGTCGAAATTGTCGAACCCGTTGGCCGTGCAGCCCTCGGCGGTTTGCATGCCGCGCCCGTCGGTGCAGGCCTCGGGCACCGCCGGGTTGGCGCCGAACCAGACCGACAGGTCGGACATCAGGTTCGACGACAGCGTGTGTTCCATCCACATATAGGCGCAATTGGGGTTTTCGCTGTCCACATGCATCATGGTGGTGTCAGCCCACCCGGTCACGCCTTCTTCTGGGAAGACCGACGATATCGGAACGCCATTTGCCTGCAACAGGTTGCGCTGGAACGGCCAGGAGCCAGAGGCCGCCATGCCTTCGTTGGTGAAGTCGTCGATCTGGATGAATGCATCATGCCAGTAGCGGCTGACGAGGGTGCGCTGCACGCGCAGAAGGTCCAGCGCTGCGTTGTATTGATCCTGGTTCAGCTCATAGGGCGAGGTGATCCCCAACTCCGGCTGGTGGGTCATCAGGTAAAGCGCGGCATCGGCAATGTGGATCGGCCCGTCATAGGCCTGGACGCGGCCAACATTGCTTTCGCCATCGGGCAGGGTCTGCTCTTCGAAAACGATGCTCCAGGAGGTGGGGGGCGTGTCGCCAAAGACTTCGGCGTTGTACATCAGGATGTTCGGGCCCCACATATACGGCGTGCCGTAATGGGTGCCGTCGACATAGTGCCAGGGCGCTTCTTGCAGGCGCTGGTCGATCGTGTTCCAGCTGGGGATCAACGACGTGTTGATCGGCTGAACGCGGTTGCCGGCGACCATGCGCAGCGACGCGTCCCCTGAGGCGGTCACAAGGTCGAAACCGCCTTCGTTCATCAGCGCGACCATCTCGTCCGAGGTGTTGGCGGTTTGCACGTTGACCATGCAACCGGTGGCGGCCTCGAACTCGGTGACCCAGTCGAACTCTTCCATGGTCTCGCCACGCTCGATATAGCCAGGCCATGCGACGATGTTGAGTTCGCCCTCTCCCTCGCCCAGTTCCGTCACCATATCGGCGGCCAAAGGTTGGGCCACAAGAATTGCGGCAGCGCCGAACGCGACCGTCGACTTAAGAACAGCTTTCAAGGTCCATACTCCCCAAGTGTTGTCATGTTTGGTCTTGAGGGAAACTTGTCGCGCTGCTTTTGGTTAGGCAAATTCAAATTCTTGGGACAAGATATCGGTTTCTCCGAATTAACGCAGGCGCGGTGCGTGAAAGCTTTGGGCAATCGACAAAAAAAGGCGCGTGGCATCTGGAACACTCGCCCCGCGGCGCCAGACCAAGCCCACCTGGATGACTGGTAATTGTGCAGAAACGTCGCGGCTGTCTATTCTATCGCCTTCTAGAGACCACGGGCGGTAGACCAGATCTGGCAGGAACGACAGGCCTGCGCCGCTGGCCACCAGGGATCGAACCGCCTCCACCGACCGGGTGCGGAAGGCAATGCGCGGCTTCACCGAAAAGCTCGACATCAGCCGCGCCGCTTCGTCCTGCATTTCATCCACATCCAGAACAATCTGCGGCTCGGACGACAGGTCATCCAGAGAGATGGTCTCCATCGCCGACAGCGGATGCCCAAGCGGCAGCCAGAGCCGGTAGGGCGAGACTGCCAGTAATTCGGAGTGGAGCGCCGCCGGATTACGGAGCCGATCCACCAGCATCACGGCGACGTCCAGTTCGCCGCCGACCAGTAAGTGTTCGAGATATTCCGGACTGTCCTCCAGCGCGCTGACGTTGATCTCAGGCTGCGCCCGGCGAAAGCGCGATAGAAGGTTCGACAGCACATAGCCGGAGGTCAACGTCGTGACCCCGATGTTAAGTTGCCCTCCCGGGTTGCTTTGCCGGCTGACCAGGCTGATCTCTGCATTGGAAATCTCGGCCAGAATGGCCTTCGCATGGCGCAGAAAAACGTGGCCGTGATGGGTCATCTCGACCCCGCGCCGGCGCCGCTCGAACAATTTGAGGCCAAGATGCCGCTCGAGATCCTTCACGGCCTCGGTGAGCGTGCTTTGCGAAATAGCCAACTCCGCCGCGGCTCTGCTGAAGGAGCCATGTTCAGCAACGCCGACAAAATACTTCGCCTGCTTGAGCGTGAAAGACATCGACCATCGCCGCGGCACCCGGTGACCGCGATCGGTAAGCACTCGCGAGGTTGAATGCAACAATCGCGCACCAGTGACCCGGCCGGAGCCGGCCATTCCACAAACTAAAAGTCGGTTTTGCAGTCGACCGTGGCCGGGTTCTGCAGCGCCAAAGAACGTCCTAAGGTCAGGACCCATTGATTTCCGCTTAGGGGCGAGCTTCACGGTTCGAAGAACGAGCGTTGAACATGTCTGATCTTTTCTGGCTGACAGATGCGCAGATGGCGCGCCTTGAGCCCTTCTTTCCCAAAATCTCACGGCAAACCCCGCGTTGATGATCGACGTGTGTTGAGCGGAATTATCTTCATCAATCGCAATGGCTTACGATGGCGCGACGCGCCCGCTGCCTATGGTCCATACAAGACGTTGTACAACCGTTGGAAGCGGTGGAGCGATAAGGGCGTGTTCGCCCGGATGATGGCGGGCTTGTCTGCCGAGCGCGGCGAACAGACGACCGTTATGTTCGATGCGACCTATCTCAAGGCCCACCGAACGGCGACCAGCATGGGCGTGAAAAGGAGGGGCGTGGACGCCTGATGGGCCGCACCATGGGCGGCATGAACACCAAGCTGCATGCCATCTGCAACCGCCTGGGCCAACCGCTCAATCTGTTCGTTACGGCTGGTCAGGTCAGCGACTACATCGGCGCACGGGCATTGATCAGCAGCCTGCCGGACGTGGACTGGCTGCTCGGGGACCGTGGATATGATGCCGACTGGTTGAGAGAAGCGTCGAAAGACAAAGGGATACGCGCATGTATCGCCGGCCGAAAACAGCGCAAGAGAACCGTCAAGTACGACAAGCGCCGATACAAATGGCGCAACCGGATCGAGATCATGTTCGG
>JBCBKE010000097.1:0-8589 GCA_038522375.1 Pseudomonadota bacterium
CAATGTCGTGGAACTGGCGCTGTGCGCTGTCCTTGCCGGTGGGCACGCCTTGCTGATCGGTGCCCCGGGCCTTGCCAAGACGCGGTTGGTGGAAGCGATGAGCACAGCACTCGGTCTCGGCGGCGCACGTATCCAGTTCACGCCAGACCTGATGCCGTCCGATATTCTCGGCTCCGAAGTTCTCGACGAGGGCGCCGATGGGGTCCGTAGCTTCCGCTTCCTGAAGGGGCCGATCTTCACCCAGTTGCTGATGGCTGACGAGATCAACCGTGCAAGCCCGCGAACCCAGTCCGCCCTGCTGCAAGCGATGCAGGAAAAGCATGTGACCGTTGCTGGTGTCCGACACGACCTGCCCCGCCCGTTTCACGTTTTGGCGACCCAGAACCCGATCGAGCAGGAAGGCACCTACCCCCTACCCGAAGCCCAACTCGACCGGTTCCTGCTCAAGATCGATGTCCAGTATCCCGATCTGGAAACCGAACGCCGCATTCTGGTGGAGACCACCGGCGCGGAAGGCGAGTTGGTACAACCAGCGCTCGATGCCCAGAGCCTGGTCAGCCTCCAGGCGCTGGTTCGCCGGATGCCCGTGGGCGAGAAAGTACTCGAAACGATCCTGACCCTGGTGCGGGAAGCGCGGCCGGAGCAGAGTAGCGACGATCGTGTCCGCAGACTCGTCAATTGGGGCCCAAGCCCCCGGGCCGGGCAGGCGCTGATGCTGGCAGCGCGTTCCCGCGCGTTGCTCCGCGGCCGGCTGGCGCCCAGCATCGAGGATGTGGAAGCGCTTGCGGAACCGGCCCTGGGCCACCGCATGGCCATGCGGTACGATCCCTCCGGCGAAGCGCCCGCCTTGCCGGCGTTGATCTCGGACCTGGCAAGGAAGGCAGCTTAGCAGCAGGTATGACTGACCTTGCAACCCTCCGCGCCGAGGCCGAAGACTTGGCCCTTGCGCTGGCCGATGTCTCGCTGAAGGCACAGGCGTCGGAAGCACCGCATATCGGCTCCGCCGGCCGGCGTCGGGCCGGGACAGGCGAACATTTCTGGCAGTATCGCCGGTATGCGACAGAGGACAGCGCAGACCGGATCGATTGGCGTCGCTCGGCCCGCGGTAGCGATCTTTATGTCAGGGAAACCGAACTTGAAACGGCCCGAACGGTCCTGTTCTGGTGCGACCCGCATCCGGGGTTCGAATGGTCGAGCGACCTTGCACGGCTGAAATCCAAGGCGAACGAGGCCCGCCTGCTGATGTTGGCCATCGGCACGCTCTTGTCCCGTGATGGCGAACGGATCGGCGCGCTGGGCTCCGGTCGGTCGCCCAGTTTCGGCGCAACGGCGGTAGACCGGCTGGCAGAAGACCTCACGACCGACCAACCAACATCGACGCCCTTGCCGCCGAACGCAGCGTCCATGGTGGTCCTGGCATCCGACTTTTATGACCCGATCGAAGAGTGGCTCGGCCGGCTGTCGCCGATAGCATCGCGCTGCAAGGAGGGGGTTGTTTTGGCGGTCCACGATCCCGTGGAGGCAAATTTCCCCTATGAAGGGCGGGTCAAGCTCTCCCGCCCCGGAGAAGCCAGCACGAAACTTCTCGGTCGGGCGGAAAGTATCCGTGCGGCCTACCTCCAGAAGTTTGGCGCCCAGAGGGAAGCTTTGCGCAGCCTGGCGGCACGCTTTGGCTGGCGCATGGTCGAGCATGAAACCGGGGCACTCCCCCTCAAGGCTGCCACAAGCCTGAAACAGGCCCTTGAAAGTTACACAATGGCGTCGACAAGCTTCTGAGATGAATTTTGGACCGTTTCTCTTAGGCGCCCCCGTCGCCCTCACAGCGCTCGTCCTGTTGCCGGTGATCTGGTTCATCCTGCGGGCGACACCTCCCTCACCGCGCGATATCGTGCTGCCTTCGATGCGGCTGCTGGACGATATCGAAATCCACGATGAGACCCCGGCCCGCACGCCGTGGTGGGTGGTCGCGTTGCGAATGCTTGCCGCCTGCCTGGCGATTATCGGCCTGTCGCAACCGGTATTTGCACCCAATCAGCAGACCGATGCGGCAACGGGCTCCGGACCGCTCCTGCTAGTAATCGACGATGGCTGGTCGGCAGCGCCGCGCTGGCCCGATATCAAGGCAGCCGCCCGCGCGAGCCTCGACCAACTGGGTCCCGATGATGGGGTGCACATTCTGCTGACGGCGCCGCGCCAACTCGGTCCCAATCCGGCAGACCGGCTGACCCGCCAGGAAGCCGAACGCCAGATTGCGGCGCTGGAGCCCGTATCATGGCCGGTGGACAGGGCTGGCGCCCTGGCGCGACTGGAAGCGGCGGCCATCACGCCCGGTCGCATATTCTACGCGTCCAGTGCAGTCACGACCGTGAATGACCGGGATGCTTTCGACGCGCTCGGCGAACAGGCACCCCTCTCGATCTATCCAGCCAGCGCATCCGCCGTCACAGCGCTGACAGGGCTGGAGTCCAGTGTTGACGGGATATCCGTCGTTTTGCGTCGCACAGGTGCCACCGGGAACAGCCCGGTCTTCGTCTCGGCCCTGTCGCTGGACGGAACCCCGCTCGCAACGGCCGAAGCACGGTTTGAGGACGGCGACCGGGAAACGCGCGCAACGTTCACCCTCCCCCCCGCAGCACTTTCGAGGGTGAGCCGCTTTGCCCTGGCAGGCGGTCAATCTGCAGGGCTGGTCTGGTTATGGGACACCGCCGACCGAACCCGGCGGGTCGGGCTTGTCTCCTCGGGCAGTTCAGCCCAACCGCTGCTTTCCGACATGCACTATGTGCGCAAGGCGATCGAACCGTTCTCCACCTTGATTGAAGGAGACCTGACCCGGGTCCTGGCCGCTGACCCCGACGCGATCGTGATCACGGATATCGGAACGATTTTGCCTAGCGAAGCCGATGCCCTCACCGCGTGGATGGAATCGGGCGGTGCGCTGATCCGATTCGCCGGTCCACGGCTGGCCGCGCAAGGCGACACGCTGCTTCCGGTACCGCTGCGTCGGGCATCGCGCGCGTTCGGCGGGGCCCTTGCATGGGAAGAACCCCAGGCCATTTCAACGTTCGCAGCGACCTCGCCCTTCGCCGATCTAACACCACCGGCTGATGCTCGGGTCCGTCAGCAAGTCCTGGCACAACCGGCCGCAGACCTGCAGACCAAGACCTGGGCCAGGCTGGAAGACGGGTCTCCGCTCGTCACCGCCGACCGCCGCGGTGCGGGGGCGATCATCCTGTTTCATGTGACCGCCGGTCCTGACTGGTCCGACCTGCCCTACTCAGGCGTGTTCGCAGAGATGCTGCGCAGCGCAATCGCGGCGGGCCGCGGGGAAACCCAGGTCCAGGGCGAAGGGACTTACGTCCCGGACGTTGTGCTTGACGGCTTTGGTCGGCTCGACCAACCCTCAAGCCTGGCTGCACCCCTGACGGCGGAAACCTTCGCGTCGGCTGCGCCGGGCGAGACCAGCCCGCCGGGCCTTTACAGGGGGCCTGCAGGTACACGCGCTCTCAATGCCGCCGCCGACCAGCGCCCCACACAGATCACCACATGGCCAAGCGGCGCAACAATCGTTAGCGCGGAAACCCCCGGGACGACGGCCCTGGCGGGACCCCTTCTCGCCGGAGCGATTGCCCTGTTGTTGCTCGACCTTCTCGTGGCCTTGGGCCTCAACGGCCAACTTCCGCTGCTGCGCCGCGCCGCAGCAGGCGTTGCCATCCTGGCGATGGCCGCTTCAGGCGTGGTGTATCCCCCCACAGCCAACGCCCAGGTCGCCGGCGACAAGGCGATGGCCGCTGCAACCGAAATGCGCTTCGGCTTTATCGAGACACGTGACCCGCGGCTGGATGACCGCACCCGCGCTGGCTTGCGCGGCCTTTCCCGTATCCTCTATCTGCGAACATCCGTGGAACCAGCCGAGCCCCACGCCCTCGATCCGGAGACCGACGCGCTTGATCTCTACCCGCTCATCTATTTCTCGGTCCCCGAAGGCGCAGAGCCCCTCGGTGAAACTGCGATCGCGAACCTGAACACCTATATCGGACGCGGCGGCGCCTTGTTGATCGATACGCGTCAAGGGTCAGTTGTCGGAAGCGATACCAATGTGGGCGTGCTCAGCTCGGTACTCGATGGGCTGGATATCCCGAGCCTGATGCCCGTGCCGAACGACCATGTTCTGACCCGCAGCTTTTACCTGATCGACAGTTTCCCAGGCCGGTTTGATAAAAGACGGCTTTGGATCGAGCAGGCAGGCGGCGATAGCCAGGTGATCGGAGACGGTGTCTCTCGGCTGTTCATCGGCGATGCGGACTGGGTTGGCGCCTGGGCGATCGATGAACGCGCGCGGCCCCTCTTCGCGGTCGATGGTGGCGAGGGCCAGCGGGAACTCGCCCGGCGCTTCGGCATCAACCTGATCATGTATATCCTCACAGGCAACTACAAGGCCGACCAGGTGCATATCCCCGCCTTGCTCGAGCGTCTTGGCAATGAAGACGGAACAGGGCCGCTCGAAGAAGGCGACAGCATTGATCTCGACCGCGTACCGTCGCGCATTCTGGATGGGGGGCCGCAGCCATGATCGGTGACCTCGCGAATTCGCGGCTGGGATTCGACCCGTTCCTGCCATGGCCTGTTCTGACCGCCCTCGCAGGCGCCGCCTTCCTCGTCTGGTTCATCTACTTTGTCCTCCATGGCCGGGCCTGGCTGACCCGGTTCGTCGCGCTGGCGCTGGTCGTGGCGGCCCTGGCCAATCCCTCCTTGGTGGAGGAAGAGCGCGAGCCACTGTCTTCGGTTGCCGCGCTAGTGCTTGACCGTTCAGAAAGCATGACCTTCGGCGACCGGTCCAAGGTCAGCGAGGAAACCTTTGCGGCGGTCCGGGCCGCACTGGAAGCCGACGACAGCCTCGAAATCCGGGTGGCGGAAACCGACCCGAAAGCTGATGGCACAACCCTGTTCTCCAGCCTTGAAGGGCTCATGGCGGATGTCCCGCGCAACCGGGTGGCGGGCGCCATCTTTATCACTGACGGCCAGGTGCATGATGTGCCGCAAGACCTGGGTCGCGTCTCTGATCTGGGTCCGGTTCACGCCCTCGTTGTCGGTGACAGCAGCCGGGGCGACCGGCGGGCTGAAATCGTGGAAGGGCCGAGCTTCGGTATTGTGGGAGAGGAAGTCCAGTTCATCGTCCGGGCTGACGATCCCGGGGGCGGCGATATTCCGCTCTCGATCTCGATGAATGGCAACCCGCCCCGTATCGTTACCGTTCGGTCCGGCCAGGACACACCGGTTTCCCTGGAAGTCGAACGGAGGGGCGAGAATATCGTCGTTGTCGAAGCGCCGCCCGGCGAGGAAGAACTGACCCTGGCGAACAACCGCACCGCGGCCATCCTCTCAGGCACGTTCGACCGGTTGCGGGTACTGCTGATCACTGGAAAGCCAAACGCGGCGGGACGGGTTTGGCGTGACTTGCTGAAATCCGACCCGCAGGTGGATCTCGTCCACTTCACGATCCTTCGCCCCCCCTACAAGCAGGATATTACCCCCATCGAGGAACTGGCACTGATCCAGTTCCCCACCGACGAACTGTTCGAAGAGAAGCTGCCGGAGTTCGACCTCATCATCTTCGACCAGTACGAGCGGACGGGCGTGGTCACACAGTCCTATCTGGCGAACATGGCCCGCTATGTCGAAGAGGGCGGGGCGCTGGTACTGATCGCGGGCGAAGCGTTTGCCGGCCCCGCCAGCCTTGCCCGTACGCCCTTGGCAGGGGTGCTGCCGGCGATCCCATCCGGCGCGATTTCCATCGGCCCTTTCAAGCCTGAACTGACCGATGCAGGAACCCGCCATACCGTCACCAATATTCTTGAGGGCCAGGCATGGGGCGGCTGGATGCGCTACGTCTCGGCCGATGCGGCGGCCGGGGACGTGCTCCTTGAAAGCCCCGGCGGCGACCCCCTTCTTGTCGTTGACCGAGTCGGATCAGGGCGCGTTGGCTTGCTTCTCTCGGACCAGATCTGGCTTTGGGCGCGCGGACATGATGGCGGCGGGCCGTTCTCCGAGCTTATCCGGCGCATGGTGCATTGGATGATGAAGGAACCGGAACTGGAAGAGCGGAAGCTGGACTTGACCGCCCAGGATGGACTTGTGCGGGCACGGCTGCGCAGCCTTTCGGACCAGGCGCCGCCCCTTGCGTTGGAAACCCCTGAGGGCAACCGGGTGACGCTGGACTGGACGGTACTCGGCCCCGGCGACTTTGTTGCCGAAACAGCGGTGGATCAAATGGGCTTGTACCGCGCCTCTGCAGGAGGGCTTGATGCCGTGGCGCTGAACGGCCCGGCTAACCCCCGGGAGTATGTGGACCTCAGGGCGACCACCAGTGTGCTATTGCCGGTCTCGGACGCCACGCGCGGTGGGGCATTCGAGCTTGGCCCCGATGGCCGGCGACGACCCGAGATCCGCCGCGTTGGCCGAACGGGCGCTGCCGCCGGCGGAAACTGGCTCGGTTTGCGGGAACGCGGCGCCTATCTGGTCAAGGCTTCGTCTAGCCAGCCACTGTTGCCAGCGATCGCAGCGGCGCTTCTGGCGACGCTTTTCCTACTGATTGCGTGGCGACGTGAAGGTCGCTGAGACCGGTATTCCCGGCAAGGTCAGGTGCTGCCGTAACAGCCCCTGCAAGTGGTGCCCAGTCGCCTGCGAGGGCCCGGGCCATGATACGGCCCTGGTCCTGGGGACCGGGGAAGACGAACCGGTCTGCTGGGACGGACTGAAACCCGATTTCGCCGAAATACTCTGGCGCCCCAATAAGCACGGCAGCCGGCCAGTTCTGCTCCCGCCCCGCGTCGAGCGCGAGCCGGGTCACGGTGAGCCCCAAACGGTTCCCCTGTTCAGCGGGCGCCACAGCGACCGGTCCGTAGAACAAGGCCGGGCTGGCGCCAACGCGGACCGGCCAGACGCGGCAGACACCGACAATCATTCCCGCTTTCTCCGCCACGTGGCTGACGGACGGTATCGACCGTGAGTATTCGCGCAGGCGTTCGGCAGTCTTGGCGAAGTGGCCCGGACCGAATGTCGTGTCGTAAAGCGCCTCAATGCCGGCGGCATCGGCGGTTGGATGTTCAGGGCGAAACGCAATCATCGGCGCGCCTTAGAGGCTTGTCGGTCCATGGGGAAGTCTTTTCGCGCAGGGATATCGCCGCCGACGTCGCTGCCGTGTTCTTTGCGCGACAGATGCGCCGCAAGGCCAACGGCTTGCTTGCGGGATTTTGCCCAGCGCGCGAACGCCTTCAAAGGCACTCACCGCCGCTACCGGACCATAGGGTCTCGCAATCTAAAGCGTTGCGGCGCCTAGAGCGGCCCACATGCCAACCATCGCGATACCGCCACACAGGACCGCCAACACATTCCTTGGGCCGCCATCCTTGATGTACACCGATAAAAGCAGGTCAGCGCTATAGTGGGCGAGCCATCCGGCCAACAGGGCGCCGGCGGCCTTGAAAACCGTCAAAAATATAATGAACATCCCTTCAGCCCCCTAGTCTACGCCAGCCTGTTACATAGGATGGTAAGTGCGCATGACACGGGTGCAAGTGTTTAGAATTTCGGAGAATTTATTCGTCTTTTGCGCAGGTCAGATTGTATTCGGAAATGTCCCGGTTCAACATCTGCGTCGCTGATCGCAAGGCTGCATCCTTGGCCTGGAAAGCGAGCTTTGCCTCATCCCACGCTTTCAAGGCAGCATCGGCTTCGGCTGCCATCGCGCGACTGATTTCGCGCATCGGTTCAGCGTTTTCCCAGGCTTCGCCCGCGGTTTCCGCGATTGCCGCCGCCTCGACCCGCGCCTTTTTCAGCGCTTCGATCTCAGCCGTTTTTCCATCAAAGGTCCGAGCCATAGCTGCGCATTTGCGGGCCTCGTCCTGGGTCAGCGCAGCGGCAGGACCCGAGAGGGCACCGGACACAAGCGCAAAAACGAGAACAGATCGGATCACGGAAAATCTCCAGGCTGAAAAAAGACGGACGGGCCTTTCGACCCGATAGGCGATGCAACCAATGACAGGCCAGCCCTGAAGCGCGTCTGAACGTCAAACGCCCGGTTTTGCCCCATTTTCGCCTGTCGGCAGGGCGGGCGGGGCGCCACGCTCGGTCTCTTCTGCGTCACGCGCCGTCGTGACACTTTCCATCAGTGTGAACACGACAGCGAAGTCCTCCAGCACGCCCCGCACACGCGCTGGGTCATCCATCGGCCTGAACAGGTCGCCCGGCTCGAACAAGTCCTCGCCTTCCACGGCAACAAGCATTTCATCGCCGGCAAACGCACAGCGAAGTTTCTTGCCCTTGAACACTTTTTCAAGGTCCACCAACCGTTGCATCAGGTCTGGGGTCAGGATGAACCGGGCTTCGACCTGATCGGTGGTGTAGACTTCGAAGGCTTTCTCGAACGTCGGGTCTTCGAGGATGGCCCTATCCATCCCCCGTCGACCCCCGAAGCGGTTGAAGATGCCCGCATCCCGGGTCACGAGCGTTTCGCCAAAAAAGCGCTTATGGAAATTGAAGCGCAGGCACTGGCCCCTGAAAACGGTGACATATTTCGTGTGGGTGCGACCG
>JBCBKE010000098.1:0-8455 GCA_038522375.1 Pseudomonadota bacterium
GATCTTCCTTGGATAGGCCCTTCCCTGTTTTGCAGGTCCGCTTCCCTGATACCAAGCGAAACTTACCCTGTTCCGGGAACCGATTTCCCTGTTCGGCCGCTTAGGGAAATGTGGCCCTAGGACACTGATATATAGGATTTTTATCCGGGCGCCCACGCACGGGAACAGGTGATTTTTCGATTCTTCCCTGTAAATCGGCTGTTATCAGGGAAACCCAATCCAAACCTTAGTGGATTTTCGCGGCCGAGAGACAAACGTGCGTTTGGGTGTGTTGGTGCCTTGTAGAGACCCTGATCATCCGTCGTTTGGCACTGACAGCGCGTGGAAGTCCCGGTAAACTCGGGAAGAAATCTGAGACGGAGAATTACGCTGAAACGGGGCAGACTGCGTGGCGGAGAGGAAGGGATTCGAACCCTCGATACGCGTTAACGTATACTCCCTTAGCAGGGGAGCGCCTTCAGCCACTCGGCCACCTCTCCACGGGCCGAAAGCCCTTGCACGACAAGGGTTCTGGAGCAAGACCGCGCCCTGTGGAATTGTACCCAATTGCGCTTTTCGGACAGGAACAGCCGGCGATTGTGGGGGGCGGCTGGGAGGCGTGCGCCCCAGAACAGAGGACAGCCTTCTCACGGCAGGAGCCATTGGTTCGGTCCCCGTATCACCGACCAAGAGCCAACCTCGATCACGTCTGCTATCAGCGGAACCGAACACCGGTGTTTGGCGCTTGTCACAGTTTGGCGTTGCCAGACCTGGCTGGGCTTGATGCGCGCGGCCGTCTCGCTTCGACCGGTTGGGTCAACCGGTCGAAGCTGCCTCCGCAACTTTTAGAAAGACCGCCTACGTCCGGTTCAGAATAGCACCGATCACCATTCCGCCCCGGGCCTCGACAGCCTTTCGCAAGGTCACCGCATCGTCTGCAGGCGTGAAATTGGCTGCAAGCACGAGCACGACGCCATCCATGTGGCGAGCCACGCTCAAACCGGCCCCGGAGCGGGAAATTGCAGGGGCATCCACGACAATCCAGTCTGCCGATGTTCGCAGGGCGGACCACCAGGCGGGGCTATCTCGAAACTGGAAACGCTGATCGGGCGCCAATCGCTCCCGTCGGAAACGGGAGACCAGCAACCGGCTGCCCCCCACCTGGTGCACGCTGAGCAGTTTCGCCGTCCCGTTTCCCCCCGGACGCGATGGCCGATCGGGGGAGACGGTGTAGATGGGCGCTTTGCCAAGCGACGCATCATAGGCTCTGCTCAGGGGACCGGCGGCGCTCCATGGCGACATCTGGAAGGCAGTGTGCAAGGTGTCGGAGCCAAGATCCAGATCGATCAACCAGACCGCCCGGCCTGCCCCGGCCTCTGCCCGTACGGCAAACGAGGCCGCTGCGCTGGATGTTCCCGCTCGGTCCGTGGCGGCAATGAACATGACGGTCCGACTTTCGTTCGGTGATGGCAACCGTCTGGCCGCCTGCACCACCGGGTCGAGGGCATCGCGCATATCGTGCATGGATCAGTCCACCGGCCGGTCTGGGATCGTCGCAAGGACAGGCACACCCAGGGTGCGCAACACGCTTCCCGCGCTGGCAAATGTTCGCTGTGTCCGCGCATAGACGAACCCGGCGAGGAGCGCCGCCAACAGCGATAGCAGCGCCGAACCGGCGATGATCTGCTTGCGCTTCGCTGCGGTGATGTCGACCGTGGTCACCCTGCCCAATGCCAGCGTCATGGATGTTTCAGGCGTGCGCGCCGCGGCATCCATTCGCCCACCGTCTGCGGACCCGAGTTCAAGTAGCGCTTTATCCGCTGCGGCCCGGTCTCGCTCGAGTTGGCGCCAATCGGGCAACAGCGCCGCAAGCGCCGCACCCCTCGCAGCGAGCCGGTCGCGTTGGGCCTGAAGGACCTGCCGAGATGCAGCCATGGCCCGCGCTTCTGCACGTAGAGCGGCGAGCCTCGCACGGCTGGCTTGCTCGGCCGATGATGGCTCTTGCGAGTTGCCAGGGACAGTCCCCTCCCCATCGTCCGCCAGCGCTTCAAGTGCAGCAATCTGGCGATCGAGCGCCTGGACGGGCGCCGATTGCGGTGTGTAGCGGGACAGAAGGTCGACTCGCTCCCGCGCCAGCACGGCAATGCGCTGCCGGACCGGGGACGTGTCAGCAGCGTCTTGTGGAGCGTCCGGGGACTGGGCCAGGTTCTCGCTTTCTTGCTCGGCGGCTCGGATCTGCTGTGCCACAGCCGCCGCAGCAGCCCGGTTGTCGACCAGCGCCGCGTCGATATCGGCGATCAGGACCGGAATGCGTTCGGTTTCCGATGGGAGGTCGACGACCGACTGCTCGATCATGAACGCTGTCATTGCCGCATCGGCATCGGCAACGGCCTGCTCGGCGCGGCGCCTTTCGGCAGCAGCGTCGGAAGGAACCTCCCCTTCGGCTGCCCCGGAAGGCTTCAGCGCCTCTCGGTAGCGCGCGTAGGCATCGACGATCTCTGGTAAAAGTCTGGAGACGCGCGCCTCGTCGGCACCTTGCCCAGCCAGCATGACCGCCTCTCCATCCGGGGAAGGGGCGGCTGCAAAACTCTGCGCGAGTGCCTCCGAGGTCAGACCCGATGACATCTGCTGGCTCAAGAATGCCAGAAACGCCGGCCCTTCAAGTTCGCTGGCGACGGCGCGCACCAAGGTCGGCGAACTGACCCCGTGCAGCTGTCCACTTGCTGTATATTCCGGTGGCAGCCTGGCCGACCATACAGCCCCCGCCGCGAACAGCGGAAAGGCCGCTCCGATCATCCAGATCTTACCCCGCCACATCTGGACTGCCAGATCGGTCATCCCAAGCCTGGGTTTGGCGAACAGTTCGGGGTGCAGGTCAGCGAAACCCGGCGCTGCCAAGGCCCCTTGAGCCTGGTTTTGAGGGGCGCCGGTGCCTTCGCCCATGTCCATGCCGATCTTTCGCTTTTTTGTTCCGGTACCGCGCGCCGGTTTGACAATTCCTTAATCAATGAAACGCCATCTGATCTCGCATGAGCCGGAGGAGTTCAACGTGTCCTGGAAAGCGTCGGCGGTTCTTTGCCTGCTTTTCCCGGCGTGCGCGACAGTTCCGGCCATCGCTCCCGATCCTGCCGCCGAAAGCTGGGCCGCCGGAACCAAGGCCGACGACCTGAAACTGGCGCCCGGCGACCGCATCGAGATTGTGGTCCACAGCGCACAGGAACTCAACAGAACGGTTCAGATCGCGCCAGACGGGCAGGTACGATTGCCGCTGATCGGTCCCCAGCAGGCCGCCTGGGAAACGCCCGAATCACTCGCTGAGAAACTGCAGGACGCCTATGCCAGCCAATTGCGCGAACCCAGCCTCGATGTGATCCCCGTCGGGTTTGGTGGACAGAAAGTGTTTGTCGGCGGCGCCGTCGTGAAGCCCGGCACGGTCGATCTTTCGGGTCCACTCGATCCGATGCAGGCGCTTATCCTTGCCGGCGGCCCCAATCGCGAAGCCCGCATCGACCAGGTCATGCTGATGCGGCGAATGCCCGATGGCTCAGTCACATCGACCCTTATCGATTTGAAAAACGGCCTGCGAAACCCTTGGGAAACTATGTGGTTTCCACTCCAGCGCTACGACGTTCTTTATGTGCCGCGAACGCCCATCGCCAACCAGAATCGCTTCATGTCCCAGTATGTGCGGAAGGCGCTGCCGCTGGACTTTTTCGTGGTCTACGATCTCGCCGACTAGGTCAGGCATGGGGATTGAAAACCCGGCCGCATAGGCACCGCTCCTGCGCCAGAAGGTAACGACACTCGGCAAATGACATATCCGTCCTCCTTCGCTATCGGGCGACGTACGGCCCTGCCCCTGCTGGCGTTGACGTTGCCGCTGGTTGTCCACGGCCAGTCGGTGGAAATCGAGGGCGACCAACTGACACCGGAGCTGGCATCCGAAATCAGGACAGCAATCGGACCGCGAGAGAATGTCGAAAGCCCGCTTGCTGCCCGGCGGTTGGGCCAACGCGCCATGCGCACGGCTGAAGCGGTTTTGAACGCCAATGGCTATTTCGCGCCGACGATAGACGAAACGGTCGATCCAGGCCCTCCACCACGGGCGATTCTCGATATCGACCCGGGTCCACATTTCGAGGTGGCAGGCATCGCGCTGACCTACAGGGGAGAGCCGCCGGGCGAGGACGCAAAGTCCGCCGCGCGGCGCGCCTTGACACTTGAGGTCGGCGATGTGGCCTTGCCGACGCAGGTCCTGGGACAGGAACAACTGATCCGGGCAGCCCTCAGACGGGCCGGCTATCCCGATGCCGCAGTGACTGGACGCGACACCGTCGGCAATCGCGAGGACGGTACGATTTCCGTAACCTACCGCATCCGCTCGGGTCCGCCCGTGATCCTGGGAGCAGTCCGGTTCGAAGATACCGCAGGTGTTCGCGCAAGCTATCTCAACCGCTTTGTTCCGTTTGCGCGGGGTGTTCCGTATGCGCCCGGCGAACTCGACAGCCTCCGCCGGCGTTTGTCGCAAGACCGCTTGTTCCGGTCCGCCCGTGTAACGTTGGATGATACTGCCGTGCGCGTCGCCCCAAGCGGCGCCGAGGTGCGAGATGTGATCGTCCGGCTGCAACCACGGAAGAAGAACAGGGTGGCTGCCGGGGTCCGGTTCGCAACCGATGAGGGTTTCGGACTCACTGGCGAATATTCCCGCAGGAACGTCTTCAAGCGCGCCGACACGATCACCAGCACGCTGTCGCTGGCCGAATTGCAACGCCGGCTGGCGATCGCCTGGGACAGGCCGCACGAATTTGGTTTTGGTCGCGATCTTGAACTGGCAACCAGCCTCGAAGACGAGACGACCGACGCCTTCGACAGTCGTCGCGCAGCCCTTTCTGCCTTCGTGGAACAAACGATATCGCCCCGGCTGTCTTATACCCTCGGCGTTACCGGGGAACTTGTCAGGGAAACGGTCCCCGTTGATGTCCGCAGTGCCGAGGACGTGGAACGCGATCGGCAGATCCTCACTTTCAACGCCGGTGTCCGCCTCGATCGCGCCAATGATGCACTGAACCCTACTAGGGGTTGGCGGACAGACCTCGCCATCGAGCCGGCCGTAACCTCAGGCGATGCCAGCACACAGCTTCTGAAGACGACGGCGCAGTTGCGCGCCTACCGGCCGATCGACGTCGATGAACGGCTCGTTGCCGCAGTCCGGCTAAGGGCCGGTTCCGTTGTTGGCGGGAGCTTCAACGATGTACCCTCCAGCAAACGTTTTTTCGGCGGCGGTGGCGGCAGTGTTCGGGGGTTCGAGTTCCAGTCGATCGGGCCCAAGGCGGTTGATGGGCAGCCGGTCGGTGGGCAGTCCCTTCTCGAAACTTCAGCGGAGTTGCGCTGGCAGGTGCGCGAGCCCTTTGGCGTTGTTGCGTTCATCGATGGGGGCCGGGTGACCGATGACCCCGAGCTGTCATTCGATCAGTTTCGGTTCGGCGCGGGTGTGGGTTTGCGGTACAACACCGTTGCGGGGCCGATCCGGTTCGACATCGGCACGCCCCTCGACAGGCGAGACGGCGAAGACCCGGTCCAGGTCTACCTCTCCGTAGGACAGGCGTTTTGAGCGAGACAGCCCCGACAACTCCGCAACCGAAGCGTCGCCGTGGGGCGCTATACGGGCTTGGCGTGCTGGCCGGTGCGGTCCTGCTGTTGGGCGTCCTGCGCTTTGGTGTTTCCACCTCAACGGGCCGCGGCCTGGTGGAAGCGCGTCTTGAGGCCCTCTCGATTTCGGGCCAGTCGATCGCAATCGAGGGGCTCAACGGAGACTTGCTCGGCCGTTTCAACCTGTCACGGCTGACCGTTTCCGATGGCGATGGCATTTGGCTGACCGCCGAGGACGTCGCCATCAACTGGTCGCCATGGGCGCTGCTGGCTGGGAAAATCGACATCGATACCGTCAGTCTTGCCCGTGTACGTATAGATCGACAGCCGGTTCTGGTCCCGTCGGACGATGCCGGCGAGGGCGGCGGCGGAAGCCGTTTCGTCAGCAGCGGCAGGCTGGGCACCCTCACGATCGCGCGATTGGAAACCGGCGCCGATCTGACCGGCCAGGCCTCGGTCTTCTCCGTATCGGCCTCGGGAACCGCGAGCCGGCAGGCCCTCGATATCGAGGCGTCGCTCACGCCAAATGCTTCAGGGGGCGACCGTCTCTTGGCCGACCTGACATGGCAGGCCGATACGCCGCTCGAGGGCACCCTGACCATTGAGGCACCGCCCGGGGGTCTGATTGCGACCATCGCACGTCTCGACCCCGGACAGGCCCTCTCGGCACAGTTCGATGCCGCAGGGGATCCCGATGACTGGACCATTCGGGGTCAGGCCAACATTGGCGGGAAAACAGCCTTGTCCGTTGACCTGGCCGGCCGTGACCGAATGGCAGACGGCACCATCAATATGGACCTGACGCGGCATCCAATGTCCCGCGCTGCCGCAGACAGGATCGGCGACACCGCGACCGTAACCATCCAGTCGAAGCGCGATGGAGATCGCGATAGCGTTTCGATCAACGCCCGGTCGGATCGGATAACCGCTATTGCCGGCGTCGATCCGCATGACCTGTCAGCGCCGATCTCCATCCTCATCGAAACCGATGACCTCGCTGGCCTGTCTGGTATCTCCACGGTCGATGCCCGCGCTCTGCGCCTGTCGGGACAGTTGGACGATGCGACGGGCGACTGGTCCTTCTCCGGCAGTCTTGCCGCCGATCGTCTGCAAATCCCTGCGGGCACAATTGACCGGGTGACAGGTCCTCTCGACATAAGACAGGCCGGTCGCGAGCTATCACTATCCTCGGCGCTGGAAACAAGGGACGCCGTTCTCACGGCGCCGCTCGGCGACCTGCTCGGGCAGCAACCGCTCCTGCGCCTTTCGGCTGCATTGGATGGCGAAGGCGGCACCCTCCGCCTTGATGGGTTGCAGATATCTGGCGCCCATGCGGCGCTATCGGCGACCGGGCGCTACACGCCCGGGTCCAATGACCTGCGTTTCGCCGGAACGCTCCGCGCTGACGGACGGGCATCTGGCGCCGCCCCTTTCATCATCGACAGCAGATGGCGCACCTCTACCAACGATCGCGGACGTCCGGAAATCGATGTCTCCGGTGAAATCCGGGATCTTGATCCGATGCCGCCCCCCCTCGACGCGATCGTCGGCGCCCAGGCCACCTTTGCGGCAACGGTCACGGCAGAAGCCGACGGCGCGATCACTCTTCCCGCGATCACCCTGACGGCCGCAGGCCTTGAGGCTAGCGGGAACGGCCGACGCGCAGCCAATGGGGACCTCGATATCGCGCTCGCGGCAGCGACCGTTCCGCTTGAGTTCGCAGGAACAGCAACAGACGCGATCACCCTGTCAGCATCCGCGAGGGGACCAGCCGACACCCTTGCCCTGTCGATGACCGCAGAGAGCGCATCGCTGAACATGCAGGACACCGTTATCGACAATGCCTCGGTGCGAGTGGACGGCGAGATGGGGCCGGCTGGACTGACGGGCCGCACCCGACTGGCCGGCGCAACCGGGGAAACCTCGCTCGATGCAGCGGCATCCTTTGACATCGGCGAAAGCGGTTGGTCGGTCAGCAATCTGTCAGCCAACGGCCTTGGTCTTGCCTTGTCGGGCCGGGCGTCCAGCGGAACAGGCGGTATCGACACGCTAACCGCCGATTTCCAGCTCTCCGGAGCACCTGCGTTCATCTCAGCCATAGCCACAATCGAGAGCAACCTCACGCTGGCAGGCGAAACGCTTGCGCTCGACGCGCGGCTGACAAGCGCGGGCATGGGAGACCTGGGCCCCACCAAGGTCTCCGCCACGGCCGCCGGAACACTGGCCGATGTCGATCTCAATATCGACCTCCAATCGGATGTGATGCTCGCGGGCACGCGCCAGCCCCTGGACGCGGGGCTTGTCGGTCGCCTCAGCGGCCTGACCGGGGACAGCCAATCGCTACAGGTTACCCCTGACCTCACGCTCGGCACAGTCCGGATAACGGCAAGCGAGCCCCTGCAGCTTTCGAGGAGCGCGCCCGACGCGGCCCCCGCAGGATCGGGAACCATGGAGGCACTCGGCGGAACCATTTCCTATGATCTTTCATCGGCAGATGGCCCGCTCACGCTGGCAGTGGATTATGCCGGCCTGGCCATTGCGCCAATCCTTGACCTCTTGGACCGCCCGATCCTGGCCGGTGCCTTATCGGGCGAACTCTCTGCCACCGGGCCATCGGCGGAAACCGATCCACGCATCACATGGTCAGGCGGTCTGGAGGATTTGACGGCGCCGAGCCTCGCAGGCGAGACCGCAGCGCTGTCCCACAGCCTGACCGCTTCACCCTCGGGCGGGTTGCTCATCGTCACGGCCACAGACACCACCGGGCTTGATATCGAAGCGGTGATCGAAGCCCCACTCCAGAGCTCGGCCAACTGGCCCGGCCTCG
>JBCBKE010000099.1:0-7907 GCA_038522375.1 Pseudomonadota bacterium
CGGCAGCCGCCCAAATCCACATGACAACCGTCAGCGCCACAACGATCGATAGCGTGACCATGGACAGCGTTGCTGTTGTCCTCGCAAACGGGTGTGCGCCGAACAAGCGCTTCTTGGCAATGTGGAAGGCCTCGAACGCCAATGACATGAGGCCCGTGGCGATCACGACCGTGATCACGATCATAAGCGTGCCAAAGGCAAACTGGATCAACATGGCCAAGCCTTAGGCGCTTTCGATGCGCGATGAAACGGCTCCAGCGCCGGACGGAGGGCGGGGCGGCAGTGATCGCAAGACGCCCAAACGCCAAGCGCGACGCGGCTACATCGGCGTCCTTCGAAGCTTTGCAAGGTCTGGATACTCTGGTGTTCGTCGCTCTTTCCTGGCCTCGAATGCTTCTCGCATATGCGGCGGCGCCAACATGGCGGCGTTCCACACGCCAATATAATCGAGGGTGTCCGCGGTATTGTGGTCTCTGCCATAGTTGATCATGACCTTCGAACCCGTCACGGCGATGGGGTTCTTGGATGCGATTTCCCTCGCCGTGGCCATCACGTGCGCGATCATCGCTTCATGGGTATCGAACACATCGTTCACGAGCCCGATTTCCTTGGCCTTCGCCGCGTCCAGCCGCCGGCCGGTATAGGCCATCTCCTTCACCCAGCCCTCGGGGATATAGCGCTGCAGTCTCGGAAAAGTGCCGACATCGGCGGTCATGGCGATGTTTATTTCGGCGATGGTGAAGAAGGCATCGGCCGTACACCAGCGGATATCGCCGGCAGAAATCATGTCGATCGCCCCACCGATCACGCCGCCATGCAGCGCGAACAGAACCGGTATGCGCGCGTCTTCGAGAACATTGAAACTGGACTGGATCTGCCGAACGTTCGAGCGGAAGGCTTCGGCGGCAACAAACCGGTCCACCTCCTTCGCACCACCGGAAAAATTGGCCAGGTCCATGCCGGCGGAGAAGTGTTTTCCCGTCGACGATATCACGATGACACGCGCCATGGCTTCGCCGTCGATCGTCTCCACGATTTCGGGCAATTCGTTCCAGAACGCCTTTGTCATGGTATTCAACGCGTCTGCACGCTTCATCACAATATGCGCAACCTTGTCCTCGATTGTCACATCGAAGCAGTCATAGCCGTTTCGAAGCATCTGTTTCCTCCCTAATTTTGGCAGAGGGTAAGGCGATCAGCCCCAACCGGCCAGCGCGAAACATGTCGCAACATCAGGAAATCCTTGTGTTCAGACAGGGTTTTGAGAAATGACAGTATGAAACCAATGACAGGATTAGTCCCATGCGCCCCGTTTCAGTTCATTTCCGACCCCGCATGCGGCTGTTGGTTGGCCCCGCACTGGCTGGGGTCTTGTCGGTTTCCGCCTGCGAGACAGCGGATACAGAGGCGCTCGGAGCTGTGTTGGGGGAGGTTCTCGTCGGCGCCAACAGCGCAGCGGGTGATATCGATGGTCTGACCAGCCTCGAAATCGAACAGGGGCTCCGTGAAGCGCTCACGGTCGGAACAGAACGGGTTGCCTCGCAACTCGGCGCTGAGAACGGTTACTTTGGTGATCCGCAGATCAGGATCCCGTTGCCGGGACAGCTTGACGACCTGCAATCGGGGCTTTCGCGGGTTGGATTGTCGGCACCGCTCGACGAGCTCGAACTGAAACTCAACCGCGCAGCCGAAGACGCTGTTCCCGAGGGAAAACGGTTGGTGATCGCCGCTGTGTCTCAGATTACCCTCGAAGACGCCGTCGGCATTCTCAAGGGTGGCGACAATGCCGCAACGCTGTTCCTGCGCAGCAAGACCGAAACCGGCCTGCAGGACGCCCTGACCCCCCACATGGACAATGCGCTCACCAGCACGGGCGCTTACACGGCGCTTGACGACGTGGCGCGCGGCAATGGTCTTGGCGGGCTGACGGCAAGCCTGAAGTCCGACCTGACGGCCACAGCCGTGGACAAGGGGTTGGACGGCCTGTTTTTCTATCTTGCTTCCGAGGAGAAGAAGATCAGGGACAACCCGGTTGCGCGAACCAGCGACATCCTTCGCAAGGTCTTCGGAGCAAACGCATGATCAGGCGATTTCGCCACGAGGTACTGGACGGGGAAATTGCCGGCGTTGAGTTCGGCGACCCGCTCAAGCCGGTATCTGCCGTCTGGTTCCACGCCACCGGCTTCAACGCGATGACATATCAATCGATCCTGGCGCCCCTCGGACTGCGGGCCCGGGTGATGGCGATAGACCTCAGGGGGCATGGCCTGACAACGCTCAGCGCCGCACCCAGGAAGCTCAAGACCTGGAAAAGGTTCAGGGATGACGTTATCGCCTGGATGCTGGACCACTTGCCGACGCACGACGTCAATGGGGAGCAGAAGACCCGCGGCGTGGTGCTGGGGGGGCATTCAATGGGCGGATGCGTTTCACTCCTGGTGGCCGGCGAAAGGCCGGATCTGGTCAAGGGGCTTGTTCTGGCCGACCCTGTCATTCTGTCGCCGCGCCTCTATCGCATGAACCATATTGCACCGTTCCTCAACGCCATGACGACGAACGGATCAGCCATGGTGAAGCAGGCCAAGCGGCGCCGACCGAGCTTTCCGAGCGCGGAGATTGCAAGGAGCAAGTACAAGGGGCGCGGTGCGTTCACGACATGGCGCGACCCTTTCCTTGATGACTATCTCCTCGATGGGCTGAGCCGGACCGACGGCGGTACAGACAAGGACGACGCCGAACAGCAGTGGAGCCTTACCTGCACGCCCGACTGGGAAGCTGCGACGTTCGGCGCCCAGCGGAACCGGCCATGGGCCGCGCTCAGGTCTGTCCGGGACAGCCGGATCCCGCTGACGATCCTGCGCGCTGAAACAGGTTCGGTCATGTCCGATGCAACGGTGCGGCGTCTCGTGAAACTCAACCCCATGTCCGTCGTCAAGACGTGCCGCGGATCAACGCACTTTCTCCCCATGGAGGCGCCGTACGAGGTACGCGACACGCTATCGTCCTATATCTCCCGACTGGTTGAAGGATTTTCCGCCGGCGAGGAAGGCTCGGTTCGACGCATGCTGGACACCGGCGAACGCGGTTGACACCTTCAGCGTTTCAGCTGCGCCAGCCAGGCTACCACCGTTGACCGAATCATGCGTTCTTGTTACGTTCACAAGTCTTCAGAGAGGTCGCGATGGAACCGGTGCTCTACATTGCCGATAGGCCCTTCGATGCCGTCCATGCGGGTCTTCTGTGCGCGACCCTTGTCGCCATAGGGTTTGGCGTCTGGGCCATCATCAATCGGAATACCCAGCGCATGGTTTGGAAGCTGGAGCGCACGTCACTCGACAATGCAGTCTTGGACACGCAGTCAGCGATGGCCGTAATGGAGTCTCGACTCAGCGCAGCTGAGCAGCGGGCAATCGTTGCAGAACAGAGTTTGGCGGTGATCGAGTCCCGTACGGCTGAAAACCAGCAACAATTCTCCGCCATGGCCCAGGCGGCTGTGCGATCAGCCCATGAAAGCTTTACGGAGCGAGCCAACGAGACATTTGCGCGTCATCAGCAATCGGCCCAGGCCACGCTACAATCGCTCATTGCACCGATCAACGAGACGTTCGAAGCCTTCAAGGAGCGGGTCGAAACGCTTGAGACGGTGCGAACCGAGGACAAGACCGCGATTTTCGAACAGGTTCGCGCGATCAACGACCAACTCGTTGAGAACCGCGCGGTAACCGGAAAGCTGGTCACTGCGCTTTCAGCGCCTCAAGGGGGCGGCCGCTGGGGCGAGGAGAGCCTCCGTAACGTCCTCGAGATGGCGGGGCTTTCTACCCACGCAGACTTCATGGAGCAGACGAATGACCAGGTCGATGGCAAGGTCCAGCGGCCCGATGTGATCATTCGAATGCCCGGTGGCCGGGAAATCGTGATCGACGCCAAGGTCAGTGTCCACGATTTCCTTCTCGCTGCCGAAACCCAAGACGTTGCAGAGCAGAATACGCTCCTGGCAGGCCATGCCCGGAAGATGCGGGACCATGTGAAACGCCTTGCGGCGAAGGAATACTGGAAGGATTTCAGCGACAGGGTCGATTTTGTTGCCATGTACGTGCCCGGCGAGAACTTCTATGCGGCAGCGCTCCAACATGACAGGGACCTGTTTGATTTCGCCGCACGGAACCGCGTCCTGATTGTCACGCCGTCGACACTGATCGCCCTGGCAAAGGCAGTTGCCTATGGCTGGCGTCAGGAAGAGGCGGCGGGAAACGCGCGCGAAGCTGCCCTGTTGGGACAGGATCTCTACGAAGCCCTCTGCGCCATGGGCGCGCACCTGGATCGCGTCGGCAAATCACTCGGCCATGCGGTCGGGAGCTACAACGCCTTAGTCGGCTCGATCGAACGGAATGTGCTTCCAAAAGGGCGCCGTTTCGAAACGCTGCAAATAGCCCAGCCTGGCGCTAAGGCGCTGGCGGACCCGCTACCGATCGAAGAGCCGGTACGCCGCCCTACGCCGGATGGCGAACTGTCAACTGTTCCGTCACGTTCTGCCGATGAAGCTGCTTGATCGATCAAGACCGATGTTTTCATAGTACTTGTAACCTGGCCCAGCGTTGACCGCTGCGCCGTCGATGCATACCTAGCTCCCATGGCGATACGAGACATACTCACCGTTCCCGACCCCCGGCTGAAAGAGGTGTCTACGCCCGTTGAAGGCGGCGTGACCGATGAGCACCGGGCGCTCATGGATGATATGTTGGAAACGATGTACGCTGCGCCCGGGATCGGACTGGCGGCCATTCAGGTCGGCGTCCCGCTGCGGATCATCGTGATGGACCTCTCCGAAGACAAGACCGAGCCCCGCTACTTCGTGAACCCCGAAGTGTTGGAAACCGCCGAAGAAACAAAACCCTACGAGGAGGGTTGCCTGTCCGTACCGGACGTCTTTGACGACGTGGAACGCCCTGCCCGTTGCCGTCTTCGCTACCTCGATTACGACGGCCAGCAAGTCGAAGAGTGGGCCGAAGACCTCTACGCCGTGTGCATCCAACACGAAATTGACCACCTGAACGGTGTTGTCTTCATTGATTATCTTTCACGCCTCAAGCGGCAGCGCGCTGTGGACAAGGTGAAGAAACTCCAGCGTAACAAAGCCCACAGCGCGGCCTGACGTCATGCAACCCCATGGCGAATTTCCTGATCCGCTCAGCGCTCGCGGCAGCGCTTCCCCCTTGGTCAGCACGCAGCCTGGCGTCGCCTCCCGTGACAGGGCAATCCGGATGGCAAGGATAACGCCATGACCGCCCTGCGCCTCGCTTTCATGGGTAGTCCCGATTTCTCGGTGCCGACATTGGACGCCCTGCTCGAGGCCGGCCATGACATTGCCTGCGTCTACTCGCAGCCGCCGAGGCCGGCCGGTCGTGGCAAGACCTTGCGCAAGACGGCGGTCCATGCCCATGCCGAAGCGTTGGGGCTCGACGTCCGGACGCCCAGGAGCCTGAAACCAGAGGAGCAGCAGGCCCTTTTTTCAGCGCTCGACCTCGATGCAGCAGTGGTGATTGCCTACGGGTTGATCCTGCCGCAACCAATCCTCGATACGCCGCGCCATGGGTGCATGAACCTGCATGCGTCGCGGCTGCCCCGGTGGCGCGGCGCTGCCCCGATCCAGCGCGCAATCATGGCGGGCGACGATATGACTGGGGTCGACGCCATGGTTATGGAAGCGGGCCTCGACACCGGACCCATCATCGATCGGGAAACGGCCCGGATCTTTCCCTTCGATACCGCTGGTGACCTGCATGACCGGTTATCGGGCCTCGCCGCCAAGCTCGCGCCGCCCGCCCTGGCCGGGTATGTGTCGGGCGACCTTGTCCCAACCCGACAACCGGATGAAGGCGTCACCTACGCCCACAAGATCGTCGCCTCGGACCAGCCTGTGGATTGGACGAAGGATGCCAGAACGGTTGATTGCCAGATCCGAGGGCTCGCCCCTGTCCCCGGCGCCCACTTCCACTGGCAACCGACAGGCAGTGAAGCGCGCCTCAAGATGAGAGCACTGGGCAGTCGCGCTGAAACTGGCGAAGGGCCCGCCGGAACCTGCCTTGACGACGCCCTTCTGGTTGCCTGTGGCACCGGCGCTGTCCGAATTACTCGGTTGCAAAGACCCGGCAAGAGCCCGATGGACGCCGAAGTCTTTCTCAATGGCACGCCGGTGTCGGCGGGAACGGTCCTGACATGACAGAACGTGCCATTCGCCCGGCCAGCCCAGCGTACGGGCCAGCAATCGCGGCCCTGAACAATCGGGTGTTCGACGGTCCGGACGAGGCAAAGATCATCGAACGTCTCCATGGCGACGGCGATCTCCTGCTCTCCTGGGTCCTGGCTGATGATGATAACATCATCGGACATATCGCTTTTTTTCGGATCCTGATCGATGGTGAGGATATTGCCGCAGGCCTTGGTCCAATGTCTGTTGCGCCCGGCCATCAGCGCCACGGACACGGTTCTGCCCTTGTTCGTGCCGGGCTGGCCGCGCTCCGCCCACAGCATCGCCCGATCGTCTTTGTCCTCGGTCATCCGCAGTTTTACCCCCGCTTTGGCTTCGACATGGCGCTGACAACCCTGTTCGAAGCGCCCTGGTCAGGCCCTGCTTTCATGGCAAAGCGCCTGCGGGACGATGCGCCGACGGAAGGCGTGCTCACCTATCCCAGCGCTTTTTTGGGCGGTTGAGGGGTGCTTGAATGCCCCGCTTCAAACTGACGATCGAATATGACGGCCGCCCCTATGCGGGCTGGCAACGGCAGGCAACGATGCCCACAGTGCAGGGCGCCTTGGAGCAGGCCTGTGAGGCGATCAACGGCGCGCCGGTGGTCGTGTCTGGTGCAGGAAGAACGGATTCCGGTGTCCATGCCCGCGGACAGGTGGCCCATATCGATTTCACCAAGCCAATTGCCGTGCGCAAGGTCGCTGACGCCTTGAACGCCCATCTCCGTCCAGCACCCATCGCCATCCTCAAGGCGGAGGCGGTGGAGGAAACGTTTGACGCGCGATTTTCCGCCACTGGGAGACACTACCGGTACAGGATCATCAATCGCCGGGCATCCCTTACCCTTGACCGCGGGCTCGCCTGGCGTGTCCCGATGGCGCTGGATGCCGATGCAATGCACGCGGCAGCCCAGGCCCTCATCGGCCATCATGACTTTTCGACATTTCGGGACTCCGAGTGCCAGGCGACCTCACCGGTCAAGACCCTGGACACCATCGCCGTGGCACGGACGTCCAGCGAAATCGCAGTCACCTGCGCAGCGCGCTCCTTCCTGCATCGACAGGTCCGATCCATCGTCGGCAGCCTGGTTGAGGTGGGACGCGGACGGGAACCCGTTTCATGGATAGCCGAAATCCTGGCAGCGACCGATCGGACCCGTTGCGGACCTGTTGCACCCGCCGACGGGCTCTACCTGATGGGCGTGGACTATGGGATTGCTAATCCCGAGTGATACGCGCAGCGCCGCGTCCGAGGGCGAGGGCCTTGATCGCGCCTCGAAACGTTCGCACTTCCTGCTCAGTCCAGTTCGCCCTGACCAGGGCATTCCGCAGATTGTTCCGCATCAAGGGTGTCTTTTCCGGCGGATAGAAAAATCCGGCTCGCTCCAACTCGGTCTCGAAGTGTTCGAACATGCGAATGAGATCGGCGCGGCTCGCAGGCGGCTCGATGGATGCTTCGAAGACCGCCGGCAGACCCGCATTCGCCTGCCATGCGGCGCTGAACACTCCGACGGCCTGGGCCAGGTTCAAAGATGAAAAGGCCGGGTTCACGGGATAGGTCAGGATGGTATCGGCGACCGCGACGTCCTCGTTCGACAGACCCGATTTCTCCCCACCGAACAGGACAGCGCCGGCGATGCCGGGGGTCCGCAGCGCGTTGG
>JBCBKE010000100.1:0-7723 GCA_038522375.1 Pseudomonadota bacterium
GCCGCGAGATCGGGGCGCGCCCAAAGGGCACGGTAGCGGGGATGTTCGAGCACCCAGTCCGGATAGGGGTTCGTTCCGTAGAGCGGCGAGAACCCGTAGACCGAAGAGAGCAGATCGCCGCGGTCATGCGCCTGCTCCAGCGCTTGGAAAAAGACGTCCTCGGGGAGGAAAGCCGAGAATGTCGGACCCCAAAGACCGATATGATCGGTGATCGTTTCCTCTTCCAACACGGCGATAACGCGGGCTTGCTCGTCTGCGGCATCTGACTGGCCGAAGCCCGTCGAGTAGAGCGCCCCATTCAACTCTATAACGCGGGGGAGGGCAGATAGCGGAACCTGCTCAAGTGCGCTTTCAAACGCATCATAGATCGGTGACCACTTTGCCTTCATGGCCTGATCTCCCGAAAAGATCGCAGCCGCCGACGCATAGGGGATAAATCCTTCAGCAAGGCATGCGGTTGCCTCGCACGCATTGAGAAATTCGAAGGCCCGCTCGTGATCACCAAGCATTGCGCGCCGGAGCGCCAATGCCAACCGCGACACATCGCTGAGCGGGTCGCGACGCTGGATCCGTTCAAGGAGCGCGAGCGACAGATCGCCATTTCCGACAACCCAGTGGTAGGTTGCGCCTGCTTGGAGTGTCTCGATCGAGTTTGGCGCAAGCGCCTCGGCACGGTCGAGGTGAAACCTGGCCTTCTCCAAATCAATTGTTGACGTGGCGTGCCAGTAGACCAGCATGCCATGGAGCGCTTGATCGTCGGGGTTCAGCGCGAGTGCGCGATCGATGTCTGCCTCCAGTGTTGCAACGAACGTTTCCTTGTCGCGGGAAAGGGGGCTGCTGGACCAGGCGATCCCTGTCTGGGCCAGGGCGCTCCACGCCTTGGCGAAGTCCGGTTCGATTTCGGTGGCTGCGCGGAACGCCGTGCGCGCTGCTTCCGCGGCGCCGCTTCGGGTGAACCGGTCTCCCCAATTCTGGAAGCCTTCGAAATAGAAGTTCACCGCGGCGGGGTCGATCGCCGGGCTCGGAAGACGGTCTTCTCCCTTGCCAACGCCCAGCCTCAACTGGAGAGCGAGGCTGATCTGCCGGACGATCTGGTCTTCCAGTTCGAATGCGTCGGACACTTTTTCTTCTAGGACATCGGACCACACAACAACACCGTCAATGGACCTTATCAATTGTGCCGTAACCCGAACGGCATCTTCACGACGGCGGACCGTGCCATCAACTAGATAGCCGACGCCGAGACTCTCTCCAATTTGCTGGATGTCCGTGTCGCGGGACTTGAAACGGAACGAGGACGTTCTCGCTGCGACAGCCAATGCATCGATCTGTGAGAGCGCATTCACGAGGTCTTCGGTGATGCCGCTGCTGAAGCGATGATCCAGCGGGTCGTCGGAAAACGGTTCGAAGGGAAGGACGGCGATTGCATGTCTTGGCGCATCGACCTCGGTTCGAACCGTGATCTGGTCCACCACATCTGCTTCGCGGTTCAAGGCGATAAATACGAGCGTTGCGACGATCACCGCTGACAACGCCAAGGCTATTGTGCCCATGGACAGCCCCTTATGTCTGTCGTTCCCCGACGCTGGCTTATCGACCTCAATCGTCGACGTGTCGCGCGCCTCAATCGAAGGCGTCACCGGTGGCATCGCATCGATAAAGTCCACCGGCTGGCAAAGTCGATACCCGCGGCGTGGGATGGTCTCAATGTAAACGGCGTCGTCACCGAGCGCCTTCACGCCCTTTCGGATGACCGAGATTGCACGGGTCAGGCTTTCATCGGCGCCGTGTTCAACCCCCCATACCGCATCGATGAGCGAACTCCTGGCGACCGTTTCGCCAGGCTCTGACGCCAGGGCGCAGAGAACATCCATCACGCGCGGCTCCAGACTCGCGCGTTCATCGCCAAGCGTCAGAAGGTTCCTGGTGGGTTCCGCCGTCAAGCGGCCGAACTTGAAAGCGCGCCTTTCAAACATGTCCAGGATCCCGGTTGAATGCCTTTGGGTTGGCGCGGGGCGCCCCTTAAACGATCCGGCTTTCCTTGTTCCCCCAGTACCGGTCGCGGATCAGGCGCTTGTACAGTTTGCCGGTGGGATGGCGAGGAAGTTCGGGGTCGAAATCGATCGTCTTGGGACACTTTATCTTCGACAGATTGGCCTGGCAAAACGCCATGAGTTCATCGACTAGGGCGTCGTCCGACGCAACGCCATCCATGGGCTGGACCACGGCTTTCACCGCTTCGCCGAAATCGGCATCCGGTACGCCGATGACCGCGCAGTCGGCGACCTTTGGATGGGTGATCAGGATGTTCTCGCACTCCTGGGGATAGATGTTCACGCCGCCCGAAATGATCATGAACGCCTTGCGGTCGGTCAGGTAGAGGAAACCATCGTCGTCGACCTTTCCCACGTCACCGAGGGATGACCAGTCTGCGTGTTTGGGGTTCAAAGCGCCCTTCGTCTTCTCAGGATCGTTGTGATAATTCGGCGCCGGCGTGCCACCGAAGTAGATCTGACCTTCCTGACCGACCGGCACCTCATTGCCGTCCTCGTCGCAGATGTGCAGTTCTCCCCAGATCGCCTTGCCGACGGTGCCCTTGTGGGCGAGCCAGTCGGCGCTGCCGGTCCAGCACATGCCGTTCCCTTCGGAGCCGGCATAGTACTCCTCGATGATAGGTCCCCACCAGTCGATCATCTGTTCCTTGACCGGGATCGGGCAGGGGGCGGCGGCATGGATCGCGCATTGGAGAGAAGACACATCATACGTCAGGCGGACGTCTTCGGGCAGCTTCAGCATGCGTACGAACATGGTGGGCACGAGCTGGGAATGGGTGATCCGATATTTTTCGACGGCGGCCAGATAGGCCTCCGGGTCGAACTTCTCCATGATCACCAGCGTGATGCCGAACTTCGTGAAGGCCATGCACCAGCGAAGCGGTGCGGCATGGTAGAGCGGGGCGGGCGAGAGATAGAGGGAGTCTGGCGTAACACGGCACAGCGCCCGGGAAATCTGGCCAAGAACCGTATCCTCATCGATGGGGATGTTTGGTTCCAGCGCCGGTCGAATGCCCTTTGGCCGCCCTGTCGTGCCGGACGAATAGAGCATGTCCGTGCCGGCCATTTCATCGGCAATCGGCGTTTCCGGGAATTGCGCGGTGTGGGTTTCCAAGGCTGTGAAGCCTTCAATGTCGCCGCCTATCGACCAGGCCATACCAATGCCGGCCTCCGAGACGGCATCCCGTGCGATGGCGCCGAGATTGCTGCCGGCGATCAATAGCGATGCGCCGCTGTCTTTGAGAATGTAGGCGACTTCCGGTGCGGTCAGGCGAGACGAGACGCAAACGAAGTAGAGCCCAGACCGCTGCGCTGCCCAACAGACATCGAAGTATGCCAGGCTGTTTTCGGCAAAGACAGCGATCGTCGCCCCCGGTCCGAGGCCGGCCTCGCGGAAGGCGTGGGCGACCTGGTTGGACCGTGCGTTCAACTCCTCAAACGTTCGGGTCTCGCCAGACCCCGCCATGATCAGCGCGGGCTTGGCAGGCGTTTCCTTGGCGTGGTGGCAGGGGTGGAAGCCTGTCATAACTGTTACCTCCCGGTGTGCTCTGTCGCATGGATTGCGATCTCGGGTGGGAGTGTAGTGATGCCAGCGGTAAGGGAAAGGGGGGTAAGAGAAAGGAGGCGCTTTTACCTGCACCGCCATCCGTTGTGTTTCGCCTTGGGAACACCCCAGCGAGAACCCCGGCTATCCCAAGGTCTGCCAACCCCATGAGGGCGGAAGGCGTTCCCGTCAGCGTCGGGCTGCCGCACCGCACGGCATGGCACTATGCCCCGATCCATGTCCTAAAGAAGAGACGATGCAGACACCAACCCTCCGACAGCTTCAATTCCTTGTGGCGATTGCCGATACGGGATCTTTCTCCCGCGCGGCTGAGCTCTGCCATGTCACCCAACCGACCTTGTCCGCAGCGATCAAGGACATTGAAGGGCTTCTGGACGTCCAACTGGTCGAGCGGCACGCCAGGGGTACGATGCTCACGAGCGCAGGCGAGATCGCGGCCACGCGGGCCAAGACGGTCCTGGCATCCGCACAGGACCTCGTCGCAGCGACGCGGCAGGTTGCAAGTCCGCTCTCCGGCGATTTCAGGCTCGGGGCGATCCCGACTGTTGCACCGTTTCTGCTCCCGTCGGTGCTGCGGCCCCTGCGGTCTGCCTATGGGAACCTGAGGCTGTTCATCCGGGAGGATACCACCGATCGGTTGCTCGAGGATCTCCGCACACGAACCCTCGATGCTGCGCTGATCGCCCTTCCCTGGCACGCGCCGGGAATTGATGTGGAAACCCTGTTCGAGGATGAGTTCATGATCGTAGCACCGAGCGATCATACCCTCGCACGGTCAGGTCCCCATACGCCGGCTGAGCTACTGGACGAGAACATCCTCCTGCTCGAAGATGGTCATTGCCTCCGCGACCATGCCGTAAAGCTCTGCAACCTGCCCGCCCAACGCGAGCGCGCTGACGTCACAGCCACCTCGCTTCTCACGCTTGCCTATATGGTGGAGGGTGGCTTGGGGGTGTCCATGCTGCCCCGCCTGGCGGTCGACGCCGGCCTTACCAAGGGCATGGATCTCCACGTTTCCCAGTTCAAGCCGCCCATGGTCGGCCGCGAGATCGGGATCGCCTGGCGAGCGGGCAGCCCGCGTGAAGAGGAGGCGCGATTGGTCGGTCAGATGGTGAAACGGTTCAAGCCGCCAGGCTCTTGACCCGATTGCGGCCATCGGACTTTGCGGCATAAAGCGCGGTGTCGGCCCGCTTCATGAGGGTTGCGGGCGTTTCGTCTCTTCCTGACACGGTTGCAACGCCTGCTGAGACTGTAATGTCGAGGGCAACCGGGACACTTTCGACCTCGAAGGGGTCTGCGGCGATGGCTTGACGAAGCCGTTCTGCGGCTGCGCAGGCCAGGTCACCCGGAGTTTCCGGCAGGATAACGATGAACTCTTCCCCTCCTGGCCGACAAACGACATCCATCGGTCGCACATGTTCGGAGAGCCGGCCTGCGATCTGCTTGAGCACGTCATCGCCAGCCTGGTGGCCCCAGGTGTCGTTGACACGCTTGAAATGGTCGATGTCGAGCGCGACGATCGAAACCGGTTTGTCACCCATGGTCGAACGCTGCATCCATTTCTGGAGTTGGCTCACCATAAACCGTCGGTTGTGCAATCCCGTGAGTTGGTCGATCACCGACAGCTCAAGACCGCGGTCGACGCGCCGGCGCATGATCTCGATGTAACGGGTCCGCCGGGCCTGGGTTCGTACCCGGGCGATAAGTTCCTGGGCATCCACGGGCATCAGCACCATGTCGGAGGCGCCGAGGGTCATCGCCTTGGCGGCAAGCGCCTCGTCTGCGCCCTCTGCCGCCGCGACGATCGAGATCGCCCGCGTTTTCTCACTCATGTGAAGGTGCGCACAGAGTTTGAGAGGCTCGAAGCTCTGGTCCGACACAGACAGGATGATGATATCCACGCCGGTCTTGCCCAACTCACCCATGCCTGAGGTCTCGTTGAGGGTGAGGACCAGGTTTCCAGCATCGCGAAGAATGCTGGCAAATCTTGCCGACCGACGTTGGTTCTCATCCAGCACGAACACGCGGATGGGGCGGCCAAGCTCTATGGTTTCCTGCGCGTCGAAAGCGCCGACGGCCTCTCCACTGGCCTGGCGCTGACGTAATTCGGCAGCAACAGCATTATAGCGCGACAACGCATCAATCCGAGAGTTCAGTGCCAGTTCATTGACGGGCTTGGTGATGAAGTCCTCGGCACCCGCATCCAGCCCCTTGATCCTGTTCTCGGCGTCGGACAGTGCGGTGACCATGACAACGGGAATATGGGCCGTTGCAGTGAGCGCCTTCAGTCTGCGGCATGTCTCGTATCCATCAATGCCGGGCATCATGACATCGAGGAGGATGATATCAGGGCGCTTCCGCTCGGCGATGTCGATTGCCTCGACCCCGTTCTCGGCCTCGATCACACGGTGATAGGACGCTTCCAGCCGGGCGCGTAGAACACGCCGGTTCTGTTCGATATCGTCAACGACCAGAATGCGGGCGCTCATGCAGCAGCGGCTCCTGGCATGAGTCCCTCAACCGCGCGGATGAAGGAGGACATCTGGATCGGTTTCGAGAGATATCCTTCACAGCCAGCTTCCCTTACGCGCTCCTCATCGGTGCGCATGGCAAAGGCCGTCACCGCCAATACGGGTATCTCGCGAAGGTCGGGATCGTCCTTGATACTGCGCGTGATATCGAGCCCTGAAGTTCCCGGAAGCTGGATATCCATGATGATGAGATCCGGACGGGTGGCCCGCGTCATCTGGAGGGCATCGCCACCATTGTGGCACCGGAACGTCTTGTATCCAAAGGAGTCGAGCAGATCGCAGAACAAGCGCATGTTGAGCTCATTGTCCTCGACAACAAGAACCGACTGGGTGGATTCTCCGCCTGTCTGCCCAACCATTCGACTTCCCCGCTCTGGCCGCAAGCCGCCGATCCGTCTGCGATACACCCATTCCTCTATCGGGAGAATCTTAAGCCTTGTTTACGGCATCGTCATGACCGTGGTAGGGCATACTGGAACATAGGAGCAACGATTACCCATGGCTCGGCTGTGCAGGGATTGCTTCCATGGCGATGATGATCCCATGGCGTCGCCGAAGGATCAGGAGCGGACAGCGTCGTGCCAGTCCTGCGGGAGCGCCCGCGTGCTCGATCATCCAAGCCTGTTCCAGCTCGCCATCGCGCACCTTGATTGCGATGCTTTCTTCGCCGCGATCGAAAAACGCGATGACCCCAGTCTGGTGCACAAACCCGTCATCGTCGGCGGTGGTGTTCGCGGGGTGGTTTCCACCTGCTGCTACAATGCCCGGCTCTATGGGGTACGGTCTGCCATGCCGATGTTCAAGGCGCTCAAGGCCTGCCCCGACGCGGTGGTGATCAAGCCGAATTTCGACAAGTACGCTGCTGCTGCCAAGGTGATCCGCGCGCGCATGGAGGCGTTGACGCCCTTGGTCGAGCCGGTCTCGATTGATGAAGCCTATATGGATCTGTCGGGCACCGAAGCGCTTCACGGTGCGCCCCCGGCCGTCCTTCTGGCGCGACTGGCAGCGCAGATTGAAACCGATGTCGGGATCACGGTTTCCATTGGCTTGTCAGCGAACAAGTTTCTCGCCAAGACAGCGAGTGAACTGGATAAACCGCGTGGTTTTGCTGTCATCGCGCCATCGGAGGCGCAACGGATCCTTGGCGAAAGGCCCGTCGGTTCGCTGCACGGGGTCGGGCCTAAACTTGCGACCCGTTTGGCGCGCGATGGGTTCGAGCGGGCGACCGATCTCCAGAATGCGGATCTGAAGGCACTGATTGGCAAGTATGGCGAAACAGGCCTGTATCTGCACGACCGGTCCCGTGGGATAGACAACCGGCCGGTCCAACCAGGCCAGGGGCGGAAATCGGTGTCTTCGGAAACCACTTTCAACCGCGATGTTTCCGATCCGGCCCATTTGGAGGACCTGCTCTGGAAAGTTTGCGAGCGCACCGCTGCCCGCGCCAAAGCGGCCGGTGTGGATGGCACTGTCGTGACACTCAAACTGAAGCGGAAGGACTTCCAGAGCTTGACCCGTCGGGCGACGCTGGCCCAGCCTACGCAACTGGCCCAGGCCCTCTTCCGCGCCGCACG
>JBCBKE010000101.1:0-7588 GCA_038522375.1 Pseudomonadota bacterium
CCGCCGTCGCGGCAGACACGGCGCGCGTGTTGGTGCGATGTGACGCCCATGCCACCTATCCAGTGGGCTATGTCCGTGCCGTCGCGCGGGAGTTACTGGCCCGTCCGGAGGCCGCCTCCCTGGTCACGCCGATGGATGCCCGCGGGCAAGGGTGTTTTTCGTCCGCCGCCGCCTGGGTCGTCGACACGCCCCTGGGCTCGGGCGGATCGGCCCATCGTGGTGGCACGCGTAGCGGCTGGGTTGATCACGGGCACCATGCCGGCTTCCGGTTGGACTGGTACAACAAGATCCGCGGGTATGATGAAAGCTTCTCCCACAACGAAGATGCCGAGTTCGACCATCGACTGGGCCTCGCCGGCGGCCAGGTCTGGCTAGACGCCGGGATCCGGCTCGACTATCGCATGCGGCGCGGGCCTCGCGCACTCGCACGGCAATACTGGAACTACGGCCAGGGACGAGCGCGGACGGTGCGCAAACACCGTCTCCGGCCGCGCCTTCGCCAGCTGATCCCTGTGGTCAACCTCTTGGCGCAGGCCCTCGCCCTTCTGCTGGCGCCGCTGTTCCCGGTGACGCTGCTGCTGCCCGCGGCCTATCTGGCGGTGCTGGCGCTCGTGTCGCTGGTGGGTGCGGTGCGCCTCGGATCGGTCTGCGGGCTCTGGGCGGGGTCGGCCCTGCTGATCATGCACATGGCCTGGGGCGCCGGCTTTCTACGGCAGAGTCTGCGGGACGTAGGGGGATGACTGCGACTCGCATCGACATCTTGCTTTGCACCTTCCGCCGTCCAGAAGTCGCGCGAACGCTGGCCTCGCTCGGTGCGCTGACGATCCCCGAAGGCGTCGTGGTGCGGGTGATTGTGTCGGACAACGACGACACACCGAGCGCCGAGGCCCGGGTGACGGAGGCCGCCGCGACGCTGTCGTTTCCGCTTCTCTATCTGCATGCGCCGGCGCGCAACATCTCGATCGCGCGCAATGCCTGCCTCGATGCCGCCACAGCCGCATGGGTCGCTTTTCTCGACGACGACGAGTTCGCCGATCCCGCTTGGCTCACCGAACTGTACGCCCGGGCGGCTCAGACCGGCGCCGATGGGCTCTTTGGGCCGGCCCTAGCCGAATACGGGTCCGACGCCCCGACCTGGATGCGCGGGCGGGATTATCATTCCAACATTCCCGAACGACGTGGCGACCGGGTCGAGACAGGGCACACCTGCAACGCCTTCTTGCGGTGGGCTGGCACTCCCTGGCAAAGGGAGCGGTTCGCTCTCGAACGTGGCCGGTCGGGCGGCGAAGACACTGAGTTCTTCTTTCGTCTCGGCCGCTTAGGTGCGCAGTTCGAGATCTGCGATACTGCGATCGTGACAGAACCCGTGGCCGAGAGCCGTCTGAGCTTCCGCTGGCTGCGTGACCGGAAATTCCGCATGGGGCAGAGCTATGCCGCCGCCGCCACAACCCCAGCCGCTCGATTGGCGCTCGGACTCAGCGCGTTGGCCAAGGCTGGGATCTGCGGGCTAGCCGTCCTGGCGTACTTGCCGCTGCAAGCGCGCCGCAACTTCTGGGCGCTGCGTGGGGCGCTTCATGTGGGGGTTTGCGCCGGCTGCCTCTCGCTGCGGCAGGCCGAGCACTATGGCTAGGTTTTGACGGGCCCGCCATAGCTGTAGCGGCCGTAGGAACTGAGCATTCGCTCCCTGGGGGTCATCGTCATCACTGCGCAGGTTAGTGAAACCCCAGCCTGTTGCAGGAGGTCGAGGCTTTCGCGCAGCTTCTGGCTTTGGCTGCGTTTCCAGCGGACCACCATAATGGTGTCGTCGGCGTGCCGCAGGATCGGCAGCGCGTCTGAGACCCGCAGAAGCGGAGGCGTGTCGAAGATGATGAGGTCGAACTCCGTCTCGAGCTTGGCGACGAGCGCCGACATGCGTTCCGACCAGAGCACCGCCGCGGGATCTTGTACCTCAGGTTGCGCAAGCAGAATCCACGCTCCTGTTGTTTTGTCCTGCACAAGCGCGTCGTAGAGCCCGACTTTTCCTGCCAGCACATCGACGAGGTCGGGTCGGGTCGATTTGCCCAGAACCCGGGCCATGGAACTACGCCGCAGGTCGGTTTCGACCACAACGCAATGCTTGCCGGCCTGTGCCGCTGCGCGCGCGAGCATCAAGCACGTGGTCGTCTTGCCTTCCGCAGGTTCTGCGGACACAACCGCTACTTTCCAGCCTGGTGTATCCCGCCTTAGCAGGAGCGTATTGCGCAGCTTGCGGATGGCCTCCGCAACAGGCTCGCTTGAGGGTTTACCTATCGCCTTGATCGGATCCTGCCGTCGGAGCCACCGGCGCCGAACGCGGGGGATTGCAGACACAACTGGCACGCCCCCAAGGATGCGGCGCAGCTTAGCCACGCTGTCGATCGACGAGTCAGTGAGCGCGCGCAGAAACACCAGGCCAATCCCGGCGAATAAACCCGCGACCAGCCCGAGTGCTACGGACACCTTCTTGTTGGGCGCCGAGGGTGCGGGTGGCGGCTTGGCATAGGAGACGACGCGGACATCGGCCTCTTGGAGGCCGACCACTTCGCTCGTCTGCGTGAAGGTCGTCAGGAAGGTCTCATAGACCAAGCGGCTGGCCTCGGCTTCACGCTCGAGCTGAGCGAGGCGGATCAATTGCTGCGACAGCGTCAAGTAGCGTCGCTCCAACTCGCGCAGTTGATCGCCAATTGAGGTCTCCCGGGCCGCCGCGACTGCGGCTTGGCCGGCCATCTCCCCACGTAGACGCTCGACTTCTTGGCTCAGGGCCCTCTCGGTGCGCGCAATGCTCGCTTCCATGTCGGCCAGCCGGCTGGTCTCGTCGCCGAACCGGCTTCGGAGTTGCGCCTCACGCAGCTGTAGCTCTGCTCGTTCGCTCTGGAGTTGCTGGATTAAGGCGGAGTCAAGCACGCCGGCCACCGCCAACGTACCCTGGCTTTCGATCAGAATGCCAATCTCGCGCAGTTCGGCATCGAGTTCGGCGCGCTGTGCGCTGACCTCGACAAGTCGGCTTGAAAGTTCGCGGATCTGCTGTTCGAGGCGCTCCGATCCGCCGCTTTCGGTGCCCAGCATTTGGTCGCGGAACTCCAGCACCGCCCTTTCGGCGGCTTCGAGGCGCAGCTCCAAATCAGTGATCCGCTCGTTCAACCCGTCAGTCACGCGACGGGTGGAGTCGAATTTCTCTTCGAGTTGGAAGTCGATGTACTGGTCGGCCACCGTGTTGACCACCGCCGCTGCAGTGATCCGGTCAGGTGACGCGAAGCTGATATTAACAAGGGCGGAGCTGCCTTGCTGGCGAATGCGCAGGCCCTGTGAGAGCTGTGATACGTAATCTTCCTGGTCGCGCAACCGGGCCTTTTCGGCCTGGGACGCGGCAAATAGCGGATTTTCAGAGGTGGTCGCATTCGCAGCGCTGTCCGAAGACGTAGCGGGCGCATTGGCCTCCCCTGCGCCGAGCAGCGATTTTACGAGCTCTTCCGCCTCAGCGATGGCTTGTGCAATCGGTCCTGGCGGTGGCTCCTCGGGGAGAAGTGCGGCATTGAACTCTGGCAGTTGATCGAGCCCCAGCGTCTCCGAAACCCGCGTCAGGATTGGGCCTGAGCGCATGATTGCGATCTGGCCGGCGATCTCCTGGTTGTCGAGTTCTAGGCCTTGGAACAGGCTCCCGAGAGCGTCGTCGGCGAGGCTTTGTTGCCCGAGTAGAATCTGCGACGTGGCAGTATAGGTGGGTGTAATCTGCAGAACCAAATAGGCCGAAATCAGACCGCCGAGAAACGTGGAGGTGCCGATGACCCACACGCCCTGGAGCAACAATCGGGCGATCTCGGAGAGATTGAGCACGAAGTCGTTACTGGGCGCAGATGCCGACACCGCGCCTCGGTCGAGATCGCGGCGAGAGATGAATCCATGGCCTGCTGCTTCGTTCATCAAACTCTCTTCGTAGCGTCAGGGTATAAACGTCGTTCCCGGTGTGCCCAACTGGCACTCTGGGATATCCGCCAGCGTACTACCATAGACGAGCGCGTTACCCAATCTGCAGCTCTGGGGCGGGCCGACTGCACGCAGCCAGACGCCTTCAGATCATACAAGGCGGGTCAAATTATGGCGCTGCGTCGGGAGTACCATTGTTCGGCTCCGGGTCGGATCGCGCGGTGTCCCCCACGTTCGGAGTCCCACCCTGAGGCGTCAGCGGACCCCGCAGGACTGACTTCACCGTATATTGCTTCATCTGACGGCTGTTGGCAAAGATGATAATTTCTCCGATTAGACCCATCGCGATCACCTGCAGGCCGAGCACGATCATCAGCACACCGAAGATCAGCCCGGGCCGATCCCCGAGCGCGATCCCCCCGAAAAGGCGCATGCCCAGATAGGTAGCGGTGATAGCCGCCCCAAGCAGAAGGATCGGCAGCCCGACGGCTCCGAAGAAGCGCAGTGGACGGCGCAGGAATTTCAGAACGACATAGAGCATCAGCGCGTCGAACAGCGCCCGGATATGCCCTAGTGGCTTGAAGACAAAAGTGGCCTTGCCCTCAGCATCGGCGGGCGCTGCGGTGACCGGAACTTCAGTCACAGTTCGGCCCAGTTCGGCGCTGATCGTGGGCAGGAAATGCTGGCGCACCCCAAAGGCACTGGCTTCCTCCATCGCCGTCCGCTTCGCCGTCCGCGTACGGCAGAAGAGATCCGTCCAAGAACGCCCGAAGAGCGTGCGGAGTGTGCCCTGCAGAACCCGCTCTCGGCCCGTCTCCTGCCGCCCCTCGCGCACTGCCACGGCCATATCCACTGTCTCAAGCTGTTTGAGCAGGTCGGAGATGCCGGCGGGCGCGATTTCCGGCCAGCCCGCCAGGGTCAAGAGGTGCGCCCCGCGGGCGCGCTTGACGATTGCCTGCAGCGCAGCATCCTCGTCGGCCCAGGGACGCAGGCCCAGGACCAAGAGCTGCGGCCAAGTGCTCGCCAGACCAAGCATATCGGACAGAACCTCGTCCTGCTGACCGTCGATCGCACAGATGACCTCGTAAGGTCGCTGCAATGCGTCAAGCGCAGGGCGATACATTTCCAGCGTCGCGCGCAGGTCCGGAGCGCCGTCGACGGCCACGACGACCGACAGGTCGAGAGGCCCCGAGGTGTCCGCCTCGGTAGTGGTCCCAGTCAGGGGCGAAACATTCATATTCATGGCAACACTCATTCCTCAGGATCCACCCAGGCGGGACGGGACAGAGATGACAGCGGAGACCTCACGGGTCTCATCGAGAACAGCCTTGTTTCGAAATGCGAGCATAGTGATTACTCCGCAGAGAAAGAGAAACACCGCGACCATCGCCAAGAGCCCGGCCACGGTCATGCCCACCACCTCCGAGCCGCCAGCGGCAGGACCGATGAAGAGAGCGCTCAGAAGCGCGGCTATAGCCAGCAGCAGGGCCACGTTGACGAAGCTCGCCAGCGGCCGGCGGGCGAAGTGCAACAGCGTCTTGACCACCAGAAGATCCAGCAAAACCTTGAATATCCTAGACAACCCGTACTTCGATTCTCCGAACTGGCGGGCGTGGTGGCGTACGCCGACCTCGGCGATGCGGGCACCGATCGGGATCGTCATGGCCGGAATGAACCGGTGCATGTCGGAATAAAGTGGCACCTTCTGGATGACATCGGCACGATAGACCTTAAGCGAGCACCCATTGTCACGTATCGGCAAGCCGGTGACCCGACCGATTAGCCGGTTGGCCAGTTTCGACGGCAGCTTGCGGGACAGGAACTTGTCCTGTCGGTTCATGCGCCAGCCGACGACAAGGTCGTAGCCCTCGGTGAGCTTGTTGAGCATCATCGGGATATCGGCGGGGTCGTTCTGCAGATCGCCATCCATAGTCACGATATAGCGCCCGCGGGCATGCTCGATCCCGGCATGCATGGCCGCCGTCTGGCCTTGATTGCGTTGGAACTGCACGATCATGAGCCGGGGATCGGCCTCCGCCAATGCGGCAGCGCGGGGGATCGAGGCGTCCTTGCTGCCGTCATCGACAAAAAGGATCTCGAAGCTCCGCTCCATCGGGTCGAGTGCCGCAACGATGGCCTCATAGAGCGGAGTGACACTGTCCTCTTCGTTGTAGATCGGCACCACGATCGACACGTCCGGCGCTATGCCCTGCGCCCAGGCGTCCTGCACATTATCTGACATCGAAATCGACCGCACCTGCCAAAGGAAACACAACACCGCCCTCGCCCAGGCGAGCTTATCAGAAACAGACTCGGTGTAACAGGCTTTGACCCGCTTCCCTTCCGCGGGCAGCCACAGCGTAGTGCAAAGCCGGGGTATTGTCTCACGTAGCGGCGCGATACTGCTGCGTGCCCACGTTATGCGCATTCGCGCAACCTTGCGTCCCGCCGCCGCGTATCACTGAGCCAAGGCGTTCGCTGGCACGTCTTCGGGCGCGGTCCAGCGCACTTCGAGTACGTCGAGGGGTTGCAGAAGGCGGTCGGAGGTCACCACCTCCGTCACCAGGCCCTCCTCAGTTTCGCGCGAGACCCGGAACACCGGCACGAGATCTGCCTCCGCCCCCTCTTCCTCGACGAGGAGCGCCGCCTCGGCCTGTGTCTCGGCCAGGATGCGGGACTGAGTGTCGTTGCGCACCTGGAGTCGAGCGATCTGCGCCTGGAGCGTCTGCAATTCGTTCAGCACTTCGGTTTTGTGGCGCTGTACCAGGTCGTTGATATCGCGCTCGATTTCGCCGAGCGACTGGCGGGCCCGGAAGACCTGGTTCTCGGTGTCGAGTTGGCGCGCTTCGAGATCCATCAGCGCACGTTGCGAACTCAGAAAATTCGGAGAGCGCAGCAGCCCTTGCTCGACCAGCGCGGCGAGGTTGCCGACCGCCTCGGACATCATCTCGACCTGGCCATCGATGCCGACTTGCTTCTCCGCCAAGATGCGCACCTCAGTTTCCAGCAGCGTTCGTGAACTTTCAAGCGAGGCGACCTGGCTCTCGCGCGATTGCCGGCGCGCCGTCATCAGCGCCTGCTCGCGGGCCAGGATCTCGTCGATGGCGGCCTCCCCGTCGGGGTGGATCAGCCCCTCGGGTCGCAGGAAGCTCGTCCCATCTACGGCTTCGGCCAGCAGCCGCGCCTCGCGGATTCGGGCGGTCACCATGTCGACGCGAAGCTCGCGCAGGGTCCCGCTCACTCGGATTCCCTCGCGCAGCAGCCCGCTTCCTATCTCGTCGGTCAACCGGAAGAACCCGCCCGACAGCGCCAGGAGCTGCACCGCCCGCATCCCCGGGCGGTAAGGATATTCGCCGGGCCGGGCGACATCGCCGAGCACGAAGACCGGGCGGTAGCGCTCGATCCCGATGGCCACGCTCGGCGCCTCACTCAGCCCGGTGAGCGCTTTGAGGGAGCCTGCCACGGTCTCGGCCAAAACGGACGTCGTGGTCCCGGCGGCAGATACGGTACCGAGGATCGGCAGCATCACCGCACCGTCCGGGCCAATGGTATAGGTGCCGCTGATCGCCTCCAGATCGACGAAGCTCAACTCGACACTGTCCCAGACCACGACGCGTAACGAGATCAGCTCGCCTTGCCCCAGCCG
>JBCBKE010000102.1:0-7461 GCA_038522375.1 Pseudomonadota bacterium
CGGCTCGACCTGTTCCGCCGTCTCGTCCGCGCTGGCGAGGCCGGCATGCCAGCCGGTGACTTGGCGCGCGCGGCCGGCCTGAACCTTACCACGGCGTCGGCCCAGCTATCGGTGCTTGCAACCGCCCGGCTGGTTGCACGCGCGCGTGACGGGCGGTCGATCATCTATACGGCCGACTATGCCCGGATCAGTGGTCTGCTGTCCTTCCTGATGGAGGATTGCTGCGCCGGCCGGCCTGAAATTCTCACCCCCCTTGCGGATATCACCACCCATGCAGCCTGCTGCGACCCTGATGAAAGGCCCACCCCATGAACCGTCTCCACCTCCACATCGCCGTCGATGACATCAACCAGTCGATCGGGTTCTACACAGCCCTGTTCGGGACAGAACCGACCGTCACCAAGGACGACTACGCCAAGTGGATGCTCGACGATCCTGCGGTCAACTTCGCCATCTCCGACCGGGCAACCGGCAAGACCGGCGTCGATCATGTGGGGATACAGACCGATAGCCGCGATGGCCTTGACGCCATCACCGCCCGGTTGCACGCCGCCGAACAAGCCATGCTCCAGCAGGAAGCCACGACCTGCTGTTATGCGGAGTCCGACAAGACCTGGGTGGAAGACCCCTCGGGCGTGCGTTGGGAAACCTTCTATACCCATGGCGAAGCCGCGGTTTACGGCGCCGACGCCACAGGAGCGCTCGAGTACAAGCCAAGGCCACCTGCACGCGCGGGCAGCAGTTGCTGCTGACGCAACCCGCCACCGCAGCCGATTTGCCGTGAGCGAGGCGGTCCCTAGCGCTGAAGCTCTTTCATGGCCTCCTCGAGGCCTGCCAGGGTCAGCTCGAACATTCGCTGCGGGCCGATGATCTCGCGCACCAACTGGATCGACGGGGTGTAGTCCCACGCCCCTTCCTTGACCGGGTTCAGCCACACCATGGAGGGGTAGGTCTGCACAAATCGCTGGATCCAGAGCCCGCCCGGCTCCTCGTTCCAGTGTTCCACCGACCCGCCCGCATAGGTGATCTCATAGGGGCTCATGGACGCATCGCCCACCACCACAACCTTGTAGTCGCTGGGGTATTTGTGAAGCACGTCCCAGGTATCGATCTGGTCGGTTCGCCGGCGGCGATTGTCCTTCCAAAGCCCCTCATAGGGGCAGTTGTGGAAGTAGAAATGTTCGAGGTTCTTGATCTCCGATTTCGCCGCCGAGAACAGTTCCTCGCAGACGCGCATATAGGGATCCATCGATCCCCCGGCATCCAGCAGCAGCAGGACTGAAATCGAGTTCCGCCGCTCGGGCCGCATGGTCACATCGAGATAACCCTGCCGCGCCGAATTCCTGATCGTCTGGTCGAGGTCCAACTCGTCGGGCGCGCCGTCCCTGGCCCACTTCCGCAGCCGTTTCAGCGCAACCTTGATGTTGCGGGTGCCGATCTCGACACTGTCGTCATAGTTCTTGAATTCCCGCTTGTCCCAGACCTTCACGGCCCTGCGATGGCGGGACTTGTCCTGTCCGACCCGGACGCCTTCAGGGTTGTAGCCATCGGCGCCGAACGGCGAGGTGCCGCCCGTACCAATCCACTTGTTGCCGCCCTCATGGCGCTTTTTCTGCTCTTCCAGCCGCTCTTTCAGCGTTTCCATGAGTTTCTCGAACCCGCCCATGGCCTCGATCTCGGCCTTCTCCTCGTCCGACAGGAACTTCTCCGTCATCTTGCGGAGCCATTCCTCGGGCAGGTCCTGCACGTTGACCGCATCCTCAAGACTATCAAGGCCCTTGAATACATGGCCGAAGACCTTGTCGAACTTGTCGAGGTTGCGCTCGTCCTTCACCAGGGCCGTGCGCGACAGGTAGTAGAAATCGTTGATCGACCGGTCCGTCACACCCTTGTCCATCGCCTCGATCAGGGCGAGGTATTCCTTCAGCGTCACCGGCACCTTCGCCTCGCGCAGGGAATTGAAGAAATTCAGAAACATGGGCCGGCCTCCATTTCAGCTTAACCTAATACGCGCCGCACATTCTGTCCAAGGTGACGCTACGGCAAGCCGCCTTCACTCGGCCTCGTGACGCAGGAATCCATCCATGAACCGGACGCCCCATCCCGCATGGCCGCCAAGGTCGTGGATGCGGCGAGCGTTCAGCGCCTCCTCACCCTTGCTGATAACGACCACCTGCTTGTAAGGCGCGACCCCAGGCAGTGACAGGGTCTCGCCGAAGGTGCCTTCAAGGTCCATGGCCGTGATGGCGGCCGAGATGCGCCCGCCGGTCGCTGCGTCCAGGTCCTGGCCCAGCTCGCTCAGCGTCCCGTCCGCGCCAGCATAGAGCACAACGGTGCCATCGTCTGGCAGGGCGTTGCTGCCAAAGCTGAACGTGGGCATGGCCGCCGCCGAGACGGCCAGCGCACCGGCGACAAGTCCAAGGGACACAAAACGAGACATCGACACTATTCAGCCCTCCATGGCGCTCTCGATTTTGGCAACGCTCGCTTGCGCCACCCCAATGACCGACACAGGGCTAGTCAGTTTTTGCGGTTTGGCTAGAGTGATGTCGGTTTTTTGAAAGCTCCACATGCGCCGCACCATACTCGCCATCGCACTCGTTTTCGGTCTCGCTACCTGCACCACACCGCCGGAACCACCCACCACCATCGACGCCCCGGCGCAGGCTGGCCCCAAGGTTGAGATCCTTTGGGACAGCTATGGTGTGCCGCATGTCTACAGCGACGATACGGCATCGGTGTTCTACGGCTATGGCTGGGCCCAGGCGCAAAGCCATGGCGACCTGCTGCTCGAACTCTACGGGGAAGCGCGGGCGAAAGGACCCGAATACTGGGGAGAGAGCTACGAGCCGACCGCGAAATGGCTGCTCGCCAATGGTGTGCCTCAACGGGCCGAGGCCTGGTACGACCAGCAGGATCAGGACTTTCGCGAAAACCTCGACGCATTCGCCGACGGCATAAACGCCTACGCGGCGGCCAATCCCGGCGCGATCGACGACCGGGTTGAGGTGGTGCTGCCGGTCACCGGCATTGATGTCATCGCCCATGCCCACCGCTTGATGAACTTCATCTACGTGGCCTCGCCATCGCGCACGATTGGCCCGGCCGCCCCCCCTGTGCCGGCAGGTTCCAACACCTGGGCGATTGCGCCTGGCAAGTCGGAAAGCGGTCACACGCTTCTGCTGGCCAATCCCCATCTTCCCTGGGCCAGTGGCTTCTTCACCTATTACGAAGCCCATCTGTCCGGTCCTGATTTCGAAATGTACGGGGCCACGCAAATCGGCCTGCCAGTCATCCGCTTCGCCTTCAACCAGCGCATGGGGATTGCCAACACCGTCAACCGGATGCTTGGCGCGACCTCCTACCTCCTGACCCTGGATGGTGATGGTTACCTGTTCGATGGCGAGGTGTTGCCGTTCGACGAAACGGTGGCGACCTATAAGGTCAGGCAGGACGATGGATCCCTGGCCACACGGGACCTGGCCCTTCGTTCATCGGTGCATGGCCCCGTGTTCGAACGCGGCGACGGTGCGGTGATCGCGCTAAGGGTCGCCGGCCTCGACCGGCCAGGAATGCTCCAGCAGTATTTCGATATGCTGAGAGCTCGCTCCTTCGAAGAGTTCCAGGCCGTCATGGCGCGCCTGCAAGTGCCGACCTTCAATATCGTCTACGCAGACCGCGACGGCCATATCCAGTACACCTCCAATGGCATCTTGCCAAAACGCAGCAGCGGAGATCTTGCGTTCTGGCAAGGCCTGGTTCCCGGCGATACGTCCGACTATCTGTGGACCGAGATCCATCCCCTCGAAGACCTGCCCAGCGTTTCCGACCCATCGACAGGGTTTGTTCAGAACGCAAACGATCCCCCATGGCTGGCCACTTATCCGCCAACCTATGGATACGAAGACTTCCCCGCCTACGTTGCCCCGCGCGGCCCCCTGTCGCTCAGGGCCCAGAACTCCGTCCAGATGCTTCTCGACGAAGACAAGCTGAGCCTGGACGAGTTGGTGGTGTTGAAACGCAGCGCCGAGGCCACCGCATTGGCCCGTGTCCTTCCGGATCTGATCGAGGCCACGGCGGAAGAAACCGATCCGGCCATTCGGGAGGCGATGGCGCTCCTGGAGGCCTGGGACGGGGTGTTCGACCAGGATGCGCCGGCCGCCTTGCTGTTCGAGGAATTCATGCTCGAATTCACGGCGCCACAAATCGGATTTCCATTCGCGAACCAGGATGGCTATCGCGTGCCGTGGTCATTGTCTGATCCACTGGCAACGCCCTTCGGCATCGCCGACAAGCCGGCCGCAGTGGACCAGTTGAAAAAAGCGATTGCATCGACGATCGCAAAGTATGGTGCGCTGGATCGACCCTATGGCGAGGTCTCCCGCTACCAGATCGACGATACCGATATTGCGGGTCTGGGGGGATATGGAAACCTCGGCGCCTTCAACGTGATCACCTGGGCCGATCCCGATGGCGACAATATCCGCACCCCGCGCCATGGTGAAACCTGGGTGTCGATGGTCGAGTTTTCCGATCCGATCAAAGCCTATGGGATCATGACCTATGGAAATTCCCGCCAGCCGGGCACGCCCCATCATGACGACCAGGTTCAAATGCTGGCCGACGGGACGTATCGCGAGCTCTGGCTCCGGCGCGAGCAAGTCGAAGCCAATCTCGCAAGCCGGATCGAGCTTGAACGATGACCCACCCAACGACTGCCGCAGGGAGAGGTCCGTCAGCCAAGGCCCCGAACGGGACTTTCGCCCTGGGCGCTGCGTCTCTGATCTATCTTTGCCTCGCCGCCTGTGGCCAGGCCGTTGCTGAGGAGGTCGATCGCTTGGATCAGACATCGGTGACCCCCGCGATCGATCGTCCCGAGGCCCGCCCCGGCCGCGTGGAAGACCGGTTTGCGAGGTTGGCCCTGAATTGCATCCACCAGGAGTATCCGAACAAGATCGCCCACGTCCTCCTGAGCGATGCCGATGCCCGCACCCCGCGCCAGCTCACCCCGGCCTTCTACGGCTGCTACGACTGGCATTCCTCCGTCCATGGCCACTGGCTCCTCGCCCGGATCCTCAAGACCGACCCGGACACGCCCCTGGCGCCGGACATCCGCACCGCCCTAGCCCGGAGTTTCACGCCCGAAAACCTCGCGGCCGAGCGCAGCTACTACCTCGGCGAGGGACGGGCCTCGTTCGAGCGACCCTATGGCCTCGCCTGGTACCTGCAACTGGTGGCCGAGCTGCATGAAAGCGACGATGCCGAGCTGCTCGCCTGGCGCGAGACCCTGCGTCCCCTCGAGGAGGCCATCGTCGCCCAGGTCAATGACTGGCTGCCCAAGCTGGTCTACCCCATTCGCCTCGGCACCCATAACCAGACGGCCTTCGCCTTCGGCCTCATGCTGGATTATGCCCGAACCGTGGGAGACGGCGCCCTCGAAGACCGGATCGCCCGGAAGACAAAGGACTTCCACCTCGGCGACGTGAATTGCCCGCTCAGTTACGAGCCGTCCGGCGAGGACTTCCTCTCGCCCTGCCTCATGGTGGCCGACCTCATGCGCCGCGTTCTGCCCCAGGCCGACTTTGCAGCCTGGCTCCGGGCCTATCTGCCAACCATCCCGACAGACGGGACTGGCGATTGGCTCGCTCCGGGGATCGTCCTGGACGCCAGCGACGGAAAGCTGGTCCACCTCGATGGCGTCAACCTCTCCCGGGCCTGGGCCCTTGAGGGGATCGTTTCGGCCTTGCCTGCAGGTTACGATCGCCGCGGCGCACTCGAGGCGGCTGCCGCGATCCACCGCGACGCCGGTGTCGCAGCCGTGTCGGATGAGCACTATTCCGGCAGCCACTGGCTCGGCAGCTTTGCCACTTACCTCATCACCAGACGCGGAATAACGCCGCCCGCCGAATAATCCACATCCAGCGTCCACAAGGCGATGATCTGGCCCTCACTGGTATTCAGGGGTGCCCTGCGAATACTCTGTGCCAAAGGCGTCGTGACTGTCCAGGACGCTGGCGATCTTCGGCAGGATAGCGTTGTCAACAACGTAGCGCGAGGCTGACATCGAGAGATGGTGGGCATCGAACAGGATCAGGTCTCCGTCCTGGGTCGCCGGGCAATAATCCCCGTTGCAGAAGGTCTCTGACAGGGACAGGAACGCCACCGCATGCTTCCTCGCCAGCGCCTGGATTCTCGCTTCGACGGCATTCAGCCGGTCCCAGTCTACCGGTATCTTCAGCGATTGCGGCTCGATACCCTTGTACCTCAGCGCAAGCGCCGCTGCATCGGGGAGTGATCGCGGAGCCCTTGGCGGCGGGCCGAGCAGGACGACGGTGTGACCGGCCGCCTTGATCTTCTCGATCTTGTTGTCAATTCCATGCCAGAAAGCGTCCGACGTACTGTGTTGGCTCATCCAGAAAGCGGTCATCAGGACCAAGGCGGGGTCCTTCGCCCTCAGGCCATCAAGCATGGTGTCATTGAACTCGCGGCACGACGGATCAACCTCGTTCCAATAGGCGACGGGCGGGCAGGCTGACGCGGTAATCTGGGTCAGCCTCATCGGAACGTCATAGGCGTGTTCGGAGAGCGCAAAACTCAGTTCCGCGCCATGGCTGTCGGAATACACAACCACCCTCGGCGCCGTTTCGGGCCCAAATCGGCAGCGATCCTCGAACGTGTCGGTGCCATCGACTGCGCTGTGGCACGCCCGTCGAAGCGGACTGAAATCGCGCTCTGCGGCCAGTGCTTCTATCGTGTTGCTTGGCAGGCGACCGGGCGCCCCGCCTGAAAATGAGAAACTCAGTCCAACCGCTCCCAACACCGTACAGAACGCGGCGGAGGCGCCAAAAACCCGATGCCTCGAAAATGGCCCGCGCACCATGGGCGTGGCCGGTGCCCGTCGCAATGGCTGTTCCACGAACCGCCAGCTCAGGTAGGCGATCAGAAACATCAGCGGGACAAGAGACCAGACGATCCACGTCTGTTCGTTCCAGACTTGTATCTGGCGCGCAAAGACGATGATTGGCCAATGCCACAGGTACAGGCTGTAAGACAGCAGGCCCACAAGAACGAATGGCTTCGACGACAGAACCGTCAGGGCGAGGTCATGGCGATGGCGCTGCACATCTTCATTCTGCCCCGCCCAGACCAACAAGGCCGTCCCCACACACGGCAACAGGGCCGCGTAGCCGGGGAATGCGTCCGGTGACGCAACAACGAGTGCGGCCGCAATCAGCAACAAGCCGACGATGCGCGCAAGGAACGCCTCCATGCTGGTGCGGGGCGATCGAACGATTCCAAGCGCGAGCAAACCTCCCAGGGCGAGTTCCCAGAATCTCGAAAACGGGAGGAAATATCCGGCGCTTTGCTGGGCGGCGCTTTGCGACAGGTTGACCTGCCAAACACTCAGGCAGAATGAAAAAGCTACGCACCCGAAGATGATCAGGGCTGCGAGATGGCGAT
>JBCBKE010000103.1:0-7344 GCA_038522375.1 Pseudomonadota bacterium
CGAGTCGGCCATCGGAAAAACGCCGCGGCGGTAGCATCTCAGCAGGGCTTCGGCATCAAGGCGTTGGCTCATCTCGTAGAGCCCGCCGACAAGCGTATCATTGTCCCATGCCTCGACGGAGTGGGCGTGTCCCATTCGGTGGAGCTGACCATAGAGATTGTGGATCAATGGATTGATCCAGGTGTTTTCACGGCCCGGCGCCGGGCGTGCGCAGCCGTCCATTACCCGGGAGAAGGCCTTGTTGATGGAAATGGAGAAGGGCGCCTTGCGGACCGTTTTTCGCAGCTTCCGAGGAATGTGGAACCCATCCAGCGGCAACACACCCCGGAGATCGGGATCGACCAGGAAAAGATTGGGGTCCGTTGGCGAGTCGGCCATCGGAAAAACGCCGCGGCGGTAGCATCTCAGCAGGGCTTCGGCATCAAGGCGTTGGCTCATCTCGTCCCCAACCGTTCCTAGCTTTGGTTTTCCAGGAATTTCTCCAGCCAGTGGATATTGTAGTTTCCGCTAAGGACATCTTCCTGGTCGATGAGTAGGCGGTGAAGGTCGATTGTGGTCTCGACCCCGTCAACGACCATTTCCTGCAGGGCGCGCCGCAGCCGCATGGTGCATTCGGTCCGCGTGCGTCCATGGACGATGAGCTTGCCGATCAGGCTGTCATAGTGCGGCGGGATCCGGTAGCCAGCATAAGCCGCGCTATCGAGCCTGACATCGGGGCCGCCGGGGGCATGGAACCCGGTGATCGTTCCGGGGCTTGGCACAAAAGTATGCGGATGCTCTGCGTTGATGCGGCACTCGATCGCGTGGCCAACGAGCATCACCTCGTCCTGCGTGAATGACAGTTTCGCCCCATCGGCAATACGGATCTGCTCCCGGACAAGGTCGATGCCCGTGATCATCTCGGTCACCGGATGCTCTACCTGGATGCGCGTGTTCATCTCGATGAAGTAGAACTGGCCGTCCTCGTACAGGAACTCGATTGTCCCGGCGCCACGATAACCGAGTTTCTTGATCGCACGCACGACGATTGCACCAATATCTTCCCGCTGGGCCTGGTTCAGGGCCGGGGACGGGGCCTCTTCCAGCACTTTCTGGTTCCGGCGCTGGATCGAACAATCGCGTTCCCAGAGATGACAGACACTGCCATGGGTGTCCGCGATCACCTGGATCTCGATATGCCGTGGGCCCTCAAGAAACTTCTCGAGGTAGACTTCCTCATTCCCGAAGGCCGATTTCGCCTCGGTTCGGGCGGTGCGAAAGGCCGTGTCCAGCTCCTTTTCGGAGCGGGCGATCTTCATGCCACGGCCCCCCCCGCCGGCGGTCGCCTTGATCAGGACGGGGTAACCAATCTTCTTCGCCGCTTTCTTGGCCGCACTGACTGTGTCCACCCCGCCGTCGGAGCCGGGAACGACGGGAACCCCGGCCTCGATCATCGTCTGCTTCGCCGTGATCTTGTCTCCCATAAGCCGGATGTGTTCAGCAGTGGGACCGATGAACTTCAGCCCGTGGGCTTCAACCATTTCGGCGAACTGGGCGTTTTCCGACAGAAACCCGTAACCGGGATGGATTGCGTCTGCTCCGGTGATCTCTGCGGCGGCCAGGATTTGCGACTTTTTGAGATAAGAAAGATTGGAGGGCGGCGGCCCGATGCATACGCTTTCATCCGCCAAGCGGACGGCCATGGCGTCCCGGTCAGCCTCGGAGTGCACAGCCACGGTCATCAGGCCCATTTCCTTGCAGGCCCTGTGGATGCGAAGGGCGATCTCGCCCCGGTTCGCGATAAGGACTTTTTCGATCATGTCGGTCTGGTCCTAGCTGATCACCATCAAGGGTTCGCCGAACTCCACGGGTTGCGCGTCTGTCACCAGGATCTGCCTGACCGTGCCGCCGATCTGGGCTTCGACCGGGTTGAAGGTCTTCATGGCCTCGATAAGCATCAGGGTCTGGCCCTTCTGAACCTTGTCGCCGACCTTGACGAAGGGGTCTGCGCCCGGCTCGGCGGCCAGGTAGGCTGTCCCCACCATGGGCGAGGCCACAGCGTCCTTGAGCAGGTCGCTGGGTGTGGAGGCGGGCGACTCGCCAGGCGCGGAGATGGGGGTTGAAACGGGTGTGGGGGCAACGGCAGCCATGGGTGCAGGCGCTGCAAACGCTTGCGTGCCCGGCAGGGTCTTGGTGACCCTCACGCGCGTGCCGTCATGCTCGATCTCCAACTCGCCGAGATCGGCCTCCCTGAGGATGTTGGCAAGCTCGCGGACGAGTTCGGTATCCAATCTCGATTTACTGGAGGCGGCCATGTCAGGAAGGTCCTTTGTCGATCAGGGCATAGAGCGCTTGCAGGGCGAGATCGTAGCCCAGGGTTCCCAGGCCGGCGATCGTGCCGGTCGCTGCGCTTGCCACGTAGTTGGTGTGCCGGAAGTCTTCGCGGGCGGCAGGATTGGAGATGTGCACTTCAATCACCGGGACTGGAAAGTCCCGAAGCGCATCGTGTATGGCGATTGAGGTGTGGGTGTAGGCAGCTGCATTCAAGATGACACCGCTTGCATCGTCCCGCGCTGACTGGAGCCAGTCGACCAATTCGCCCTCATGATTGGTCTGGCGAAACTCCAGGCCTCCAGCGCGCGCCAGGCCATGCAGCCTTGTCTCGATGTCGGACAGGGTTTCATGGCCATAAATCTCAGGCTCACGGTCTCCCAACCGGTTGAGATTGGGCCCGTTCAGCACATAAATAGGCTTGGTCATCGGCGGCTGTCTTGGGATGGATTAGCGCCTGTGGCAAGGGCTAAGGCAGAACAAGTCAGCAGCCGCCGGAGGGCATCATGATTTCAATTGTTTTGAACGGGGCGAACGAGCAGGTCGAGGCCGGGACGACCCTGGCCGCCTTTGTCGAGACGCTCGGCGGGGACCCCCGCGGCATTGCCATCGAGCGGAACCGCGAAATCGTGCCCAAATCACTCCATGGCCAGGTCATTCTGGAAGACGGCGATGTGCTTGAAGTTGTCCAGTTCGTGGGAGGGGGCTGACCCAGCCACGGATTGACCCACGCCTCTTGCCCGGTCAGATAACACGATGACAGATGACACCCTCACCATTGCCGGGAAGCCGTTTACGTCCCGGCTTATTATCGGTACCGGAAAGTATGCCTCGTATGCCCAGAATGCTGCCGCCGCCGAGGCAGCAGGCGCGGAGATGGTGACGGTCGCCTTGCGGCGCGTTAACCTCTCCAATCCGGACGAGGACCGCCTGCAAGATCACGTTTCACCCGAAACCTTCACGTATCTGCCGAACACGGCCGGTTGCTTCACGGCCGACGATGCGGTGCGGACCCTTCGACTTGCCCGGGAGGCGGGTGGCTGGGGGCTTGTGAAGCTCGAGGTTCTGGCGGACCAGAAAACACTTTACCCGGATATGGAAGAAACCCTGTCTGCCGCGAAAGCGCTGATCGACGATGGGTTCGAGGTGATGGTCTACTGCTCCGACGATCCCGTTTATGCCCGCAAGCTCGAGGAGGTCGGATGCTGTGCGATCATGCCCCTTGGCAGCCTCATCGGCTCGGGGCTCGGCATCCAGAATCCGCTGAACATAAGACTGATTGTCGAACAAGCCCGGGTTCCGGTTATCGTCGATGCCGGTGTGGGGACCGCCTCGGATGCAGCCATGGCCATGGAATTGGGCTGCGACGGGGTTCTGATGAACACCGCCATCGCTGAAGCCAGGGACCCGATCCGCATGGCGCGGGCGATGAAACACGCGGTCATGGCTGGCCGCGACGCCTACCTGGCTGGCCGGATGAGCAAGAAGCGCTATGCCGATCCCAGCTCACCCCTGGCCGGTCTGATTTAACCCGCGCGGTCAGCCGTCGGAGAGCGCAGCCTCGATGAGGGCTGTTATCTGGGGCGTATTGGCGCCGGGTACGATGTCGTCACCGATGATGAACGCCGGCGTGCCGGTGATATTCAGCGTCTGCGCAAGCTGAGTGCTGGTGGCGAGTTCCTGCTGGACCGCTGTCGATTTCATGTCAGCCCGCATCTTGGCCACATCAACACCGGCGATTTCGGCGACCCGGTCGATATCGGCATCATTCAGTGGGGTGGTATCTTCCATCAAAGCCGCGTGCATTTCAAAATACTTGCCCTGCCGCCCAGCAGCCAGCGCTGCCAGTGCAGCCTGTCGGCTCTGGGGTGACAGGATCGGGAGTTCCTTGAAAACAACACGCACCTGGTCGCCATGCACGGTTGGCAGGGCGGCCACATAGTCGATCGAGCGTTTACAGAAGCCGCATCGGTAGTCGAAGAATTCGACAACCGTCACAGGTGCATCGTCTGGGCCGATCGAATAGTCGGCGGCGTTTTCGAACAGGGCAGAGCGGTTCTCGGCGAGCGCGGCCGATTGGGCTTGCGCTTCTTCGGCGCGCTGTTTCTCATTGAGCGCAATCAGGGCTTCCTCGATGATCTCCGGATTGGCGAGGATGTATTCGCGGACAATCGTTTCGACCGCTTCCCGGCTCTGGGCTTCCGCATTCGCAGCGCTGTCCGTGCAGGCTGGCAGGATGAGGACAGCAGCGGTCACCGCGGCGGGGATGAAGGGGGTTCGCATGGGCACTCCTCGGGCTCGGCGTTCAGCGTTGCCCGCTCTTTATCGCAATTGTGCGGAAACCCCAGTCCCTGCCCGCGTTTTGGTCGTCAGCACAGCCTGACTTTACTGTGAAAGCCCGCGCCGGCGATAGTAAGGGGCGTTCTCTGGCAGCCGCGGGTCGGTCTGGTTCAGGATATCCAGGGCCTGGATAAAGGTTGGCGTTCCTTTCTCCAGTTTCTTCAACGCACGACCGGCGAAGATGTTGGCGTCAGGATAGTTTCCTATGTTCAGGGACGCCTCGGCATACGCCACATCAGCCTCCCCATTCCGCCCCATCCGATGCAAGGTGATCGACAATTCGCGCCACGCGAAGGCGTTTCTTGGTTCCGTGAGCAGCGAGGATTTCAAGAGTTCTTCGGCCCGAGCCAGATCGTCATCAACCCCACGCTGCGTCAGCGATTGGGCAAGGCCAATCTGAAGGAGCGGCTGGCCGGGTTTCAGTTCGTTGGCGCGTTCGTAGGGAGGGATGGACTCATCGACCTTTCCGGCTTCGTACAAGGTTTGGCCCTTGAGCTCGTGGAAAAAGGGATTCTCCGGTTCTTCCGCGATCAAGGCGTCGATCTCACGGATCGATGCGGTCAGGTCACCGGCCTGCATGGCGGCAATGGACCGTGCGTATCGGGCCGCCAGCGACGTGTCGTCGGGGGGATAATTGCGCCGAACCAGGGCTGCCGGCTCAAGGAACCCCACCAGCTTGGCCTGCATCATGTCGAATTGTCGGAGCATTTCCGGCGTCGGCGGGATGTCCATCAGGCCCGTATCCTCGGCCAGTTGACGTGCAGTCCTGATCCGATCTGACGCCAGCGGGTGCGCGCGAAAATAGGGATCACGCCGGGTATCGGATAGGACTTCCTGGTAGCGGTAATTCTCGAAGAACTCGACGAGTCCCGCCGGTGAAAGTCCCAGCGCCGCAAGGTAGGCGACGGCGGCCGCGTCCGCAGCAGCTTCCTCTGAACGGGTGTGCTTGAAGAAATTGAGGGCGGCGAACTGTTGTGAGCTGGCGAGCAAGGCAACACCTGCATCCCCAGCCCCGGCCGCCAGCGCGAGAATGCCAAGCCCGATTGACACCAGGGCAGGGCGGCTGGCCACTTCTGCCGCGCGGGTTCGGCTCACCGTATGACCGCAGGCAATGTGGCAGGTCTCATGGCCGATGACGCCAAGGATCTGGCCAGGGTTGTCCGCCGCGATGATCAATCCCGTATTGAGATGGATGTTCTGCCCACCCGCAACGAAGGCATTCAGCGACGGGTCGTTGATGATGTAGAGATCAACGTCTGCCGGCCTGAGACCGGCAACGTCGAGGATGGGGTCGGTCCATTCCCTGAGGGTTTCCTCGATCTCGGTATCGCGAATGATCGACTGTGCCTGGGCCGGTGAGTTGACCACCAGCGTGATAACCAGCGCCGCAAGGAGAGTTATGGTCGTACGGATCGGTAACATCTTTGCTCCATCAGCCCCTTAGGTAACACTACGGTCTTGGCGAAAGCATAGCGAGCCCTGCGGTGCAGGGATGGCCGGAAATTCATGGCGTGTCAGTATCAATCTTCCGTCATTGCCGGCGGGAAGATGAACCGGCCGTGAGGGCGCAGGCAAATCGGCATAGAATCGCCCCGATTGGGCTTGGGATCAGTCGCGGACAGACGGGTTGTGAGGTGAAGGGCACCGCGTTTGCCAGCTACGGTGATCGCGACGCGCCAGAACGCTCCGATGAAGGAAACCGTTTCAACCCGTGCGGTGACGCTGCTCTCTGGCGAAAAGACCACCGCCTCGTCCCTCAGGCCCAGTCTGGAACCCGGGACTGCGGTTTGCGCTGCCTGCGGCAGCAGCGCTTCGGGCAGTTCATCCAGAGCGATCACCGTGAACGCACCCAGGGCCTGGGCAACCTGGACGTCCACGGGATGGCTGTAGACGTCCTCCGGAAGCCCGCTCTGGACGATCCTGCCTGCGCGCATGATCGCCAATTGATCGGCAACCGCCATCGCGGCCGCGGGATCGTGGGTGACGAGCAGCGCCGGTTTTCCCGCTTCGTGGAGCGCCTTGAGCGCGGCCTCGCGAACTTCGCTTTCCAGAGCTGGGTCGAGGCCTGAAAACGGCTCGTCCATCAGGATCGCGTCTGGATCTGGAGCGAGGGCACGAGCAATGGCTACCCGTTGCTGTTCACCTCCGGACAGTTGATGGGGGAATGCTTTTGCGCGGTGGGTCAGGCTGAGGCGGTCGAGCCAGGTGGCTGCGATTGCTGCCGCTTCTGTCCTGGTTTTCCCCGTCAGGCCGAACGCCACGTTCTGGAGCGCCGTGAGGTGGGGGAACAGGGCATAGTCCTGGAAAATCAGTCCAGTCCGGCGGCGCTCGGCGGGAACGGTCATGCCGGGACGCGAGAGCACGGTCTCGCCGATCCTGACATGTCCAGCGTCGAGCGGCTCAAGCCCAGCCAGGATCCTGAGCAAGGTTGACTTGCCTGCGCCGGATGCACCCAGCAGGGCCGTAAGCGTTGCCGGTTCGAGGCGAAGCGATGCGTCATGCACGACCGCCAAGCTTCCAAAGCGCTTTGTAACTGTCTCAGCAATCAGCGCGGCGGCTGTCACATTGGTTCTCCGGGGCGGGCCCGCGAGAGTCTGTAGGAGAGGTAGATGACGGGGCCAAGCCCTGCAACGGTGATCACGAGGCAAGGCAGGGCCGCAGCCGCGAGCCTTTCGTCCGAAGCATAAGCATATG
>JBCBKE010000104.1:0-7314 GCA_038522375.1 Pseudomonadota bacterium
GCTCCCCCGATCCCGATCCCGATCCCGATCCCGGGGCAGGGCGCAGATGAGGGGCAGCGATGAGGGGCAGCGATGAGGGGCAGCGATGAGGGGCAGGGGGGCACAGGGACGCTGGAGGGCACGGGGGGCCGAGAGGGGGGCCGTGGGAGCCGAGAGGCCCGCGCAGGGGCACGCGCCCGGGGTCATGCGTCCGGGGTCACACTGGAGCACGCCCAGGGTCACGTGGCGAGGTCACGCGCCCGGGGTCATGTCCGGGGTCATGTGGCGGGGTCACGTGGCGGGATCAGTTTGCGCGCAGGACATCGCCGATCCCGTTGGTGGTGCGCAGATCGATCACCGCATCGACCGCGTCATGCCAGCGCCCGTCCGGCGCGCGCACCAGAAGGCTGCGGCGCAGCCGGCTGCTGCCGGTCACGCGCCATTCGACCATCACGATGCGGGTGTAGCCGCCGACCAGCCGGCCGGGCTCGTCGATGATCACCCGGGCGTGCAGCCGGTCGCTGCGGAACGGGCCGAGCCTGGGGCAGGCGGTCCGCTCATAGGCCTCGACCCGGGCCGCGGCGCGGCTGTAGCTCGGCAGCCCGGCGGCCTTGAGCATGCGATGCATGCTCGCCTGCGTGCCGCAGCCATAAAGCGTCTCGCCCCGGCTGAGCCGGAAGGTCTCGGCCCCGGCCGCCCCGGCCTGAAGGGTGAGCATGGCAAGACCCAGGGCCAGCCCGGCGGCCAGCCGTCCTGTGAATTGCCGGGCCAGCCGGGCCGCCAGCGCGCGCAGCGCGGCGCCCGCCCCCGCGCGAAACCCGGTCTTGATGGGTCCGGTCTTGATGGGGCCGGTCATGATGGATCCGGCTTCGGGGGGCTGTACAGGGGCGGTTCGGGCCTGCGCCGGGACGGGATGTGGCATGCCGGTCATGATTTTTCTCCTCCTGTCGGCCGCGCTGCACCGGGGATGCGGCGATGCTGGAATGCGGCGATGCGGGGAATGTGCGCCCGGCGCGAGCACGGGTCGATTTACCGGGGCTGTAAAGAATTGCGATTGCCGAAAGCCGGCCTTAAGCCGGCCCTGAACTCGCGCTGCACCCCCCAAAACCCCCTCAATTTGCAGCAGTTTGCTGCAAACTCCCGCCGCCCGCGGGCCCGATCTGTGATGCGCGCCACAGCGCCGCCGGCCGGGCCGGGCTATCTTCTCCTCACGTTCTTCCTCCCTGTCCCACTGCCTGTCGTCAGGCGCGCGGCCCCCTTCCCTGGGGCCGCTTTTTTTTCGCCCGTTCAATGGGCTGGGATTTTGCCGCGCCGGGCGGCGCGGATCTTTTCGCCACCTCGAGGCCCCGGGGCTGCGCCCAGGCCCGTGCTCCATGCCCGCGCCGACGCTCGGCGATCACGTCAGCCGTTCGCGCCTTGCGTGAAGCCGTGCTGGCTGTCTGGCCAGGAGTTTTTGGCAAGTTGCCTTCTCCGAACAGCCGAGCGACTTTGAGGTTGTGCAAAACGTACTGGCAATTACCTCTGATCTTGATTCTGGCGGAATGGTTCTTCAGCTCCTCAAGAAAGAGGGCCGACAGAACGCCGAGCTGTTTGCCTGCTTCGAAGACATGACCTATGGGCCGCTGGTTCCGACGGACCAACCTGAACAATTGCTCAGGCTAAGGCACAGGTACTGGTGCAAGACGGGGATGGTCGATAGGGGAAATCGACCACCGGAGCGGCGACCATTGCGAAAACTCCTGCACGCCGCAGATCATGTTGAGATCATGATTGCAGGCGCAGGACGGGAACAGATTTTCCTTCTAGGGCTTGCGAGTTTTCTTCGGCAAACAGCACGCGAAGGGCGTCTCGTCCAACTGTTTCAGTATCCGTCGAAACAGCCTTGGCATTCACTGGGGCTTCTGAACCTTGAGGCTTTGTCCGAGAGGCCGAAGCCAAAGCTGGTTGACGACAACGTTCTGACGCAGTTGGAAGAAATCTGGAACATCGTCGTCTCCCGCTCACCGGATGCGCTGTTCGCCTTCCACAACGATCATACGGGAATTGATGCGCTTCCCTACATCAAACGAGCCAGTGACGACCTGATCTCGTCCTACCCAAGAATTGACAGCGGCCTCACCCTCGCCCAGGAGAGATTGCTCAAATCAACCCCGAGGGAATGGACGAATTCGGTGGAAATTGTCTGCCGCGCTGTTGAGTGCGGCCATTCGGATGGAAGATCAATTGGCGACGGAATCCTCTTCTCAGATCTGATCGGCATGGCGGATCTGACCCAATCCAGGCCAGCTGTCGAGCTGCGGGGGGATCGACGCATAATGAGGGCGTGCGACATCCGCTTGACCGATTTCGGAGAGGCGTGCCTTGGCGGCGAGATCAACCAAGTTTCTGTCAATGGGATCGATACTTGGGTCGCGGGCGTCCACCTCAACTCGGCAGAAGGTCGTGTTTGGTACCGGAACCCGGATGGCACATTGGCCAATGCCTGAGGGTGCCGGGCGTTGAGGCTCTGGGCAGCACAGGCGCAGCGCATTGACGGGTGTCAGGCAGGTCCGCAGCCCCCGAATGGCGGGTTCGGTCGATCCGTCCGGCCCTGTCCGGCCCTGTCCGGGACATCTCGCAAGAGCTTTGGCGGGGCGCGAACGCGGGTTCAGCGGCCCAAACAGCGATCATCCGACACGCTGTCCGGTGACGGCCGTTCTTTTATTTGACATTCTCCGCAATCCATCGCTACTGATGCCATAACTCCCCCCGAGTTCTGCCGTCATGCCGCAAATATTGCACAATATGGGACAGTAAAATGACGTTGTGGCTGGCACGTATCGGAGCGGCATTGTTCGGTCTATGGGGTTTGTTGCATATTCTTGCGGCGATTTCGGTTCTGGAACTTGCGCAAACCCTCGAGGCCGGCATCGTCCAAGGGCGCTTGTTTCAGGACGCGGTTTTCCTGCTCTTCTTTGCGGTGCTGGCGATCGTCACGGCCTATTGGAATGCAAAAAACAGCCCGAAAGCCTATGCCATCAACCTGATCGGCACATCTGTCAGCGACATCCCGTTCATTCTGTTCTTGGTTCTGCCAGGCTATATCCCTCCGCCAACCAATTTCGTCGGCCCCGCGCTTTGGCTGGCGGCCATTCTCCTGTCCGGAACAGCGCTCTGGATGCGGTCGAAGACCTCGGCAGAGGCGGCGCCAGATCTGGGCGCCCAGTAACTGCTCGATTATTAGCGTTCCGGGGCCGGCGGCCGATCGGGCAGTGACCAAAGGAGCTGGGGATCTCTTAGTGGCGTTTTGTTCAGCGCGCGATCACGGAGCGCCGTGGCCGACGCTTTGCGGGCGTTGGTCTTGGACAAGCCTCTGTCTGAACCAATCCACCAACGCGTCAAAATCGATAGATCCGGTAGCCACCGAAACGACCAGGTCATCTATCGGCTCGTCAGGCGGAATATCGAGGCGATAGCCGCTGCGCTCAATTAAAATTTCCGCAAGGAGCCATGCCGTCCGTTTGTTCCCGTCGGCGAATCCGTGATTGTTCACCACACTCTCAAGGAGAGCGGCCGCCTTTCTTGCCAGAGGCCGATGGTAGCCCGAATAGGGTCGCGCAATAGCCGACTCGATGAGGTCAAGGCTAACGATTCCGTCCCGACCGCCATAAGTCAGGGCTTCGTCATGCGCGGTAATCGCGTCCGCGAGGGTCAGCCTGTAGTGACGCCTACCGATTTACCAGCCTCTTCAGAGCCGAACTGCGCTTGGACGAAACGCCCTTGACGACAAACTGGGTTTTAACGGTGGCCTTGGAAACGCCGTTGGGAGTTCGCACTTCCACCAGACGGCCGGTAAGCGCCTCACGCTTCACCGATCCCCCCTTGATCATTTTGATGGAAGTCTTCGCCATGATCTGGCCCCTGCTGCCGATCCAATGCCAGACAGATGCTGATTAAGCACAACAAAAGCAAGACGGAATGGAAGTGCAGGGCCCTGTGGCAACGAGCTTCACCGCAATGCTTCGGCGAGCGCCTCGGTGTCTTCGTAGAAATGGTAAAGCACGAGCTTTCCGTCTTCGACACGGGTGATCAGGGCCCAATCGCTGATGAAGGGTTTTCCGGTCGCGCGCACCGTATGCCGGAGGGTGCCGTAAAGTGCCGCGTGGGTTTCGTCGCCGAACGCGGCTGTGATCTCGAAATCGCCAGGCTCAAGGATATCAGCGAAACCTGCAAAGAAGGCCTGGGCACCGTCATGGCCGATGAACGTGCCATGCATCGGGTTTGAGGGATTGCTGCGCGGGTTGGTCGAGACGAAGACGGTCTCGGGAGATATGAGCGCCATGGCGACCTCCATCGCGCCCGAGAATACGGCCCCGAGGAAAGACTGGGTGAGTTCGACGGCGGTCTGAGCCATGGGCCATCTCCTTTACATGCTGACCAGGGCCGTCTGATGCGTTCGACGCAACGGACGGCATCTGCCGATTTGCCTTGTATAGGGAGGATATTGCCCCGATCATCCTCGCACGGAACTGCGGATTTCTGGACGCTGTCTGTGCATGAACGACCGAAAATATAACCGGCCGAAACATGACCGATCGAAAATGTAAGCGGCCGAAAACATGACCGATCGAAAGAGCGAAATAGGCTGGGATGATCTGCGGTTCTTCCTGGCCCTTTCACGCGCCGGCAGCCTGATGGGCGCCGCTCGCCAGCTGGGCGTTGAGCACTCGACGGTCTCTCGTCGCATCAGCAGCCTGGAAGACGCGTTGGGGCTTCGCCTGTTCGACCGCCTGCCCCGAGGGCGGCGGCCAACCCCCGAGGGGGAACGTCTGATCGCGCGTGCCGAGGCTGTGGAGGATCAGGTCTCAGCACTTGCGCGCGCCGCTGCCGGCATCGACAGTCTCAGGGGGGAGGTGCGGATCACCGCGCCACCGCTGCTGCTGGCGCATCTCGTTGCGCCCGCGCTCGCCCCGCTCACGGGGGCTCATCCGGGTGTCACGCCCCTGCTGATCGGCACATCCCTGATGCGCGATTTGGACAAGGCCGAAGCGGATATCGCGCTCCGCCTTGGTGAGATCAGGGGACCGGATCTGGTAATCCGGCGTCTCGGATCGGTTGGCTACGGGCTCTATGGCCGAGCGGAGCATATCGAACGCCCGCCGGCCAGCCGCGTCTATCTAAGCTTCGAGGATGGCGCCGCAGAGCGGCCGCAGAGCCGATGGATCAGGGAACGGGCGAGCGAGGAGGGCGCTCGTATCGGCGTGCGAAGCAATGATATGGCCACGCTGGTCGCAGCGTCCGACGCCGGTATGGGGATCGTTCTGCTGCCGCATTTCTATGCCGACAAGCTGCCCGATCTGATCGAGGTTCCGGACGCGGCTGTCTTCCCCGCCTCGCCATTGCACCTTGTCATGCATGCCGATATTCGCCAGGCACCGCGGGTCCGCCTCGTCGCCGACCATCTCTTCAACATTGTGCGACGGGGCCTGTCGCGCCACGCATAGATGCATGCATCGCGAAGGATCAACGGCGGTTTGGCCGTTGCAACAGCTTCTGCGCGGGCTTCCCGGCAAGCGGTTTTGGTCCGGCGCCTGATCTGCGCGCGCAGGATGTTCCTGTGGTGGGCCGATCCTGCAACGGGCGGCACGGCGCCGCTGGCCGGCGCTACACGCACCCGCGGGCGCCTTCGTCACGGCAGCGACCAGATACACCCGGTGTCAGCCTTCTGGCGCCCGTGCCGGCCGCCAAGGCATTGAGATTAATATAAGTTATGCCCGGTTAAGCCCGGGCATGCCTGGGACCCCCCGTCTGGTGCCCCGTCTGGTTTCCCGTCTGGTTTCCCGACTGGCGCCCGGTCTGGCGCCCCGTCTGGTTTCCGGTCTGGTTCCCGCGGGCCGGCAAGATCACATTTTGAACATGCGAGGATGTTGCCCAAATAATGCTACATTCTGCTACATTTACTGTCATTTGTAAGGGTGAGGTAGAGGAAGCCAGGGCATGATCATGCGACGGGGGTGGAGCACCCTGATTTTTGGCGCTGCGATAAGCCTGTCCAGCATGGCCTCGGCATGCGGCACCTATGAGGTGCGGCCGGGCGATACATTGACGCGAATCGCGCGTGTCGAGCTGGGCACCGAGCAGCGGGCAGCCGATCTTTACCGGCTCAACATCTCGGCGATCGGCACCAATCCGAACCTGATCGCGGCGGGCACCGTTTTGCGGCTGCCCTGCGGCGATGGCGTGCTGACCTCGGGCTGGTCGCCGCTTTTGACGCCCGAGCGGGCGCAGGCCGTTCTTGACCGGCGCGGCGCCCAGGTGCTGGACCTGCGCGCGGCCTCCAAACTGGCCGAGGGCGTGCTGCGGCGCACGATCTCGATCCCGTTCCAGGACTGGCGCGGCCCCAAGGAGAATCCCGGCGCGCCGCCCACCCTGCCGGTGCTGGAGCGGATGATCGGGCTGAGCGGTCTGCGCCTTGACCGGCCGATCGTGATCGTGGCGGCAAGCGGGGCCCCGATGCAGGCCGGGCGCGCCGCCTATGTCTACTGGATCCTCAAATCGGTGGGCGCGACGCAGCTGGCCATTCTGGAGGGCGGCATGGCGGCCTGGCGCAAGGAGGGGCGCCCGGTGGTCAGCTCGATCCGGCGCCCGCGCTCATATTTTGCCCGGCTGAGCTTGGACACCACCTGGTGGGCCGACACCGATGAGGTGCAGGCCATTGCGTCGGGCGAGCTCTCCGGCACCCTGCTGGATGCCCGGCCCGAGCGGGTCTATCGCCGGGTCGCGACCGAGGGGCAGCAATCGCTGCCCAGCACGCTTCCCGGGGCCCAGAACAGCCCCGCCCCCGGCCTTCTCAGCGCCATGCGCCAGGCAGACGACCCGGTGCTGGGCATTTACGGGGTGCTGGAGCGGCTGAAGGCCGCGCCCGCGCTTTGGGAGGCCGAGACGGTGGTCAGCTTTTGCAACACCGGCGAGCTGGGCGCGCTGAACTGGTTCTTTGCCTCCGAGGTTGCGGGGATCCGGAACGTCAAGCTCTACCCCGACAGCACATTCGGCTGGAAAGATGCCGGGCTGCCGCTGGCCGCCCCGCCCCCGCCGGTCCCGGACTGACGCGGGGGGCCGAAGGGGCTGGCGCGCGGGGGCTGAACCGGCCACCCCGGGTTTGAGAGCGGCTCGGGATCTCGGGCCATTCCGCTGACGGGCCGTTCCCGTGATGGCTCGTGATGCCCATCCCGTGATGCCCATCCTGTGATGGGCGGCACAGCGTCCCGCCCCGCCCTGCGCTATCTCTTGTCTCACGTTCTTCCTCCCTGTCCCACTGCCTGTCTCAGGCGCGCGGCCCCGGGGAAGGGGGCCGCG
>JBCBKE010000105.1:0-6885 GCA_038522375.1 Pseudomonadota bacterium
GGCCTGCAGCGCCATGAGGATGGAATTGGTGTGATCGCCGTTCTCGTCAGCGAAAATCGCCTTGGCCTCGCGCGCGATGAGGTTGGAGGACTGGCGTTCGACACTGGCGATACCGGTGATTGCGACCCAGCCCAGTCCCAGAGCCGCGATAAGGAAAACGCTGGCCACCGCTGCGCCGACCAGGCCCACCACGCGCACGCGGCCGGAGGCCTTGCGCGCGCGTTCCAACGCCTCTTCGCGTTCCTTCAGCCCCACCTCGGCCTGGGCTTTCCGGTCGGCTTCGGCCTGTTCGCTGGCGCGGATGAAGCGGGCGATGACATCGGGAATGTCTTCATTCTTCGGCGTCGCGCGAATGAAGGCCTGGGCGTCTTCCAGCAATTCACCTTGCAGAAGGAAGGGGCTGTCTCTTTCCGCGCCCCGTCCATCCCATTTCAGCGCGTCTTCCTGCAGCTCCGTCTTCTGGCGCAGCCAGCCAATATCGGTGCGCAGAGCGGTATCCAGGGTCACGACGCCCGCCATGAAGCTTGATCCGGTGACGTCCGGATTGGGCCAGCACGAAATCCAGTTTATGCCGGCCAGGATAGGGGGCGGAGCGACGCCCTCGGAGAGCGGACCCGTGGTCACGACGAGAATCCGTTTGGAGAGCTCGCTCGCCCGGTCCACTTCCCAGGCGCAAATCTCCGATTTTGCCGACGCGTCGGTGAGCACGAACACCACCGTGTCGCAGGCGAGGATCAGGTCACCGAGCCGGGCCTGCCAGTCCTCGCCGGCGGAAATGCCATGCTGGTCGAGGAGGACGTCAAAGCCGTTATGCTCCAGCGCGATCTTCAGATCCGTCGCCTGGGCGAGGTCTACCCGCGAATAGGAGATGAAGACTTTGAGCTTTACAGTATCGCCCGGGATTGCGTCCATCGTGTCCCCCTCGATCGCACATGAGGACGGTGCGACAGGACACGGAAAAGGGCAAGTACGGCTGGGCCCCACCTGACCCAAAGCAGACCAAACGACCGTTTTCGGTCGCCGCAGCCATTCAACTGGATCGTTGAACCGCCCACTCCTGGCGAGCTTTTGTCGGTCTGATTGGATATGGCCCCTAGCATTAACCCTTAAAAAGTGGTTAACCCACGTGGGGAGCTGGCGCAGTCGCGCGACAGCTCCCTTTGGTGTGTCCGGCGAGGAAACTCGGCTCTGGGTAGAAAACCCTTTATCTATCATCGCATTTGATCCGCAGTAGGGGAATAACCACGTGCGCGGGCGATGGCGGGCAACCTTGTGAGCCAGGTCTTGCGTGTGTTGCGTTGGCAGAGTTCTTGCGTCGGGCGTGTTAAGGGCGCCAAAGCCGTCGAGCAGCGCCAAAACTGTGGAAGGTTCAAGGGTCTACGGTCGAAAGACTGGAAATAGCGTAGGCCGGGGACGTTTGGTGGGAAGAATCGATGTTAAACAATCGAAAGTACTTTTCGCGTAGCAAACACCGCCAGCCGCATACCCGCGGCGGCCTTCGATTGTGGTGGGCCACCTTGACCAACCAAGCACGACAGACGATTTACGCGCGCACGGCCATGGGTGCGGCCTGTGCCTCTGCGCTGATTGTGACGTTTCCAGCCATCGACCAGGCCCATGACGAACAGCGCGACGACGCGCGACTGCGCCTCGAAGTGACGGCCTTTGCCGCCCACCAGGATGGCGGCGAGGCGGCCCGCGCCCTGAATGGCGCGCCGGGTATCCTCGAACATCCCTGGCTCGTGCGCATGGAGGGCAACCTGGAGAACCAGTCCATGGCCGCCCTCACCCATGCGTCCGCCTATGACCGCGACGCCCTGGCGCTGACCACCATGGCGCGGTTCGAGACCCGGCACATGGACAAGGCCGAAGACCTCGCCACCCAGTTCCAATGCATGGCCGAAGCGGTGTATTACGAGGCGCGCAGCGAATCCCTGTCCGGACAGTTGGCCGTCGCCGAGGTCGTCTCCAACCGCGTGACCGACCACCGTTACCCCAATTCGATCTGCGAGGTAGTCTATCAGGGCGCAACCCGCACCACCGGCTGTCAGTTCACGTTTACCTGCGACGGTTCAATGAAGAAGGAGCCCCTCGGCAAACGCTGGGAGCAGGCAAAACAGGTGGCTGCACAGGTCATGATGGGTGTGCACGAGCGCCGCACCGCCAGGGCCACCCACTACCATGCCACCTATGTGGACCCCGTTTGGAATTCCGGCCTGGTGAAAACCGAGAAGATCGGCCTGCACATTTTCTACCGGTTCCCCCGCGGATCGGAATGGAAAATGGCCCGCGAACGGGTCGAACGGCGCCTCGCCGCCCGCGATGCCGCGCGCAATGCCGCCCGGATCGAGACCGTTTCCCTGGACGGCACCGCGGAAGGGCCAGCCCTGGTCCCGGCATCGGCGACCAGCCGCGAAGCGCTGCGCGTCATCAAGACGGTGGCCCCCGACCAGCCGGTCTCGACCTCCGATCTCAATGCGATCAGCCTCCAGACCGTCGGCACCGCCCCCGCCGCGCCCTAGGGTGAATCGACAGACCGACGCTTAAGGCGTTCCAGCCCGACCCCACAGGCGCTTGCGCAGCCGGCACATCTGTTCCACCCTCCGCGGGCAATCGATGGAGGGGACACCATGGATGGGCACGCCGTAGCCGACCCGACCGAGACCACCGACACCGGCGACAAGCTCAGGGTGTTCGTTTCCTATTCCCGGGCCCAGGTGCACTTCGCCGACGAGGTGGTGCTGTCGCTCGAGGACAAGGGCCATGCGCCCCTTATCGACCGGCACACCATCGCCAAGGGCGAGGATTTCAAGCCCCGGCTGGGCGAGCTTATCCTCAAGGCCGACACGGTGGTGTTCATACTGTCCGACGAGTCCGCATCCTCCACCGTGTGCGCGTGGGAAGTGGAGGAAGCCGCGCGCCTCGCCAAGCGTATCCTGGTGGTGACACTGGGGGACCTGTCACCCGGCATCACGCCGCCCGAAAAGCTGGCAGGGATCGACTGGATCCACTGCTGGGCCAATCCGGCGGTGCCCGGCTCCAGCCAGACCCGCGGCTTCATCGAGCTGGACCAGGCCCTGCGCACCGACCTTGGCTGGTTGCGCAAGCAGACCGAGCTGCAGGAGCAGGCGGCCAAGTGGGACGCGCGGGGGCGCGTGGGCGATGACCCGGTGCTGCTGCGCGAGGACCTGCTCGCCGAAGGGCTCGACTGGTCGCGCAGCGCTCCGACAGGCCAGGCCGTGCCGGCGCTGGTGGCGGCTTTCCTGAAAGCGAGTGACCAGGCCGAGGCGACGCGGAAGGCCGAGGCGGCGGCCAATCTGGACGCGCGGGAGCGCGCCGTCGCTGAGGCTGCGCAAGCCGTGGCGGCGGCGCGGCGGGCCTCGGGCCGGCTGCGCACGGTGGGCCTCATCGGCGCGGGCGTGGCAGCCGCGTTCCTCAGCGCCGCATTGGTGCTGGGCTGGTATGCCACGCTGGGCGCGCGGGACGTGGCGCGGCAATCCTCGAACATCCTCGCGACCGAATCGCGAACGATCTATGACGGCGGAAATGGCGATGTCGCCTCGTCCCTGCTCATGGCGCTGCAAGCCGATCCTGCGGCGGTGCGCGATCTAATCGGCCGTCGCTTTGACCACAAGACCGGATATGCGTTTGCGCGCGCGCGCATGGAAGCCGGGCACATCAACAATCCCCTGGCGCAGGTGTTCACCGGGCATGAAGGCCCGGTCACCGCCGTTGCGTTGGCGCCCGGGGGGCGGCTGGTGACCGGGTCCTCAGATGGCACGGCGCGGCTGTGGGATCTGGAGACCGGTGCGGAACTGCGCGCCTTCACCGGGCATGGGGACTGGGTCCGCGCCGTTGCGGTGGCGCCCGGGGGGCGGCTGGTGACCGGGTCCAATGATGGCAGCGCGCGTCTGTGGGATCTGCAGACAGGCGAGGAACTAAAAGCATTTAAGGGTGCCGCTGGTGTCAGCTCAGTTGCCGTTTTGCCGAGCGGCGATTTAGTCGCATCTTTCGACAACGGCCTAGTCCAACTTTGGGACTTAGGAACGGGAGACATGATAAGTGCTTTTACAGCGTACGAAAGAGACTGGCTCACAAGGCTCTTTAGCGATCCAACAAGGCCGCCTCGTGCACATATCCAAATAGTTCAAGCCTCTGCCTCGCGATTGGTGACGAGATCAATTGACGGAACGATACGCCTTTGGGATGTGGAGAGTGGCACCGAAGTTAACGTAATTAGAGCGAATGACAGCCGGTTTTTATCCATTGCAATGGCGCCCGGCGGGCGACTAGTGTCAGGGGCAAATGATGGCAAGGCGCAGCTGTGGGATCTCGACACTGGCGAGGAACTGCAAGCTTTCACGGGGCATGGTTACAATGTTACTGCCGTCGCGGTGGCGCCAGAGGGGCGACTAGTGACGGGAGCCTCCGATGGCAAAGTTCGGCTTTGGGATTTCGAAACCGGCAAAATACTACTTTCCTTCAAAGCGCATTATGGCGACATCAAATCTATTTTAACTTTCGGCGACCTCATCGTGACTCATGCTAACGACGGTGTTGCACGATTGTGGGACGTAGGAAGCGAAGAACACTTGCTCGCCTTCGTTGGTCATAAAGGCGCAGTTAGCTCCGTCGCAGTTAGCCCAGGCGCGCTTTTAGTAACGGGGTCTTGGGATCGCACGGCGCGGCTTTGGAACCTCGAGACGGGCGAAGAATTGCTTGTCTTCAAGGATCATAAAAGCGAGGTCCTATCCGCGGCATTAGCGCCCCGGGGTGGTTTGGTAACTGGGTCTAAAGATGGCACCATCCGCCTTTGGGATCCTGAAAATGGCGAGCAGCTACGCGCCTTCACCGGTGACGATAGCTCCGCAGTCGACACTATTGCTTTCACGGATGATGGCCGAGTGGTGACAAGCGCAATTTTGGGAAAAGTGAGCTTATTGGACCTAGAGACGGGCGAAAAACAGCATGTTCCTGGCCCTGATTTTGGTTCGTCACCCTTTTTAGGGCGGGAACTGGTTTCTAGGTATTTTTTGGGAATGGATGCTCCAATCGCGGTAAGTTCTCCGGGTCAGTTGGTAGCGAACTCGGACGATGGGTTTTTGAGCCTATGGAATTTGGATCCCATTGCGGTGTCGCACTCATTCATCGACCACGATCTAGCTATGGTTAGCGCTGTTGCTGTGGCGCCCGGTGGGCGGCTTGTTACCGGATCTTGGGATGGGACGGTGCAGTTTTGGGACTTAGAGACCGGCGTGCAATTGCGCGCCTTTGCTGGATTTGGTCCTCCAATTCTATTCGCCGCCGCAGCGCCTTTCGGTCGAACGTTGATCCGAGATGGAAGTGGTGCGACGCGCCTGTTGAATTCGGATACTGGCGATGAACTTTACGTTTTTTCCGGCGCAAGCGACGCTTCTAGTGTTAACTTGACGGCCGACGGGCGGTTGGTAACTGGGCACGGAGATGGCACGGTGCGGCTCTGGGAGATGCCGGAGATCCTACGGGAAGACGATCCGCGGGCGCAGGTGCGGATGGCGTGTGAACAGCTCCATGATAGCGGGTTCAAGCTGGCCTTCACGCGCGCGGATGCGGTGACCTATCCCGTGCTGCTCGGCCAGCCCACCGATCCGGAGACCGGCGATTTCCGCTCGCCCTGCCGGTGTTTCCTGCCCGATGAGGTGTTCGAAACCGAAGCGAACAAGTGCCCCGTCGGGCTACCGGGGCGGGGGCTGTTTGGCTGGTTGGGGCTGAATTGACCGAACGGGTCCTCCCGCTCCGACCTTTCTCCGACCTTTGGACAAGCAGAATTTATCCGCCCCCTTCCGCGCTGGGCTATACTGGTGCCCATGTCTTCCTGGATCGACCAGCGCTTTCGGCATTTTGCGCCACACCTCCCGGTTTGGGCCTGGCCCATCCTGGTGTGGAGCCTGTGGCGCGTCTGGCGCTGGCTCGAGGTCCAGGCCGCGCACGATCCCGGGCTCAGCCTGATTCTCCATTGCACCGGGTGGGGCGAGGTCTGGGCCGAAACGTTCCGCGCCCCCGACACATCCCCGAACCGCGCCCAACCCTATGCCGACGATGGCCCCTGGTACCTCGGCGCCCCGGCGCGGCACTGTCTCCATTGGAAAGGCATGGGCCTCGCCACCGATGCCGGGGCGCGCGTGCCCACCGGCGGCGCCCATCCGCGCCTGCCGGCGCCCCCATCGGCGTTCCTCGCCCGGTGCCCGCGATCCATCGCCTGCCCATGCCGCGGCCTGGCTTCGCCGCCGCCGGTCCCCAGGGCCCAGCCGCCGCCCTTGCCCGTCCTCACCTGATCCCAGCCCCAGCCGCCGGAGACACCCCCCGTGTCTGCGGCCGCCCGTGCTGGCCGCCCGTGCTGGCTGGCTGGCGGGTGGGCTCAGGCCACGTCGAGCCCCACGTCCAGATTGGGGGCGGAGTGGGTGAGGGCGCCGACGGAAATATAGTCCACCCCGGTTTCGGCGATGTCGCGAACGGTATCCAGCGTCACCCCGCCCGACGCCTCCGCCAGGCAGGCCCCGCCGATCCGCTTAACGGCCGCTTCAAGGGTGCCCGGTGCCATGTTGTCGAGAAGCACGGCATGGGGCCGGTGGGGCGAGGCCAGCGCCACATCGAGTTGTTCGAGGGTGTCGACCTCAAGCTCGATCATGCGCAGGTGACCGGCATAGGCCGCCGCCCGGGCAAGCGCGGTTTCAACGCTGCCCCCGCAGGCTGCGATATGGTTGTCCTTGATCAGGATCGCGTCGCTAAGGCTATAGCGGTGGTTGGAACCACCACCGTGCAGCACGGCAAGCTTTTCGACGATCCGCAAACCCGGTGTGGTTTTCCGCGTGCAGGTGACGCGCGTGTTTGTGCCCTTGGCCGCAG
>JBCBKE010000106.1:0-6664 GCA_038522375.1 Pseudomonadota bacterium
CACATCCACGCCCTTTTCGGCCAGCGCGGCGGCCTCGTTGCTGTCGAAAACCACTTCGCCGACCGCTGCCCCAGGGCTGGCCGGTAGCGCCTTCACCAGGATATCCCGCGAGGCATCCTCGGCGATGGTCGGATGAAGAAGCTGGTCGAGTTGGGAAGGTTCAAGGCGCAGCACCGCCTCGCTTTCCGTGATCAACCCTTCGCCGACCATATCCACTGCGAGCTTCAACGCAGCGGCGGCGGTGCGTTTCCCGTTCCGCGTCTGGAGCATGTAGAGCTTGTTGTCCTCGACTGTAAATTCGAGGTCCTGCATGTCGCGATAGTGGTGTTCCAGCTTGTCGGCCACGGCCACGAGCTGGCTGTAGACGGCGGGCATGGTCTCTTCGAGGGGCGCTTCGTCCGAGCTCAGCGCATCGGCGCGCGACCGGGAGATTGGCGCCGGGGTACGAATACCGGCGACCACGTCCTCACCCTGGGCGTTGATGAGGTATTCGCCATAGAAGACCTTTTCGCCCGTGGAGGGATCGCGGGTGAACGCGACGCCCGTGGCCGACGTATCGCCCATATTCCCGAAAACCATGGCCTGGACGGTGACCGCTGTGCCCCATTCCCGGGGAATATCGTTGAGCTTGCGGTAGGTGATCGCCCGGTCATTCATCCAGGAGCCGAACACAGCGCCGATGGCGCCCCAGAGCTGGTCTTTCGGGTCATCGGGGAAGGGCTTTCCGAGTTGGTCCTGCACCGCCTGCTTGTACTGGACGATGATCGCTTTCCAGTCCTCGGCCGTCATGTCGGTATCGAGCGCGTAGTCCTCGCGCTCCTTGTAGTCATCAAGCAGGTGCTCGAACGTGTCATGCTTCAGGCCCAGCACGACGTTGGAGTACATCTGGATGAAGCGGCGATAGCTGTCATAGGCAAATCGCTCGCCGGCCTTGGCAGCCATCCCCCTGGCCGTTTCCTCGTTGAGGCCAAGGTTGAGCACGGTGTCCATCATGCCGGGCATCGACGCGCGGGCGCCGGACCGGACGGACACAAGCAACGGGTTGGCCGGATCGCCGAAGGCCTTGCCGGTGTGGGTCTCAACGGCCTTCAGGGCCGCATCGACTTCGGCCTGAAGCCCGTCGGGATAGGTCCGCCCCAAATCATAGAAAGCCGTGCAGACGCCAGTGGTGATGGTGAAGCCTGGCGGAACCGGCAGGCCGAGCTTGGCCATCTCGGCGAGGTTGGCGCCCTTGCCGCCGAGATCGTTGCGCATGGAGGCGTCGCCATCGGCGGTTCCGCCTCCGAACGAATAGACCATTTGGCTAGCGGTCTGAACACTGTCTGCCATCGCATGCGCTCCTCTGGCTTGCCCCCTCACGGCGGTTACGCCTCGATCTTCGAAAAGTCTGCTACGGTGTGCAAGGCGCCGCGGATGTTTGCAAGCAGCTTCAACCGGTTCTGGCGGACGGCTGGGCGGTCATCATTCACCATTACGCTGTCGAAGAACGCGTCGGCTGGCGCACGAAGGGTTGCGAGCGCGGTCATGGCGGCTTCGAAGTCTTCCGCGGCAAGGGCCGGGGCGAGGTCCGCCTGGGCAGCCTGGAGCGCGGCATGGAGCGCCTGTTCGGTGTCGTCATCGAACAGGGCCGGATCGGGGGCGCCGCCGAAGACTGTGCCGTCCTTCTTTTCCTCGGCCCTTAGGATGTTGGCCGCGCGCTTGTAGCCTGCGAGGAGATTGGCGCCGTCATCGGTGGCGAGGAAGTCGGTCAGCGCTTCAACGCGTTTGACGATCAGGACGAGATCATCATTGTTTGCGCTCACGGCAGCCCGCTGCGCGGGCGCCTCCGCGGGGGCGGCCTGACCGGCCGACGGGCGGTCGCCCTTGCCGCCTGGCGGCAAGGGGCTCTCCATAGAGAAGACGGCGTCGATGAGGTCATGGCGCATGCCTTCGTCGCGGAGGACTTGTTTGAGGCGGTCGGCGAAGAAGGCGAGCAGGTCGGAAATCTCCCCGGCCATATGTCCGACAGGCTCGTTCCCCTCCGGAAAAAGCTCGGACTTGCGGAGGCGGCCTGACCGCCAAAGATCTAATACTTCAAGCTTGGTCGCAGGTGCGTCGTCAATCTGGAAACCGTCACGAGAGATACCCGGAAGAGCAACGAAGAAATCGTAGCCAGCATGTTGCATGAACCGACCGTTCATCGCTTGCGATACCACCGTTTCTTCGAGAGCCAATTCTAGACCGTTTACCAACGACAACCGAACCCCATTCTCCAAAACGATCCGCACAACGCCGAGCGCTGCCCGCCTCAGGGCGAACGGGTCCTTGCTGCCGGTCGGTTTCTCGTCGATGGCCCAGAAGCCCACGAGGGTGTCGAGCTTGTCGGCGAGGGCGACGGCGATGCTGACGGGGGCGGTTGGCACCGCATCGGAGGGGCCCTGGGGCTTGTAGTGGTCGGCAATCGCATCGGCGACCTGTGGGTCTTCGCCAGCGTCCAGCGCATAGTACCGTCCCATCACGCCCTGGAGTTCGGGGAATTCGTAGACCATCTCGGAGACGAGGTCGGACTTGCTGAGCCGGGCGGCGCGTTCGGCGAGGTCCGGATCGGCGCCCACCTTTGGCGCCAGTTCGCGGGCCAGCGCCGCCACCCGCTCCACCTTGTCGGCGATGGTGCCGAGCTCTTCCTTGAACGTGATCGTGCCGAGCTTTTCGGCCATCGCATCGAGGCCGGTGTTCTTGTCATTCTCCCAGAAGAAGCGGGCGTCTTCCAGGCGCGCGGACAGGACCTTGGCGTTGCCGGCGGCGATGGTCTTGCCCTGGTCGCGCGCCTTGATATTGGCCACCACCACGAAGTGCGGTGCAAGGGCGCCAGTCCCGGGGTCGCGAACGGCGAAATACTTCTGGTGGGTCCGCATGGAGAGGCGGATCACCTCTGGCGGCAGTTCGAGGAAGGCGGGGTCCATGTCGCCCAGGATCACCACAGGCCATTCGGCGAGGCCGGTCACCTCTTCCAGAAGGCCCTCATCGGGCATCAGGTCAAAACCCGCCTTGCGGCAGAGCCTTGCAGCATCCCTGGCTATCAGGGCCTTTCGGTCCGCCCGCTGCAGCCTCACCTTGCCGTCGCTTTCAAGCTGGGCGCGATAATCCTCCCAGCCGGTGACAGTGTAGGGGCCGCGGCCATGGATGCGGTGGCCTTCGGTCTCATTGCTGCTGGCGATACCGCCCACGCTGAACGGCACGATCCTGCCGTCGAGCACGCAGACGATCCGCTGGAGGGGACGGACCCAGCGGAGGGTCCCCTCGCTGGTCTCGTTCGGGCCCCAGCGCATGGATTTGGGCCAATGGAAGCTGCGGATTATGTCCGGCATGGCATCGGCGATGATCTCGGTTGCGGGCCGCCCGGGGGTTTCAACGACGGCCACGTAGAATTCGCCTTTCCTGGGATCGGCGCGGACCTCGGCCTCATCGATGCTGGCGAGCCCTGCCCCGCGCATGAACCCTTCAATGGCCTTATCGGGCGCACCTACCTTCGGACCCTTGCGTTCCTCGCGCACATCCTCTGACCGGGCCGCCAGGTCTTCGATGCAAACCCCCAGGCGGCGGGGGCCGGACCAGGCAAACGCTTCCCCATGGGCGAGCCCGGCATCGGCGAGTTTCTGCGTGACCGCCTTCAGCAGGTCAGTCTCGGCCCTGGCCTGCATACGCGCCGGAATTTCTTCAGAGAACAGTTCGAGGAGGAGTTGGGGCATGGAAAGCGGCTACCACAGGATGTCTAGTCCCGCGGGGCTTAGGCGCTTTGTCGGGAGCGTCAAGCCATTGGTCGTGCCTGACAGTCCATCGGGTGTCAGAGCTTGGTGTGCGCGCCATTGCAGAGCGGCTCGTTCGTCGTGCGCTTGCAGGTGCAGAAGAACACCTTGCCGGTTTTGGGCGCCTCCCACCCCTTGGGCACGAAAGCCGTGGGCTTGTGCGAGCCGTCGCAGAAGGGTTGGTTTTTCGAACGGCCGCAGGTGCACCACCAGTAAACCTTGCCCTGCTCCACATCGACGGCGATAGGCTCGCGCCCCCCGATTTCCGGTTCTTCGCTCGGCTCGCTCATGGAACTCTCCTCAATTTGGCAGCGGATTGTCGTGGAGAAGGGATCTAGCCTGCTCGGCCTCGATGTCACTGAGCGTCGGAAGACTTGCGCGGGTGGTGAAGTGGCCACGCAGGCGTTGGCCCTCGGCATAGCCCCAGTCGGTCACGTCCATTGGGCTGAAGGAGACCATGTCACCCTTGGTGTAGGTGCGCGTCAGTATCTCTGGCGGATAGCCGAGCACGCCGGTGAATCCAGCCCCGGCCTTTGCCACATCGGTGAGCCATGCCTGTTCCATCCCGTCGGAACCGCCCTTGAGCATGACCTGGACGGCAAATCGGCCCGTCCCCGGTGTCTTGGCCTGGTAGGCAGCCCAGAAGGTATCGAAGCTCGCCTGGGCGTCGGCGATGGCGACCATCATCGCTTGCTCCTGGTCCGTCTGCTCGACGATTTGCGTGGCCTCGGATCTTGCGGCCTCGTGGTCGTGGGCATGGGCTGGCAGCATCGCGCCAACAAGGGCGAGCGCGGCTGCGCCCCTCAGAATTGATCCTGTCATTGATGTTCCCCTTGGATGGACTGAACTGTCTCTACACAGGTTGGCCCTGTTGTTCTGCCCACAACGCCGCAGCGCCGCGAGCAAGATCGCGGACGCGGGCGATGTAGGCCTGGCGCTCGGTCGGGCTGATCGCGCCGCGGGCATCGATCAGATTGAAGCAATGGCTCGCCTTCAGGGCGTAGTCATAGGCCGGAAGCGGCAGATTTGCTTCCCTGAGGGCATTCGACTGGCTTTCGCAGCCCTTGAACCAATCCAGCAGCATCTCGACATCGGCATGGGTGAAGTTGAAGTGGCTCTGTTGCACCTCGTTTTCGTGGAACACGTCGTGATAGGTTAGCGGCACGGCGCTGTCAGGGGCATTGAACGGCAGGTCATAGACGTCATCGACGCCGAAGACATACATGGCGAGCCTTTCGAGCCCATAGGTCAGTTCCCCGGAGACGGGATTGACGTCGAGACCGCCAACCTGCTGGAAGTAGGTGTATTGGCTGACTTCCATGCCATCGCACCACACTTCCCAACCGAGCCCCCAGGCGCCGACGGTGGGATTTTCCCAATCATCCTCCACAAAGCGGATATCGTGGATCGTCTCGTCGATCCCGATGGCCCGCAGGGAGCCAAGGTAAAGGTCCTGGAGATCATGCGGATTTGGTTTCAGGATGACCTGGAACTGGTAGTAGTGCCCCAGCCGGTTGGGGTTCTCACCATAGCGGGCGTCGGCAGGCCGGCGGGAGGGCTGCACGTAGGCCGCGCGCCAGCTTTCGGGACCAAGGGCGCGCAGGACAGTGGCCGGATGCAGCGTGCCGGCGCCCACTTCCATGTCATAGGGTTGCAGGATCGCGCAGCCATGGCTGGCCCAATAGGCCTGCAGCGTCAGGATCAGGTCCTGGAAACTCGCAGGCCTTGCGGGTTTCTTCGCGCGTTTTGAGGCGGCCATCGGCGGGAACTCGCGTCGTTTTCGATGCCACAGGTCCCTACGCGCCGGGGCGATGGGGCGCAAGCGCAGGGGATGGTCGAACGCGAAGTCCCTTGGTTTCGCTCCCGACCGTCGCTCGGTATCCCTGCGTCAGCGAGCGTACCGGTTCACACCCGTGCCCGGTCACTTTGAATTTGCTTCAGGGATAATCGCGCCTGTGATCATCCGATTGCGCCTTGCCGCCGAATACAGCGCGGTAGATCATCGGGTGACTGAAGGCAGAGATCACAATTCCGAAGGCTGCACCAACGATAATCAGCATGGACATAAGCATGGGGTCACTCCTTCTCTGTTTCCCCAAGCTACCCTTCCGACGTCGAGATGGGTGTGCTTGGCGGCACTTGGGAGAGTGACTGGGTCACACTTCCCCTGGATGTGAGCCATCACTATCTATGATGATGGAGGGGAAGCCCGGCCCGACCAGTCGAGCCCTTCCCCGCGCGACGATACCGCAAGCGCGACCTCAGTCCGCGGCCCCCCTGCCCGCTCATGCAGGTCAATGCCTGCCAGGAGCCGGACCGGACCGGCACGGAGGCCCTTGCGCGCCCTGACGATCACCCGCTTTGCATCGGCGCCGGGATAGGAGCGCACCGGCAAGACCGCAATCTCCCCTGCACGGCCCTGCAAGCCTGCCAGGATGTCCACCAGCGCAGCCGCCCTGTGGATCATCACCAAGCGGCCCTTTGGCCGGGTAACGTCAAGCATGGCGGCGATCCAATCGTGCAGGGGAACGCTTTCCAGATAGGCCGTCTCCTTACCGCGGCCTGGCGCAGCAATGGCGCCCGGTTCGAAAAAGGGCGGGTTGGAGAAGACAAGGTCAAAGCGGTTCGCCCAGTCTGTCGGCATGGCCGCCACGGTGCCGGTCACGATCTCGGCCCTGTCATGGAACCCGTTATGGCTGATCCCACGGTGCGCAAGCGCTGCCATGGCCGGGTCGCATTCGAGCCCGCAAAACCGGGCAGCCTTCAAACGCCAGAGCGCTGGAAGCAGCGCACCCCCGGCGCCGCAGCCTACGTCGAGGCAAATGCCCGACTGCCGCCCATCGAGGGCTGCGGCTAATAGGACACTGTCAGTGCCGGCA
>JBCBKE010000107.1:0-6588 GCA_038522375.1 Pseudomonadota bacterium
GCCGAGACCGCCGGCGTGCTGAACGTCACGTTCCAGCAGGATGACATCGGCAAGGCGGACTGGCCGGCCGGGCATTATGATACCGTGCTTGCCATGAGCATTCTTCACCTCCTGCCCGATCGGAGGGACGCGCTGGCAAAGGTACACAGGACCCTGAAGCCGGGTGGAGTGTTCGTCTCGTCGACCATCTGCCTGGGCGAGATGGCCTTTTACTTCCCACTGCTGATCGGCGCGATGAAGCTGGTGGGCAAAGCCCCGAACACCGTTGATAGCCTGACCCATGAGGCTCTCTCAGCAGCGATCATGGAGGCCGGCTTCGTGATCGACGAACACCATCGCATGAGCAAGGAGACGGTCGCGTTCATTGTCGCGCGAAAACCGGCGTAGACGTTAATGATCAGGTTGGCGGACGTTGACAGTGGCCTGACGCCGCGGTGCTGTCGCATGCGTCAGCGCAGCGGGAGACAGCCAGGCCGATGATCATCGATCGCTACATCCTCGATCACCACCCCGGTTTCAAACTGCAGACACTGGTCCATGTGGGCGCGCATGCCGCCCAGGAAATGGCCGCCTACGAGGCCCTTTCGCCCGACACCGTGATCTGGGTCGATGCCGTGGACGATCATCTGAAGGCGTTCAGGAAGCAACGGCGAGCGCTTCCGCCGTACCGGAGAAAACACCACCGCTATCTGGTCGCATTGATCGCTGCCGAGGACGACGCCGACGCCGCGTTCCACCAATACACCAACCGCGGAGCGTCAAGTTCGCTGTTCCGGTCCACCCGGGCGTTGCGGCAAACCTGGCCAACGGTTCGGGAGACGGGTGAAACGACAACGCTGAAGACCGTGACCCTTGATAGCCTGCTAGCCCGGCACGGCGTCGCTAAAACCTCCGTGAACGGTCTGGTCGTTGATGCCCAGGGTTCGGAACTGCTGTGCCTGCAGGGGGCGTCAGCGGTGTTGCCCCATGTCCGGTTTCTGGAGGTCGAAGTGTCGAAGGAAGCCATCTATGAGGGCGGTGTGGTGTTTGACGACCTCAACGCATGGTTGACCGAACGGGGGTTTGCCCGGCGAAGCGATGTGCCGTGGCATGGCGATGTGATCTATGAGAATTTGGCGCTCGGATAGACGCCTGCACGCCAGAGGCCGCGGATGCGCCGCAATCACGGAACGTTGGTCAGCCATGTTGCCCGGAGAAAACAACGTCGATAGGGATGCGTTGTGCGAAGTTGATTGCCCCTCGCAAGGCCAGGACCGGGATCACCATGATCACCATCATCGATTATGACGCAGGCAACATAAAATCGGTCGCGAACATGCTGCTCGCCCTAGGCGTGGTGAGCCGGATATCGGAAAAGCCAGCCGATATTTCCACGGCCGAAAGACTTATCCTGCCTGGGGTTGGCCATTTCGATTTCGGCATGGCGGGGTTGGAGCGACGAGACCTGATCGGCGCCTTGAATGATCGGGTCCTGGGGGATGGCGTCCCGGTTCTCGGGATCTGCCTGGGCGCCCAGCTTCTCACCCGCGGGAGTGCCGAAGGCGATCGTGAAGGTCTCGGCTGGATCGCTGGGGATACGGTCGCCTTCGACCGCACCCGCATGGATGGGTCCCTGCGCCTGCCCCACATGGGATGGGCCGACATCTGGGCCAGCCAGGACAATCCACTTCTGGAGAGCACGGATAAGGAAGCGCGTTTTTACCACGTCCACAGTTTTCACATGACCTGCGACGAGGAACAAACAACCATCCTGAAGACCCATTACGGCTACGACTTCACAACAGGCATACGGAAGCAAAACGTACTGGGCGTGCAGTTCCACCCGGAGAAGAGCCACCGGTTCGGAATGGAGCTTCTGAGGCGTTTCAGCACATGGATACCCGACGCCGGAGCAATGGCCGCATGACCGCCCCCGGCAGACGCCTTCGGCGCGTACGGGTCATCCCGACCTTGCTGATCGATGGCGAAGGCCGCCTGGTCAAGACGGTCAAGTTCGCAAAGCGGACCTATATTGGTGATCCCATCAACGCCGTGCAGATCTTCAACCGAAAAGAGGTCGACGAACTGGTCCTGATGGACATTGACGCCTCCAAGAGCGGACGCGATCCCGACTACGCCCTCATCGAAGCTATCGTCAGCGAGGCGTTCATGCCTGTTGCCTATGGGGGTGGGGTCACATCCATGGCCCACATAGAGGCGCTCTACGGTTGCGGCATTGAGAAAGTGATCCTGTCATCCTGCCTTGCCCAGGGAACAAGTCTCGTCTCCGAGGCTGCGGCCCGTTTTGGCGCCCAGGCGGTCGTTGCGTGCTTGCCGGTCAAGTCCTCCATGCTCGGCAAGACGTCCGTCCGGCTCGTATCGGGCAAGAAGGACACCGGTAGCGATGCTGCCGCAATGGCAACGGCGCTCGCCGACGCTGGCGCGGGGGAGCTCATCCTGTACTCGATCGACCGGGACGGCACCTGGTCCGGTTATGACCTCGACGGGCTCAGGCGTGTCGCTAACGCCGTTGACGTGCCCGTGGTGGCCTGCGGCGGCGCAGGCAGCCTCGATGATTTCCGCCGCGCGGTCACGGAGGCGGGGTGCTCGGCGGTCGCGGCTGGGAGTCTGTTCGTCTACCAGTCGCGGGGGCGCGGGGTACTGATTACCTATCCGAAACCGGAAGTCCTCCGCGAAAAGCTGTATGAACCCATCACACTCGGCTAGGCGGTGCTCGCCAATCAAACCGGCTTCACCACTGGAGACACACGAGCGACGACCCGAATTTCATGTGGATGCGGCGCATGTCCAAGTCCAGAACGCTTGCAAGTGAGGGCCGATTGGTCAATCCCCGTGCCTGAAGCAGTTCGGACGTCAGCAGGAAAAGTCGATTACGACTGTCCGAACATCTGCACCAGGTCAGGAGGGCGGTGATCTACGCCCCCTCAAAAGACGATCGATTGGGATGAGGGACTTGAACATGTCAGCAGCAGCGAACAGGCAAATCGCCGAAGAAGTAGAACCGCTGTCGGTACGGGTGTGTGCGAGGCTGGTGATGGACACGACCGATCCTGACATCACCTTCGATGAGAACGGTGTCTGCAATTACTGGCACGAGTTCCAGGCGTTCAAGGCCACCCTCCCGACCCGCGAGGACCGCGAGCGGCAGCGAGAGGAGATCATTGCCGAGATCAAGGCCGCCGGTCAGGGCAAGGAGTACGATTGCGTCCTCGGGCTGTCGGGCGGCGTCGACAGTTCGTACTTGGCCCTCCTGGCCAGGGATTATGGTCTGCGCCCGCTGGTCGTTCATCTTGATAATGGCTGGAACTCCGAACTCGCCGTCAACAATATCGAGCATATCGTCGAGAAGATGGGATTCGATCTCCAGACCCATGTGCTGGAGTGGGATCAATTCCGCGATCTCCAGCGCGCCTATTTCAAGGCCTCGGTCATCGATCTTGAGGTGCCGACCGACAACCTCATTACCGGATGCCTCAACCGGCTCGCCGCTGAGCATGGGATCAAGTACCAGCTATCGGGCAACAATTACGCGACCGAGTGGCTGATGCCGCCGCGGTGGAACTATACCAAGCACGATGGCGCAAACATGAAAGCGATACACAGACGGTTTGGAGAAAAGAGTATCGGGAAACTCCCCGTCGCAGACCTCCTTAACAATACATACTATCACTTCGCCAAGGGTCTGCGGTCAGTCCGGCTGCTCAACCTGATCGACTTCAACAAACAGGCCGCAAAGGAACGGCTGATGGCAGAAGTTGGCTGGCGCGACTATGGTGGCAAGCATTACGAGTCGATCTACACTCGGTTCTATCAGGGCTACATCCTGCCTCGGAAGTTCGGCGTCGATAAGCGTAAGGCGCACCTTTCAAACTTGATCCTTTCGGGCGAGATCACGCGCGACGAAGCGCTGCGGGAACTCCAGCAACCGACCTATGACGACGACCTGAAGCAGCGCGACAAGGTCTATGTGGCCAAGAAACTCGGGTTCTCAGAGGACGAATTCGAAACGCTTCTAACGCAGGAAAACGTGCCTCACGAGGCTTTTGGGTCTGACGAAACCAGTCGTGATCTCTACAAGAAGGTGGTCACCAACCTCGGCAAGGTGAAACGCAAGGTTACGGGACAGGCCAAAAGGCGAACCGCTTACTGAGACCGGCATGTCACCGCTCGAAGCTCCAAAGAAAGCTCGGAGCAAACGCAATCGTTTACGAACGGATACTTGCCTAAAAACAAAGTCGTAAAGCGTCGCTCTGGCATGAAACGAAAGACCGACGATCTACGTCCAACTCGTCGCCTGGTGAAATGCGTCGCCGAGTGCAACCTGCCCGGGCGCATCGAAGTGGACAGCATCTGACTGCATGCTGAACCCGTCAGTGTCGATCAGGGTCGCTTCACCCGGATTGGCCGCGACAAACGCGGCCTGGGCTGCCCGCACCTCAGCGACAGCGATCGCGTCGGCGGCGGGGTCGGTGTCCCTTATTCTCGCCACCACGATCTGGTCGAGACCGGACTGGTTGCACTGGGCTTTCACGTGATCCCACAGGCCTTGAAGGTGCGATTGGTACCCTGCCGACTGGGCGGTGCTGATGGCATCGTTCTCGCCCTGCATCCACCAGAACGCACGAAGTCGCGGACCGATCCCCTGCTCGAGCATGCGCTGCTGGAAACTCCACAGATCGGGCAGGAGTTGCGTATGCGTCGTTCCGGTAAAGATATCTTCACCGACATTCCAGGTGCTATTTGAGGGCACGCCGCCAACGGTTGAAGGTGCGAGCCAGGTCGAACCTTTCGTAATCTTGCATAAACCGAGCAACCCATGCCCGAAATCATTATGCCGCAACGCCGCACCAATTTCCGGCCCCAATTGGGACGCGCTCGGATTGTGGTTTATCCCGAACGCCAGTTCTCGGGGTGCCTTGCGGGTTCCGCCCCTGTGATCGGCAATGAGGACCGCGGGAAAGCGTTTGGCTTTCTGCGTGCTCGAAAGGTTCGATATCAACGCCCGGCCCTCGGCGTTGGATTGTCCGGCCAGGATCACACAATTGGCCACGAGCGGGCAGTCGCGCCAATCGAGAAAAACACCGCGACGAACCATAATTTGCCGGGTGGCCCGGTAGATCCGGTCGCGCTCAGCATCAGTCAGCACATCATTGTAGACGGCCGCATAGGCCACTTCCAACTGGCTTGGCATCTCGGCAGGATTGGTATTGTCGACCCGTCCGCCGATGGCGAACCGCGGGTCGCCATTGACCGGGAACTGGACGAAAAGCGTTTGCCATCCGCCGCGGTTGAGCCTGTACGGGATGTTCTGGTTGTAGATGGTGGGTGTGAGGAGCACCGGCGCGACGCCCCCGCCGAAGCCTGCATGAATTGCATCGGTATGCCCGTTCAGTCGTCTCCTGACACCCAATCGGTAAGACGACGTCCCGCTGCTTTCCAACAGGTTCGGGCCATCGGCCTCATCCAGCGGCAATCGGTAGATGAGCACGGCGGTCCTACCGCCCGTCAAGGCAGGTGTTTGGACCCTCGCCCCCCGGAGTCTCACGCCCTGGGCGGTCCACTCCGCGGCGCCAACTGATGCATCGATAACCATCGCCGGTCCGCCACGCGTGTCAGCAATCGAAGATCCATCGCCGGCCCGGAACAGATACTCGGCAACAAGTCCTGGTTCATGGGTTGCAACACGGTCTGAACTCGTCACACCCCCACCAAATGTCGCCGGCGGCGTGTTGGGAAATGTAACGGCACCGCTGAGCCGGTCCACCACCATTGCGTCCCGAAACGTGGCCCCATCGGAAGACACCTTGACCCGGAGATCATCATCGCCGAGCAGGCCCACTTCTGCCCGGGCCGAAAACGCGGTCTGGAATAGCAGGGACGTGCTTGAGGCTGCGTCGGCCTTGTCAAATTTGACCCGCACATCACCACTGCCGGGCGTCACATCATCGTGGGTAAAAAGCACCGCGTCCGATTTCACGGCCAACCTGTCGGGCAGGACGGCGGTGGTGTTGATCCCTACAAGATCCCCGCTCCCTGTTCCTCCGGACCCGGCAACGACCCAGGCTGCCCCATCCCAGACGACGAAGATATCCTCGTCCCGGATCCAGGCCAGCCACCCTTCTGAAGGAGGATAGAAGGCCCAGGCGCCGTCCTGCCATGCCGCCACCGCGTGATCATACCCCGCCCAGTCGCCGGCAGCGCCTGCGGCGACGATATATCTAGACCCCTCGTCCGGGGTCGCCGGCGGTTCAACACTGTCGCGATCGTCCACCGCAATCTGGGTCAGAGCATCGAGCGCTCGTACGGCTTCGTTGTGGGTGACATGTTTTTGCGCTTGGCCCGGCGAAATGTATGGCAGGGCAAGATTCGGTGACACATCGCTCATGGGGAACTCCAGGCAGGCAGATGGGGCGATGGCCCAGTGTATCGCGCGCTGGGAAGGCGGGGATAAAACAGAATTGAGTACTACGAATCGCCCGTCGCGGCTGGCCGGGGCACGGCAATACTGTCGGATAGAGCGCCTCAGGCTGCCTATTCACAGCTTCGCACCCTCTCGGGGCGCTTGCCGCGAAAACACTGTTACCTTGG
>JBCBKE010000108.1:0-6426 GCA_038522375.1 Pseudomonadota bacterium
GATGGCTCCACTGGTTTTGGAAGAACATCGAGCAGTCCGTGCGCGCGTGCCGCTGCCCGCGTGCTGTCGGTATTCTGCGCCGTGATCAAAAGCGCGGTGATGGCGCCGCCGAACCGATCATTCAGGGCATCGAACACGTCGAGACCGGTTACGCCGCCGCCGAGTTGCAAATCCAGAAGAACGACATCGGGACGGAGTTTCTCGAACGCATGGATCGCATCTGGCTTTGAACTGGCGGTTTCCACGTCGCACCCCCAAACACCGAGAAGCAGCTTCATCGAGTCCAGGATCGACTGCTCGTCGTCAACGCAAAGGACCTTCAACCCTTTCAGGCTCGTTGTCACAGGGGGATCCGCCTTCGAGGTGACGCTCGAAGGCTGTGATTGCGACGAGGACATCAGGAGGCCATCGAGGTAGAACACGCTGCCCCGGCCAACCGTCGAGCGCACACCGATCGTGGTATCCATCGCAGAGGCCATGCGCGATGCGATTGCGAGGCCAAGCCCGGCGCCACGAACCCCGGTATTGTCCGCTTCTTCGGCCCTTTCGAACTCCTCGAAAATATCCATTTGCCGATGGTTTGGAATTCCGGGGCCTGTATCCCACACCTCGATACGGACCTTGCCGCCCCGGCGCCTGGCGCCGACCACGACGCGGCCTTCGCGCGTGTACCGTCGCGCATTTGACAGGAAATTCCGGATAATGCTTCGCAGGAAATCCTCGTCGGAGGTCACTGTCAGTCCCGTTGGGACCTTGCGAATGGTCAAACCCACAGACTGTGCCATCGGGCGCGCTTCATCGCACAACTCTTCAAGGAGCATATCCACGACGAGATCGGTCAGCTTCGGTTCGATGTCCTGCCGATCAAGCCGTGAGATATCGAGCAGGCCCCGCAGCAATTGGTCAGCCGATTCGATGGCACGGTCGGTTTTACGAACCAGGCGCGCAGCCATGTCGCCGCCACTTTGCTCTTCCAGGGCGCCCAGGAAAAGGCGCGCTGCATTGAGCGGTTGGAGAAGGTCATGACTTGCCGCAGCCAGGAAGCGTGTCTTCGATAGGTTGGCCTCGTCGGAAGCCTTGCGGGCTTTTTCCAGGTCCCGCGCCATTGAACGGAGATCATTGGTGCGTTCGGCCACCCGCGCCTCCAGGGTTTCCGCGGCTTCCATCAGTGCCGTTTCGCGTGCCTTGTCCTGGGTAATATCCGTGAAGGTCGAAACGTATCCGCCTCCGGGCATCGGCATGCCAGCAATTCGGAGCCATTGCCCGTCAGGGTTCTGCCGTTCGAACCTGTGCGGAACGCCGCGCCGCATATGTGCAAGCCGGTTCCTTATTTCGCCCTCTGGGTCATCAGACCTTATCCAGCCCCGGTCGATATTATGCGCGATCAGGTCTTCGATCGGCTGACCGAGACGAATGAGCGACCGGGGGTATTGGAAGAGATCGATATAGGCTGAATTCCACGCGACCAGCCGTTGCTTCCCGTCGACGACGGAGATCCCCTGACTCACGTTTTCGAGCATGGACTGAAGCATATGCCGATCGAACCGCTGGGCCTGGGTCTGCTGGTCCAGAATCGACAAGACGTCGTTCAACGACACGGCAGAGCCTGCGAGCGCCGATGACATCACAACCCGGGCCGATGACGAGCCCAGCACGCTGGCGAGTAGCCTTTCCGTGCGTTGAACAAGTCTCCAGTCAGCCCCTTCATCGGGCGCTATGGTGTGCCCGCTCTCGCGTTCGAACTGGTCGAACGCTGCATCCACAGCATCGGGCCCCAGGAAACGGGATGCGAGCGCCTTGAGGCCATTGGGCGTTACGCCCGACGGCCGCGCTGCAGCCTCCTCGGACACCTGAAGGTCTCGCGGGGTCGCAGCGGCAAAGACACCGGCTTGTATGCGGTCCCTCAGTCGGACCCGGGCCCGTTGCGAGAGGGTGATGTAGATCAGGATATTCAAACCCAGGCTCCAGATCGTGCCATGGGTCAAGGATCCTCCCAGATCGATCGCCAACAGCCGCTCAGGTGCGAACAGCCCCCCTAGTCCGACACCGCTGAGTTGGTCGGGAGTGACAATCTGCGGCAGTACAAGGGTGTAAGCCCACACCGCGATACCGGCGATCAACCCACCCAGCGCCCCATCGCGGTGGCCCCGGGGCCAGTAGACAGCACCGATCAGGGCCGGGGCAAACTGAATGGCTGCCGCGAACGATATGAGGCCGATCTGTGCGAGCGCCTCGGTCGTCGCGGCGAATTGATAATAGCCATAAGCCAGCGCAAGCAGCACGATGACCGCAACGCGCCTGATGAGGATCAGACCATCCCCATCAGCGAGTCCCGGTTGCCCGGTCCACCCGCGCCGAATCATCATCGGCACGACCAGGTCATTCGTGATCATCGTCGACAGGGCGATGCAGGACACAACCACCATACCCGCAGCGGCCGAAAGCCCGCCCAGGAACACCAGCAAGGCGATGAGCGCGTAGCCCTCTGAGAGCGGTAGTCCCAGGACAAAGAGATCAGGCGGGTAGCGACCCGACAACAAGCCATTGCCGGCCAAGGCGATCGGGATCACGACTGCGGACGTTATGGCCAGGTAGATAGGAAATATGAACCTGGCCCACTCCATGTCCTTGTCCGATCGCCGCTCGACCATTGCCACGTGGAATTGTCGTGGCAGGCAGATGATCGCCGCCGTCGCGAGCACGACCATCGTCACAAAATTATCGATTGGGCCACCAAAGCTGAAGCGTGACGCCGTTTCCGCAACGACCGCCCGATCCGCATCACCCACGAGGGCAAGCGCCAGGATTGCCACAGTGATCAAGGCGACCAGTTTCACTATCGCTTCGAATGCCAGTACATGCATCAGTCCGGTATTCTTGCGAGTCGTATCGGCATGGCGGGTCCCGAACAGGATCGCAAAGGCACCCAAGGCAACCGTTGTCATGAGCACAGTACTCCGCGCGCCCCCACCAGACAGATCGCTGGGAGCGAGCGTGAGTGCATCGAAGCTCGTCGCAACCGATTTGAGCTGAAGGGCAATGTAGGGAACCGAACCGGCAATGGCGGCAAGTGTTGCCGTAGCGGCTAGGGCGCGGCTCTTGCCGTACCGGGCTGCTAGAAAATCGCTGAGCGAACTGATCGACTCTCTCTGGGTGATGTCACCGATCCGTTTGACCAGGCCCGGCAGTACCAGAAAGACCATGGCAGGCCCGAGGTAAATCGGAAGATAGTTCCAACCACTGGATGCAGCTGTGCCAACGGCTCCGAAGAAGGTCCATGATGTGCAATAAACCGTCAGCGCGAGGGCAAAGACAATGGGTGAGCGCTCCGGCGCGCTGCCCGCCGCATCGTTGCGCCTATCGCCAATCCAGGCGATGGCGAATAAGACGCCGATGTAAATCCCACTGAGGCAGACAACAATCCAGACTGGCATGGGTCGAGCGTGTCGCTATTACCTGTATTTTACAACGCTAAGCATGCGGTGGCGCCCGATCGGTTACAGCGTCATGTGCGGCCTGGATTGTCGGGGTGAGCTTTTCGCCGATGAGGACATCGGCGGTTCGCAGGGCAAACGCAAGGATTGTGAGGCCCGTGTTCACGGCACTGGCAGAGGGCAAAACCGTCGCATCGGCCACATAAAGATTATCGATCCCGTGGACACGGCCCTCGGGCGAGACCACAGATGTTGCAGGGTCGTCTCCCATGATGGCACCGCCGGTCTCATGCCAGAACGCGATTTCCCGATTGGGCGCCAACACCGGATAACCCGCCGCCTGAAAGGCTGCCTTCGTGCGGGATCGCAAGCGTTCGTAACTGCCCGCCTGGTGGCGCGGCGGCGTGAAGTTTCCGAGCTCATCGCCATTGAATGACCAGCCGGTGTTAAGGTCCGGCGTGGCTTCGGTCATATGGAACACCGTGAGGCTGCGGGCCGCAACGGCCCTGATGGCTGGCCGCTTTATCGCGCCTGCCATGTTCCAGAACGGGGTCTGGCCCGCGACCTGTGCAACACCGAGAGGGTGGGTCCATTCAGCGTCGTCAGGGTCGCCGTCAAACCATGCATTGATGGCGAATGTCTTTGTGTGGCGATCGCCCATGGCCGTGAACCTGACCATGGGAAAGAGGGTGCCAGTGGAATGAGCTCCAACGCCGCGCCCCAGCCAATCACCCCCATTGCCCAGACCCGCGGGATGGGCCGAAGTCCGTGACCGGCGCAGCAGGACTGGGGTATGGGGGTATCCGGCCGCCACGATAATCTGCCCTGCGCGAACGATTGTCTCGCCGCCCTCGCTGCGGACCCGGACGCCGTCCGCGCGCGTCCCATCTGGCGTCATTTCGATAGCGAGGCATTCGGTGCGGGCCATGATCTCCACATTGCCGGTCTGAAGGGCCGGCCGCAGCGCGGCGGTTTCCGCATCCATCTTGGCGTCGAACCGGCACAAGTGCGCGTCGCACTGGGCACACAGGACACACGCGCCCGCATCGCCATAATCAATGCCGCGCGGGATTGGAGCCACATCGACGCCCGCGCCCCTGAGCTTTCCTGCAACCTTTGCGACCTGTGGATCGTCAGGCAGGGGCGGGTGCGGAAACGGCGACGAGCGGGGCGGGTCACTGGGATCGCCGTCGGGCGCGCCATGGACCCGATAGAGGCGCTCGGCTTCTGCGTAATAGGGTTCAAGGTCGGCATAGGAGATTGGCCAGGCTGGCGATAGGCCGTCTTCGAACTCGCGCGCTTCAAAATCGCTTTCCCGAAACCTGTAAAGCGCTGCGCCATAGTATTTCGACCGCCCGCCGACGATCTCGAAATCATCCTCCGGCGCCTGGATGTCATAGAGGAAAACGTTGTTCTCGGCGAGCTTGGGCTTTGGCAACCAGTCCCCACGCTCGATGACCAGCACCTTGCGACCGGCCTGAGCGAGGCGAAGTGCGACGGCACTGCCGCCCATACCACTGCCGACGATGATGGCATCGTAAGTCCGGTTCGCTAGATCGACAGACACCGTCCCATCCATATCGTATCCACCTGTTTTTCATTACCCGTACAATAGTTATGCCGGAATTGCGAAGGCGATAGTACGGGCGGCCATTCCTGAAAGGAAAGGCGGTTCCGTCGGGAACCGCCCACACCTTTCGGCGCAGTGTCTTGAATGTGTGCGGGCGGCCGGGACGCCGGCCACCCGGGTTGAAGGAGGACTTACTCGGCCGGCATGGGGGCCATGCCCTGATCGGCCACGCCATGGGCTGTCCGTGTGCCAGGCACGCGGATGTCCTCGACCAGGTCCTGGATATCCTGCGGTGGCGCTTTCGTGGCGAGCGCGACAGCGACACCCAACAGTCCGGAGAACCACATGAACACGAAGCCGATGCCCTCTGGCGAGACACCAAACCACCAGTCCGACGAGTCCGTATTCACGAACTTGAAGTAATAGATGTAGCTGAAAGTCGAGACGAGGCCAAACAACATCGACGTGATGGCCCCTTCCTTGTTCATCCGCTTCCAGAAGATACCCAGGAAGATGATCGGGAACAGGGATGCTGCGGCAAGGCCGAAGGCGAATGCGACCACCTGGGCCACAAAGCCAAGCTGGCTGGAGTAGATCCCCAACAGGCCCGATGCAGCCACAGCGCCGGCCGCGGCCAGACGCGCCACCCGCAACTCCGTCTTGTCGTTCATCTCCGGGAAGAAGGTCCGCCGGCACAGGTCGTGTGAGACCGATGAACTGATGACCATCAACAGGCCGGCCGCGGTTGACAAGGCTGCAGCGAGGCCGCCAGCCACCACCAGCCCGATTACCCAGCCCGGTAGCTGTGCGATCTGCGGATTGGCGAGCACGAAGATGTCGTTGCTTGGCGTGACTTCATTGGCAATGCCGTCAGGCGCGTTTGGCCCACGATACTGCATGACGCCGTCGCCATTCTTGTCCTCGAACGTCAGAAGTCCGGTTTTCTCCCACTCCTTGTACCAAACCGGCACCGGCTTGCCGCCATCGGCCGCAATTGCCGCCGCTTCGGCCTCATAGTTGATATCGCCGAGGGCGCCCTCGATGTAGGTGGCGTCATTCACCGTATCGATGAAGTTCAGCCGGGCGAATGCGCCAACGGCCGGAGCCGTCGTGTAGAGCGCGGCAATGAACACCAGCGCCCAGCCTGCCGAGACCCGCGCATTCTTTGCCGACGAGACGGTAAAGAAACGAATGATCACGTGGGGAAGGCCCGCGGTGCCGAACATCAGCGCCCCGGTGATGGCAAACACATCGAACATGGTTTTATTGGTCTGGGTGTACTCTAGGAAACCCAGGTCAGTGACGACCGTGTTCAGTTTCGCCAGCATCGACACATCAGTTCCGGCGGTGGTGCCGATAAAGCCGAGCTGTGGGATCGGGTTGCCGGTGATGATCATCGACATGAAGATCGCTGGCACCGTG
>JBCBKE010000109.1:0-6290 GCA_038522375.1 Pseudomonadota bacterium
CGTCGCAGTCCCAGGTGTTCACGCTGCCCTGCCAGACAGTAATCATTGCTGCACCGATCCTCGCTTGACGCTCTGAGTGGCTGTTACCGGGGCTTGCGCGGCTTGTCGATTGAAAGGCAGGAGCCTTGCGGGCTTGAACCGCGCTATAGCGATGATCTGCCGCCCAAGTTCCATCCAGCGCTTCAGGCGACCAGCTTATCTGCGCCGCCTTCATTGCGACGCGACAGTTCCAGTTTCACGCGCTCGGCCAACTTGGCCACGGTGAAGGGTTTCGGCAGGAAGCTGACTTCCCTGTTTTCATCGAGTTGGCGGGCAATATCGCGTTCGGCATAGCCGGAAATAAACACGATCCGCGCGTCTCCAAGGTACTGTGCAGCTTCCCGGATCAGCGTCGGCCCATCCATGCCTGGCATCACCACGTCAGAGATGACCAGGTCGAAGGATGCAGGCTCGCTTTCAAGGATTTCGAGCGCCTCTTCGCCGTCGCAAGCCTGCTCGACCTCATAACCGCGGCTCTCCAGAAGAGAGGCGGCAATGGACCGAACGCCCGCTTCGTCCTCGACCAGAAGGATGCGGCCACGACCCGACATGTCGACCGGTCGGCCCACCGCGACCTGGCTTACCTCTTCGGGGACATCGGCCGGGATCTGGTCAGCGCTCAGGGCTGGCAAGTAGATCTGGAAGCGGGTGCCTTCGCCGACCTTGGAGATCGGACAGATGTATCCACCCGATTGCTTGATGATCCCATAGACGGTGGAAAGGCCAAGCCCCGTTCCAACGCCAACGGCCTTTGTCGTGAAGAATGGCTGGAAGATCTTGTCCATCACGTTGGCGGGGATGCCGTGGCCGTTGTCGGCCACTTCGATCAACAGGTACTCGCCCTCCTCGACGAAGCCGAAGCCGGCCTTGTGAGCATCCTCGGCTGTCGCCTGTCCGGTCTGTATGGTCAGTTCGCCGCCATTGGAATTGGCGAGCATGGCATCGCGAGCATTGGTCGCGAGGTTGATGATGGCCGTTTCCAACTGGTTCTTGTCGGCACGAATATGGGGCACATCCCGCCCATGATTGATGTTCAGCTTGACCCGTTCGTCGATGATCTGGCGCAGCAGGATCGAGAACTCGGAGAGGAAATCGGTGACGTTGACCACACCGGACTTGAAGGTCTGCTGGCGAGCATAGGCCAACAGCATCCGCACAAGGTCCCGCGCGCGAACGCTGAATTCGTGAATGTTCTTCAAATTCTCGTATGACGGGTCGCCGACCGGATGACGGATCATCAGAGTATCGGTATTCAGCATGATACCGGTCAGGACGTTATTGAAATCATGGGCGACACCGCCCGCTAGTTGACCGATGGCCTGCATTTTTTCGCCTTGGGCTAGGCGTAATTCCAGAGCCTTTTGTTCAGTCATATCAATGATATACGCCACCGCAGGTTGCCCGTGCGCGTCCAGTGAAATCACGAGATTGACGTTCCGCGTCCCATCGCCTGCCAGTTCCAGTCCAACCGGTCCGTCGACCGCATCTGCCAGGGCTTCATTCAGGAGCGCCTTGCCGTTGTCGGCCACAAAGAGGTCGGCGAACTGGGTGCCCGGAACGGCACGACCTTCGGTCAATTCCATCAGCGCCCGGTTGGCGTCTGTGATCACTGCGGCTTCCACCGAGTCGCCTGCCAGGCGGACCGCGCCGAAAGGTGCATCGTCGAACATGGGATCGGCTTCGCCCCGTGGCCGGCTTGCGGAGATCGCTGTGAGCCCTTCGCTCTCGGCGGCTATCGTGTCGGCGACGGGCATCAGGACCACCCGCCCATGGGCGTTCACGCCTTTGCCTGCCCAAGCCGTCATCGCCTGTACAGGAATTTCGACGCCATCGCGGCCCCGCAACAGGATGTCGGCCCTAGACGAGGCACCAGCTTTGCGGTCCCGACTAAGCCGGCGAACGAATTCGGGCCGCATGATGTCGTCCATGCGGACGTCTTGCAAGGACGTTTCCAGGCCGAGCCGGTCGCGGACCCAGCCATTCGCATAGGTGATCGTTCCATCGGGCCGGACGGCAAAAAAGCCCATTGGCGCGTCCTCGACATAAAGCGAGCGAAGGTCGGCGCCACCGGTTGCATCCTGGCTGCCGGCAATCCGGCGTAGCCGCCACAGTACGCGGCTGCGGGGCAGGGGGGTGACCGCCACCTCGTATTGTGCTGGCAGCGCGTCCATGCCGAGGGCAACAGGGGGGAGGGTTTCGCGCCTCGCTTCTCCGGATCGGGCGGCTTTCGACAACCGGTAAACCGGTGCCGACACCCCCGGGCTCGCCCCAAATACGAGATCGACCGGGAGGGGCTCCTTTTCGTCCGCGTCGCCCAGAAGGGCCATTATCGTCAGGTCGCGGTAAGCTGCATTGCAGACAATCGGCGAGCCATTCCGGTCGCTTACGAGAACAGCCTCATCAAGCGCATCAATCCACGGGAACCGTGGCGTCCCTGGCGACGCGGCGTTCGCCGCCGATCCGCGTTCGGGGAACAAGCCAAGCTTTCGGCCCGCCCCGCGGAGGACCCAGAGCAGGAAGACCATCCCCGCCGATGCCATGGCGATCAGCAAGACAGGGCCTGATGTTCCAACCGCCGATGGCCAGACAATCGCAACAGCCGCCGCCGATGCCGCGAGGATGAGACAGGTCCAGAAGACAAGCTGCAGAATATCAATCTGGCGCACGCCTCGGGCAGCGTCTGACAGCCTATCGCTGAGCGCGCCCTTGCTGTCATATCCCGACTGATCGGTGGTTCGATTGTCCAGGCGTTCCATCGCGCAATACTCCAGCTAAAATACGCCGCTCAATCGGATATCTGCGCCGATTCGAGCGAAACGCCCCCCAAGGTCAGCCCTTAGCACCGGGTTGCTCTATTGGGAGTTTCGTTACACATGCGCATCATTTGGTTAACCAACTCAAAAAAACAGCGGCCCCCGGGACTGGCAGACGATCGTTTCTGTTGTTCCGCGCATGCCGACTGGTTGGTGTTGTTCAAGCCTGTTACCGATGGCCATGGCCGATGTTCACAACCTTCGTTCGCTTCTCGATTCCCTCGCCGACGATACGGGAGGCGGCAAGACTGTTTCGGTGCGGGACTTGTTGAATGCGGTGGGTCGAAGAAGCTATGGGCCGATCCTCTTTCTCCTGGGTTTCGTCGCCATCAGTCCGCTCACAATCATCCCCGGCGCCAACTGGCTGGTCGCCTTTGTGGTGCTTGTGGTGTCACTGCAGATCGTGGCGGGCCGATCCTATCCATGGGTCCCCAGTGGCGCGTTGAACTACTCATTCCAGAGGGAACACCTCCAAACAGGTATCGAGAGCGTGCGAAAACATGCCCATACGATCGACCACCTGATTGCCCCACGACTCACATTCCTGACCGATCCGCCGTTCGCCCAATTGATCGGATTGATCTGTGCGGGCGCTGCCATCGTGACCTTTCCGCTCGGACTGGTCCCGCTCGGGCCTTTTCTGCCGGGCTTGACGGTTCTCCTGTTCGGTCTCGGCTTGACGGCCCGCGATGGGGTGTTGATCGTCCTTGCAGGCGGGGCACTGGCGGCCTCGCTTCTGGTGCTCTCGCGCGTGGCAGGCCGAATTCTGTCTACGGCAACGGCCTTGATCTGAAGCGTTGGTCAGCCGATGTCATGACTCATGAGCGCTGATTTGTACCATAACCGGGTTCTCGAACTCGCCGCTTCCATTCCGCACCTTGGGCGACTGGAAGACCCTGATGCCACGGTCGAGCGGGTCTCGCGAATTTGTGGGTCGACCATTGTTCTCGATCTCAAACTCGATGCATCGAAAGCCCATGTTACGGGGATCGCCGTCGACCCCAGGGCTTGCGCGCTTGGCCAGGCGGCAACCTCGATCCTGGCCGAGCATGCCATTGGCGCATCGATTGAGGAGATCAGGGCCGCGCGGGATGCGTTGAAAGCGATGCTGAAGCACGATGCCCCGCCTCCAGAAGGGCGGTTCGCGGAACTGCGGCACCTTGCGGGGGTTGCGGACTACACACCGCGCCATGCATCGACCCTGTTGGCTTTTGAAGCAGCGGTCGATGCAATCGACAAGATCCTGGCCGGGCAGGGTGAGGTGACAGCTACACCTTGAAATAGAATGCAAACGCCAGGAGCAGGGCAAGATAGGGAACCAGCGTGCCAATCCCGACATAAACCCCGTGCGGCTGGAGCTTTCCGGCTTCCTCGAATTTCGGGAAGAAACGGTATTGTTTGGCCATCCGTCTTGTCCGAGCCTTGAGATGGTTTTTCATCGCCTCCGCCAGGGCAACCGGGGAATCCTGGGCATTCAACCGCGCCAGGATGCGAATGCGAACAATGTCGCTGGCAATTCCAGCGCCGATCCCCGTCAACACCAAAAGGACGATGGAGCCGAAGACGAACATGGTCACCTGAACTTCCGTCGGCGTGTTAACGAACGGCATCAGGTCGGCGAACCCTTCCGAAATCGATTTCAACGTATCGACCCGGCCCCCATAGCGAACCGCCAACAGCGCGGGTACAAAGGAAATCAATGCAGCAATCACCAAACCGATCCGATGCCAGCGTTTCAAATGACCGATCGCCCGGCGCACATCCCGCTCGGGAACAAACATCTGCCGTTGGTCAGAGGGGTGAGGTGTCACTGGGCCAGCGCTCCGATTTGGTCTGGAAGAGTATGGGGAGCCTGCCGAGCGATGGCTAGGGTAAATCGGCCCCGTTTCCGTGCCACGGCCGCTCGATTCCTGCTGGTGCTTTACAAGCGCACCTTGTCTCCGGTCTTTTTCGCTTTCGGCGTGCGCTGTCGCCATTTGCCCTCTTGTAGCGAGTACGGGGCAGAAGCGGTAACGCGCCATGGTCTTTGGCCCGGCGGGTGGATGGCGGTTGCTCGGGTGTTACGCTGTCACCCGTTCGGGTCCGAAGGATATGATCCGGTCCCTGAGCGACCGCCCGAGGCGCGTTGGTGGCTGCCTTGGCGCTACGGGGATTGGGCCTGGACCACGCGGCGGTTTCCGGACAACGAATCCCCGGATTGATCGGCAGCCCCGGACATGGAAGTCTGCGGCGGCGTAGGAGGAGGCCATGCTGAACCGCATTCTACCCGTACTCACTGTCATCGGGGCGATCTTCTTCCTGTTTGTTTGGTGGCTGTTCTTTTCCGATGCCAGTGCACCGGAAAAAGCCCCTGGCGTGCTCGACATCGAAGAATGGCGGTTGCTCGTTGATGACGTGCCAACCGAGACCCTTCCGACTGCCGTTCACTGGCTGGAAATCGGTAGCGACATGGCTCCATCCTTCGCCGTTCAGGCCGGCGCTTTCCATGAGCCGGTCGCCATGTCTTACAACGCCCTTCAGATCGCGACGCCAGACGGGACGATCATTGTCGGCGGCGCCGTCGATGCCTCGACAGCCGAAGCCATGCGCCAGGACGAGGCCGTTGCCCGTTTCGACGCCGATGCCTACAGCACGCTCGTCTTCGCACTGCTCGAGGCTGAAATCGTCATGATCACCCATGAGCACCTCGATCACATCATGGCTATCGCCCGCCATCCTGACCCCAACACGCTTGCGCCGGCACTGTATTTCAATTCTCCTCAGATCAACGCGCTACCGCGGTTCGTAACAGGACCGATGCCGGCCCTTTTCAAGACGCTGGAGCCACGGCTTTCCGGCGAGGTCGAGGTCGTTGCACCCGGCGTGGTCGTCGTTCCCGCAGCGGGTCATACCCCCGGGGCCCAACTGATCTTCATCAAGCTGCAGAACGGCCAGGAAATGCTGCTGATTGGCGACACGGTCTGGTCAATGTCAAACATTGTCGATCTGACCACGCGGCCGGTCCTGACCCAATTCGTCGTGTTCGACCCAAATGAGGATCGTTCAGCCGTCAAGCGACAACTCCGCGCGCTGCATGACCTGTCGAAATCCGAACCCGATCTGGTCATCATCCCGAGCCACGACAGAAAGTACATCAACCGCCTTGTCGCCGATGGGATCCTGATCGCAGGATTTCTCTAGCGTGACTTCGCTGGTTGCAGAAGCCTGGTCGGCTATGGTTTGAGCGCGGCTGTCGCAATGGCTTTGGCGTGCAGGGCAGTCGTGTCGAAGACAGGCAGATCAGTATGGTCCTGTTTGATCAGCAGGGTGATTTCAGTGCAGCCGAGGATAACGGAATCGGCGCCTACGGCACGGCCTTGCGCGATGGTCTTCAGATACGCCGAGCGAGAGCTCTCCAGAACGGTGCCATTCACCAGTTCCTCGAAGATCACCCGGCTG
>JBCBKE010000110.1:0-6241 GCA_038522375.1 Pseudomonadota bacterium
CGCGCGTTCCTCTGGGTCTATCACGCCGTCGGCATAGGCAGCCGCGGCCATGGCGTGGATGATCGCCCGGGAGAAGGCCGGATCGGCGACCGCTCCGGTCTGATAGCCGGTGCCGGCAAGCGTTTCCGGCGCCACATCGATCGGTTCCGCCTCGCCTGCCATTGCCTGGTTGCGGTCCTGCCACGCCTTGTAGGCCAGCGCACCGAGCCCTGCGACAATGCCGGTTCTAGCCGCCCCGCCCACCAGCCGGCGCCCACCGCGGCTGGCCAGCATGGCGGCCAGCAGCACGCCGCCGCCAATCGTCAGGTTCCGGGCCGTCTCGTCGGTTTCAAGCCGGGTCTTGACCTTCTGGGCGACGGCCCTTGCATCCTCGACCTTTGCGTCGAGGTCGACGTCCCTGGCCGCCTCCTGGGCGCGCATTTGAAGGTCTTCGAACAGTTTGGCGATATCCATGACCGCATCTCCGAAAGCTGATTCACTGGCTGTAAGGCGCCACCATACGCCGACGACATCACAATGGCGACGGTGGGCGTTGAGCGGTGGACGATCCCTGCGCGTCTGCCTAAGTCCGCAGAAGCGTGAAGGAGATATCCCCATGGCATACTGGCTGTTTAAATCGGAACCGTTCAAGTGGAGTTGGGACCAGCAAAAGGCCAAGGGCGATGCCGGCGAGGAATGGGACGGCATCCGCAACTACCAGGCCCGCAATTTCATGCGGGACATGAAACTGGGCGACAAGGCCTTCTTCTACCATTCCAATGAGGGACTCGAAGTGGTCGGAATCGTCGAGGTCTGCGCTGAGATCCACCCCGACAGCACCACCGATGATGAGCGGTGGGAATGCGTTGATCTCAAGGCGGTGTGCGATATGCCGGCCGCCGTGACGCTGAAGGCGGTGAAGGCCAACCCCAAACTCGCGGACATGTCCCTGATCACCTCCATGCGCCTGTCGGTTCAACCTGTGAAGCCCGATGAATGGGCCGAAGTGTGCCGCATGGGCGGGCTTGACCCCGACACCCTCGAACCGGTCTGAATTCGCTTGAAAGGATTAGTCTGTTCCGTTAGTGTTCCAGGCAAATGGTGAGGGGATACCGATGCGCACGGTTTTGATTGCGGCCTTGGCCCTGCTGGCGACGGCCTGCGGAGACAGTGGATTACAGCAGTTTGAGGGGGAGCCGGTGCCGCCGCCGCCCGCGATCGGCCAGGCGGACCGGATCAAGATCGTCGGTTCATCCACGGTCACGCCGTTTTCAACCACCGTCGCCGAACAGTTCGGTGCCGCCACCCGTTACGCCACCCCGATTGTCGAAACCACGGGCACCGGAGGCGGGTTCAAGGCGTTTTGCCAGGGCGTGGGGCCCAACCAGCCCTCGATCTCCAACGCATCCCGGTCGATCAAGCCGTCGGAAGTCCGGCTTTGCGCCGATGCGGGGATTACCGAGATTGTCGAGGTCAAAATCGGCTATGACGGGATTGTCCTGGCGAATTCGAAGGTTGGCCCCGATTTCAACTTCACCAAGGAAGAGATCTACCGCGCACTGGCGGCTGAGCTGCCCGACGGCAAGGGGGGATGGGAACGAAACCCCAATGAGCGCTGGTCCGATGTGGCCGCGCACCTCCCGGACGAGCCGATCCAGGTGGCGGGGCCACCGCCCACGTCCGGCACGCGGGATGCCTTTGTCGAGATCGCCATGGAGAAAGGTGCCGAGGTCATCCCGGAACTCACGGCCCTGAAAGCGGAAGACCCCGACCATTTCGAACGGCTTGCCCACACGATCCGCACCGATGGCCGCTGGATTGATAGCGGAGAAAACGATGCCGCTATCATTCAGACCCTGATCAAGAATCCCGCGGCCTTGGGCGTGCTCGGTTTCTCCTTTCTTGACCAGAACGGGGACCGGGTGAAAGCGTCGAAGGTCAACGGCATAGACCCGACCTTCGAAGCGATTGCGGCCGGCGATTACCTCGTCTCCCGCTCCATGTACTTCTATGTGAAAAAGCAGAACGAGCCGTTGGTGCCAGGTCTTGTCAGCTTCATCGACGCCTTTACCGAGGATGATGCCTGGGGGCCGGAAGGGTATCTCGCCGAGAAAGGGCTGATCCCGCTTCCGGAAGCGGAAAGGGCGCGGGTTCGCCAACAGTCCCTGGCCTTGAAAACCATGTCGTTTGAAGGCTGAGGCGCGCGGGACCACCGCCCCGCCAACCCAGCAACCACGGCGCCCAACCACAGCGCCCAACCACGGCGCCCGGCGGCCCCGGGTCAGCGCGGCATTGCCCGCAGGGCTTTCAGAAGCGCGTCCATATCGCCCGGCAGCGGCGCCTCGAAGCGAAGCGCCTCGCCGGTCACCGGATGGTCAAAGCCGAGGACCGCAGCATGGAGGGCCTGGCGGGGAAACCGGCGCGCGCCGGCGGTCGCCTCGATGAACGCCCCGCCCGATCCGAACGCCTTGATCCCCCGGTTCTTTCCGTAGACGGGATCACCGATCAGCGGCGCACCGATATGGCCCATATGCACGCGGATCTGGTGGGTCCGCCCGGTCTCCAGCCGGCATTCGATCAGCGCGGCCGCGGGCAGGCCTGTGCCCTTGTCCAGCAGGCCGAAGGTTTCCTTCGACTTGTAATGGGTGACGGCATGGCGGGCATTGGGCGCGTCGGGGTTTCGCGCCACCGACATCTTCTTTCGGTCGTTGGTCGACCGGATGATCGCCGCATTGACGGTGCCGTTCAGCGGGCGGGGCGCGCCGCGGGTGACCGCCAGGTAGGCGCGCTCCAGGTCGTGGGCCGCAAACCGGGCGCTGAGCGCGCCATGGGCCAGCTCGCTCTTGGCCACCACCATGACCCCCGTCGTGTCCTTGTCGATCCGGTGGACGATGCCGGGCCGCTCCACCCCGCCAATGCCTGGCAGTGCGCCCTGGCAATGGTGCAGCAAGGCATTCACCAGCGTGCCCTGCCAGCTGCCCGGCGCCGGATGAACGGCCATGCCGGCAGCCTTGTTGAGCACGATCAGGTGCGCGTCTTCAAACAGGATATCCAGCGCGATCGCCTCTGGCTCGGGGATCGCTGGCACCGGATCGGGAATCGCCAGCGCATAGCTGGCGCCAGCCTCCACCGCGGCATTGGGGTCGCCCACCGGTTCGCCATCCCGCGTCAGGGCGCCGCCCTTGATCAGCGCCTTGGCCCGCGACCGGGAAAGCTCATCAAGCCTGCCGGCGACAAACCGGTCCACGCGTTCGCCGGCATCTGCTGCGGCCGCCACAAGGGTTCGTATCTCCATCCGATCACCGATAGACGATTTTTTGGGCCGTCGTCATTTATCTGACGCGAAAACCGTGTTGGTACCGTCTCTGACGGATACAGGATGGAGGGGCCCATGGCCGATATCTCACGACGGCGTGCGTTAGGCTTGACCGGCGGCGCATTCGGATTGGCAGCGTGCAACACCACCGGGGCAGGCGCGACCCCGGAGCCCGAAAGCGGCACCGCAACCTTCGCCTATGATGGCGATGTCTCCTTCGACCATGGCGTTGCATCGGGCGATCCCTTGCCAGACCGGGTGATCTTGTGGACCCGGGTGACCCCGCTTTCGGGCGCTGGCCCTATCCCCGTCACCGTCCGCATCTTCGACCCCGAGCAGGGCGACGGGCCGGTTGACACGATCCAGACAACCACCACCGAAGACCGCGATTATACGGTCAAGGTCGATGCCGAAGGACTGGCGCCCGGCAAGGCCTACACCTACGAATTCGAAGTTCAGACCCTGGGGGGGGGCGTGACCTCGCCCCGCGGCCGCACAAAGACCACCGCCGCCGCCGGCGATACGGCGCCGGTCACATTCGCCTTCGTGTCCTGCTCGAACTGGCCTTTCGGCTTTTTCAACGTGTACCGGGACATCGCCGCGCGGGATGATCTCGATGCCGTGATCCACCTCGGCGATTACTTCTACGAATATGGCATTGACGGTTACGGCGGTGAGGCTGGCCAGTCCCTGGGCCGCGTCCACACCCCAGTGACCGAAACGGTCACCCTCGGCGACTACCGCACTCGCCATGCCCAGTACAAGACCGATCCCGACCTCCAGGCCGCCCACGCAGCGGCCCCATGGCTCTGCACCTGGGACGACCATGAGAGCACGAATAACAGCTACCGGACAGGCGCCCAGAACCATAATCCCGAAGAGAATGAGGGCGACTGGAGCGATCGCAAACAGGTCGCTGTCCAGGCCTATCTGGAATGGATGCCCGTCCGCGATCCAAACCGGGGGCAGTTCAGGGAGAGTATCTATCGCGCATTCGACTTCGGCGATGTGGCAACGGTGTTCTGCCTCGAAAGCCGGCTGACGGGCCGCTCCGACGAGATCAGCTGGTTCACCGAGTTTGCCGGCAAAACGCCTGAGGAGATCCCTGCCACCGCCATGACAACAATCCAGCGGGTCGCCGATCCGGCACGCACCATGCTCGGTGCCGAACAGGAGACATGGCTGGCCAATGGCTTTGCAACGTCCACGGGCGCAGGCAAGGCATGGCAGGTTCTGGCGAACCAGACGGTCATGGCGAATGTCGTGCCGCCAAATTTCCAGCAGACCCTCAGCGAGGACGCGATCGCAGCCGTCGACAATCCCTTCGTCGAGCGGATCGTGGCGTTCTCCCAGATGGGATTGCCCTGGAACCTCGATGCCTGGGACGGCTTCCCGGCAGCGCGCGAGCGGCTCTTCAGCGGGGCTGCCGATGCGGGCGCGCGGCTGGTAACGTTTACCGGTGACACCCACACGGCCTGGGCCAACAATCTCCATGATGCAAACGGGGATCTGCGCGGCGTCGAGTTTGGCTGCACGTCGGTCACATCGCCCGGCCTCGGAACGACCCTGCCAGTGCCTGACCTTGGACAGCAGTTCGTTGATGCGAATGAGGATGTCGTGTTCCACGATCCATTCGGCAGCGGTTATACGCTCGTTGAATTGACGACGGACACGGTCAAGGCGGATTTTGTGAAGGTCTCCACCATCGTGGAAGAGGCCTACACGGCGGAAACCGTTGCCCGTTTCGAAAGCGAGCGAGCGGAGAACGGCCTCACGGCCCTGAAACCCGTTTAGCGCGGTCTCGTCCTTGCCTGAAACGCCCGGCCGGCAGGCAGCGTCGGACCCGTCGGCGTGGCGACCGCGCCAGCCTCGGGCAAGGCAGACCTGCCACCAGCGCACGACACGCCCGGTCTTTTCCGCTGAACGCGGAGAAGACCCAAAGCGTGTCCAGGCGAAGTGGGTACCGGTTCGCCGTCCGGAAGCGCGTCAAGACAAGGACTTGAAGCGGCGCGCCGACTCCATTTGAAAACGCGCCGCTTCAGCGCTCTTCGAAAAGGCGCAGCATCCGATCGGCCGTGTCCATGGCGAAGCCTTCCGGGACCGGCGCGCGCATGATCACCAGCCGGTGCCACAGGGGCCCAAGCAGGGTTTCGGTGGCCGCATCGATATCCCAGTCCTTGCGGATCACCCGCTTGGCGGCGAGTTCGGCCATGATGATGCGCAGCGGGGACCTGACCCCCGAATGGATCCACCCCCGCCACGCTTCCCCGGCGCCGGGGTCGTCCGTTGCGGCAATCATCGAGGCGCGAAGCACAGCATGGCCTGTTCCGATGCGGGCTGCGGCCTCGATCGGTTTCAGCAGGTCGGCTACGCGCTCCCGGGGGTCTCGCCCCCGGCTCTGCATCGGCGGCAGCAGGGCGAGGCCCGCTTCCAGGCACATGGCGCCGATGCTGGGCCACCAGCGATAGATGGTCTGCTTTGAAGCCCGGGCCCGGCGCGCGACATTGTCGACGCTGAACTTCCGCCAGCCATTTTCCGCCAGCTCTTCCCGTGTCGCCACAAGGATAGCGGCGCGTGATGCCTCGCTTCGTTTTGGCCCTTGCCGTCTCGTTTTCGTCTCCACCAAGGATCTGCCTCCGTCTCCATGCAAACGGTCGCTGCAAGAGGCTTGCCAGTACGGACTGTACACTGCGAATCGTGGACGAAACAGGGTGCGTTGAGGTAACTGCTTGCAATCTGGGTCAGAAATTATGCGAGGGGTCGAGGATGCCGGCGCTGAAAGAGTTGTTCGAAGGCTATCGCCGCTTCCGCCATGGGACATGGACGGGCGATCGCGCCCGCTATGTCGACGCCGGCGTCATCAAGACCGGCAATGGTGAGATGAGCGAGCGCCTCGAGGTGATCTTCGATGCCATTCGCGCGTTGATCGTGCAGCACACCCCCGAC
>JBCBKE010000111.1:0-6204 GCA_038522375.1 Pseudomonadota bacterium
ACAGGTTTTCCGACCACGGTGATCTACGGTCCGGACGGGATGGAAATCGCCCGCCTGCGCGGTGAAGCGGACTGGTCGGCCAGCCTCGCCCTCGGCTTTCTCGATGCCGTCATGGCAGGTAGCGCCTGACCTATCCAGAGAGTTCCGCCGCCAGCGCGGCCATGTGGCTCTCCAGCAATTGACCGCGGATATGCAGGGTGATCTGCCCCTCCCGATTGATCACGAACGTCTCAGGCACACCGGTATGGCCGAAGTCCAGCCCCAACTGACCATCCTCATCCAGCGCCACCGTTGCAAAGGGGTCGCCCAGCTCTGCGAGAAACCGGCCCCCGTTCGCCGGGGTATCATCATACAACACGCCATGGACACGGCCGGGAAACCGCTCTGACAACGCCATCAGCAGCGGATGCTCGGCCCGGCACGGCGAGCACCAGCTCGCCCACAGGTTCACGATGATCGGCCCATCGGCGGCCAACGCCTGGAACGTCGTCTCCCCGTCCTCACCCAGCAACGGAAACGGTTGCGCCGGCGCGTCGCGCACAACGCGCTCGAACGTTGGCCGCGTCCCGTCAAACAATTGGACCAGCGCAAGCCCGCCAAACGCGATCAGCAAGACGAGGGGAACGGCCGCCAGCCACCGGATCATTCCTCACCCTCCTCCCGCTCCAGCCGCTCCAGCCGGTCCTTCACCGCCCCCGCGCGAAAGACGATGTAGCCGATCAGGGCCCCCATCAGCGTCGCCGAGAACGCATAGGCTGCCCAGATAAAGGGGCCGGTATGGTCGAAACTCGGGATCATTCAGCCGCCTGGAGCCGGCGCATCACCAACGCATCCGCCTTCCGCCCCCGCACATCGGCCCGCATGCCCGTAAATACCAGCGCGGTCAGCAGGAAGCTGTGGCCCAGCGCCCCGACCAACAACGGAACAAGGTACTCCGCCGGCATTGCAGGTCCGTCGAGCCGCACGACCGAAGCGGTCTGGTGGATCGAGGCCCAGATATCGACACTGAACTTGATGATCGGCACGTTGATCACCCCCACCATCGCAAGGATCGCCGCTGCCCGGGCCGCCTTCTGCCGCGTGTCCATCGCTGCCCGGATCGCCATGTACCCAAGGTAAAGGAACAAAAGCACCAGCACCGAGGTCATCCGCGGGTCCTCCCATTGCCACCAGGTCCCCCAGGTCGGCTTGCCCCAGATCGATCCCGTGGCCAGGCAGATCGCCGTATACGCCGCCCCGATCGGCGCGATCGCCTTGGCGGCCATGTCCGCTAGCTCGTGGCGCCAGATGAACCAGATGAAGCTGGAGACGGCCAGTCCCGCATAGCCGGCCATGGACAGCCACGCCGCCGGCACGTGGATGAACATGATGCGCGCACTGTCGCCCTGGTAGGTTTCGGGCCGCACGACCCAAAGCCCCTGCCAGAGACTGTAGGCAATCATGACCCCGCCCAGCCCGTACAGCCAGGGCGTCAACCACGCGCTGAGCTTCATGAACCGGTGCGGGTTCGCAAAATAGGAGATCATGGGCCGCTATCCTCAATCCGCCGCAAGTCGCAGGGCCGCTGCCATGGCAAACGGCGCCACCCCAGCGGCAAATAAACTCGATGCCAATAGGTATAATGCCTCGGGCGGTAATCCACCCGCGTCCGATCGCAGCGCCCCACCCAAGGCGAGGCTCCCAAAAATCGCCGTCGGCACATAAAGCGGCAGGGCGATCAGCGCGATCAACAGCCCGCCCCGGCGGATCGAGGCCGTCAACGCGGCCCCGACCCCGCCCCAGAGGAAGAACGCAATCCCGCCAACGCCATAGGCCAGCGACGCCGGCAGCAGGTCGCCCGGCGGCATCTGCAACATCAGCCCCAGCAGCGGGGTGATCAGCGCCAGCGGCAGTCCCGCAGCCAGCCAGAACGCCAATGTCTTCGCCGCCGCAATCGCCGCCATTGGCGCATCGGCCTGCAACCACAGATCCAGGGCCCCATCTTCCAGGTCGGACTGAAAAAGCCGCTCCATCGTCACCAGTGACGACAGGGCCAACGCCACCCAGAGGATACCCGGCCCGATCCGGGCCAGCACCTCATTGTCATGGCCCACACCGAACGGCACCAGCATCGCTGCACCGGCAAAGAACCCGACCGGCAACAGGGCACCTGCCCCTCCGGCCCAGGCTTCGCCCAGCGCTTGCCGGAATGCGGCCGAAAGCGGCGCCGGGCTCATAGAACCACTTCACCGCTGGGCTCAAACCCCGCATCGCCGTGGATAGCCGCGATCACAGCGCCACCCCGCGCCCGGTGATCGGCCATCAAATCCAGCAACAGCGACCGCCCATCCACATCAAGCGCCGCGTAGGGCTCGTCCATCAACCACAGCGGCCGGTCCTGCAGGAGCAGCCGGGCCAGCGCGGTCCGTTGCCGCTGACCGGCTGAAAGGTACCGCGCCGGGACGTCCGCCGGCCGTTTCATTCCGATCTGGGAGAGCACCGTTTCAATGGGTGCTTCCGCACCCCAGGCCCGCGCCCAGCCTTCGAGATGGGTCCGCGGCGTCTCATGGGGCTTCAAACCCAGCCGGTGCGCACACCAATGGAAAGCGCCCTTGCGCAACACTGTCCCGGTCTCCGCGCGGGTCAAACCGGCCAGAATCCGAAGCAAGGTTGTCTTCCCGGCACCGTTTGCGCCACGCAGAACGATTGCATCTTCCGCCCTGGCCGCGACGGAGACCGCCTTGAAAAGAACCCGTTCCCCGCGGATTGCGGCCAGCCCTGAGGCGGAAAGCAAAGCGTCACTCATGGCGTGATCGCTTACACGGGTTTCCCCCGCTCTGTCATTGGCGCAACCGCCGTCAGGTGCGCCATTTCAGCGTGGCCGATTGCAGCGGGTTGGCGAAGGGCCGGTTTTCCCGGCGCGCCGCCAGCCATTCCCGCTTCACCTGCGTGTACCAGATGAATTGGCGATCGGAGTCGCCGACCAGCATGCCCCGCCCGCCATACTGTTCATTCTTGGCCCGCAGGCGCATGATCTCGACGTCCTGCTGCAGGAATGGCTTAGCCACGAAAGGCACGAAAGGGCGCAGGGCCCAGAGTACGGGACTGTCCCAGAAGAAAATCTGCCGAAGGCGTGTCGTCGCCCCATCAATCGGCGTAAGCGTTGTGAAGCCCAGCACGGTGTGGGCCCTGTTCTGGATGTACTCTGCACGGTGACCCGGCAGCCGGAACTCGATCCGTACAGAAATCTGGCCGCCGATAATCTTGTAGATGTCCGAATTCACGGGCGCATGGGGAACCATGGTCCAACCAAACGTATTGGGTTCGAACACCTTGGTCTTGTCCTTCAGGATGCCCGACCCTCGCCAGATGGGGCTCTTGTGCACGAAGGGCGTGTGAGCCGGATCCAGAAGTCCGTAGGCGGCATTATCAAGGTCGGCGGGAATCTCGACGGTTGCGCAGTAACGCACCTTGTCCTTCGGCGGCTTTATCGGCGGGATGGGCTGGGCCCGTAATGGATCGCCATGGCAGTACCAGACAAGATCATGGGCCTCGCACAGGGCGACCGCCTCGCCACCGGCCTCACCCCGAACCGAACCGCTGGTCTCCCGGTGAAGCGTCAGGGTCCGCCCGCAAACCATCTGGCTGACGGGGCGGTTCACCCGCACATCTCGCGAGAGCGCGGCCACATACCAGACATCCCCGATGAACGCCTCGCCAGCGACGGGTCGACGGTCGCCACCGGGCGCCTGCTCTGTTGCGCGAGCAGGCTCTGACGCAGCGGTGTTGGCCATGGACGTGTCCCGTTTCCCGAACCGCAAGGTACGGGAGTAGACGATGAGGACAAGCGAAACTTAGTCGCGCGATGGAATATCCCCACCCTGCTGCGACGAAAGCGTGAGGGCGGCGTGATTGCCCTTCCGGGCCGGCACGACTACAGAAGGACGCAACTGATTTGTGCGCTGCCAAGCGCCGCCATTGTCCGCAAGGAGAGGTCTCCCCCATGCCGTCCCTCGATAGCTTCAAGTCCCGCCGCCAGCTCACAGCCGCCGGCAAGACATACACCTACTACTCGCTTGAAGCTGCAGCAGAGAATGGGCTCGGGGACGTTTCCAGACTACCGGCATCTCTGAAGGTGCTGCTGGAAAACCTCCTGCGCAATGAAGACGGCACGACGGTCACACAAGGTGACATCAAGGCCATGGCAGCCTGGTTGACCGACAAGGGCAGCGCCAAGCACGAAATCGCCTACCGTCCCGCCCGCGTCCTGATGCAGGACTTCACCGGCGTTCCGGCAGTGGTCGACCTTGCCGCCATGCGTGATGCCGCGGCCAAGCTCGGCGCTTCGGCCGACGCCATCAACCCCCAGGTCCCCGTCGATCTCGTCATCGATCATTCGGTCATGGTGGATAATTTCGCAACGCCGGACTCCTTCGTGCAGAACGTCCAGCGCGAGTATGAGCGCAATGGCGAACGCTACGAATTCCTCCGGTGGGGCAGCTCGGCCTTCAAGAACTTCCGCGTCGTCCCACCCGGCACCGGCATCTGCCACCAGGTGAACCTCGAATACCTCGGCCAGACTGTCTGGACCAAGGAAGAAGACGGCGAAACCACCGCCTATTTCGACACCTGCGTCGGCACCGACAGCCACACCACCATGATCAACGGCCTCGGCGTCCTGGGTTGGGGCGTTGGCGGTATCGAAGCCGAAGCGGCCATGCTGGGCCAGCCGGTCTCCATGCTCATCCCCGAGGTCATCGGCTTCAAGCTGAAGGGCAGACTGCCCGAGGGCGCCACCGCCACCGACCTTGTGCTCACCGTGGTGCAGATGCTGCGCGAGAAAGGCGTTGTCGGGAAGTTTGTCGAGTTTTTTGGCTCCGGCCTCGCGAACCTCACCCTCGAAGACCAGGCCACCGTGTCCAACATGGCCCCCGAATACGGCGCCACCTGCGGCTTCTTCCCCGTCGACAACGAGACCATCACCTACCTCCGCGACACGGGCCGCGATGCCGACCGGGTGGCCCTGGTAGAAGCCTATGCCAAGGCCCAGGGCTACTGGGCCCCGGAGATGGCCGATCCCGTTTTCACCGACACGCTGGAGCTGGACCTCGCCTCAATCGTGCCATCCATCTCAGGCCCCAAACGCCCCCAGGACCGCGTCCTGCTCAGCGAGGGCGACATCGCATTTGCCGAGGCCATGTCCAGGGACTTCGGCAAGGCTTCGGACGCTGACGATCCCACCCCCGTCAAGGGCAAGGACTACACCGTGACCCATGGCGACGTGTTCATCGCCGCCATCACCTCCTGTACCAACACCTCCAACCCCTCGGTGCTGATCGGCGCGGGCCTGCTTGCCCGGAACGCCGCCGCCAAGGGGCTGGGCCGCAAGCCCTGGGTGAAAACCTCCTTCGCCCCCGGCTCCCAGGTCGTGACCGACTATATCGAGAAAGCCGGCCTGCAGGACGATCTCGACGCGCTCGGCTTCAACCTGGTCGGCTATGGCTGCACCACCTGCATCGGCAATTCCGGCCCCCTCCCCACCGAGCTCGCCGACGCCATCGCCGAGGGTGACCTCGTCTCCTGCTCGGTCCTCTCCGGCAACCGCAACTTCGAAGGCCGCATCGGACCCGACATCAAGGCCAACTACCTCGCCTCCCCGCCCCTCGTCGTCGCCTATGCCATCGCCGGCTCGCTCCGCATCAATGTCGCCAGGGACCCCCTCGGCCAGGACCAGGACGGCAACGACGTCTACCTCAGCGACATCTGGCCCTCCAATGCCGAGATCCAGGCCGTCATGCGCGATGCGGTGACACCGGAAATGTTCGCCTCCCGCTATGCCAACGTCTTCAAGGGCGACGAGCACTGGCAGGGCATCGAGGTCTCCGGCGGGCAGACCTATGACTGGCCCATGGCCTCCACCTACGTCCAGAACCCGCCCTATTTCGAAGGCATGGGCCTCAAGCCCCAGGCACCCGCCGACATCCACAAGGCTCGCATCCTCGGCCTCTTCGCCGACTCCATCACCACAGACCACATCTCGCCGGCCGGCAACATCAAGGCCGACAGTCCCGCTGGCCGCTACCTCACCGACCACCAGGTCTCCGTGCTCGACTTCAACTCCTATGGCGCCCGGCGCGGCAACCACCAGGTGATGATGCGCGGCACCTTCGCCAATATCCGCATCAAGAACCAGATGGTGCCCGGAACAGAGGGCGGGCTCACCAT
>JBCBKE010000112.1:0-5764 GCA_038522375.1 Pseudomonadota bacterium
CGAGGTCGCGGCTTTCAGACCGGTGATAAAGGTCTCCGGTCAAAAGCACGGGCCCGGTTTCAGGCAGGGTCACCTGCAACACGGTATGGCCCGGCGTATGCCCGGGCGCTGGCACGATCACCACGGTGCCATCCCCGAAAACATCGTACTCCCCCGTGAAGGAAACGGTTTCGAAGCCCTCGAAGACGATGAACTGATTGCCTTCGCCGGCGGTGTCCTCTTCAGACCCTTCGCCAGGCTGCGGGAACATTGCGGCATATTCATCCTCATGGACGATCCACTGCGCCCCGACAAACTGGTCAATCTGGCCGACATGATCGAAATGGCTGTGGGATATCGACACGTATTCGATATCCGAAGGCGCAAGGCCAATGTCGGTGAGTTGGTCCGTCAGCGTTCGTTCCAGCGAGACGGTGAACACACCATTCTCCTGCGGCTCGGCCCCGGCAAGAATGCCCGGCAAGCCGAGATCCCACATCAGATCGCCGTCCGGGTGGCGGATTAGGAAACACGCATCGGTAAAGACGTCCGATTGACCGGCATAGTCACCTGCGGTGGAGAAAATATCGAGGTCAGAGACTTCGATCGTGCCGCAATCGAGCACGTACATGTGCAACGCGTCGGCTGCAGTTTCAACTTCGGGCTGGGCAACGTCCGTCGTCTCAATGTCGGACGGCTCAGAGCCGCACGCAGCCAGCACCACAAAGCTGGCAAGGGCAAAGGATCGGTTCATGTCAACGCTCCCCACGTCTACACATTGGCCCGCTAGGGGGATTCTATCGGCTCTGAAAGCCGCCCATTCTTGTCGGCCTGCCGATAGAAACACGACTTTCGACCTGTGTGGCAAGCGCTGCCAGCTTGTCGAACGGTGAGCAGAACCGCGTCCTGATCGCAATCAACGCGCAAAGCAACAACCTCCTGCGCATGCCCGGACGATTCGCCTTTCACCCACAATGCCCCTCGGGACCGTGACCAATACGTCGCCCGGCCTGTATCCAGGGTGGCTTTGAGCGCCTCGGCGTTCATCCAGGCCATCATCAGCACCGCGCCGGTATCTGCATCCTGCGCGATCGCTGCGATGAGCCCATCGGCGTTGAAGGCGGGGCGCAACTCGGATGTTTCGTCCTGTGCGGCCTTGTCTTCAAGGGGCGGCTGGAAACCGGCAAACATTGCAAAACCTCAACTTACCGCGGTGCGGGACGACAGTTAACACATCTGCAGGTGTCCTTAGCCACACTCGACTGCACTCGCCAGCCTGAAGGGGAAAATGCCCATGCGCCTCGAATCTTTCGCTCTCGCCGCAACGACGGCCATTGTCGCTGCGCCCGTCGCTACAGCCGACCCTGGCGACTGGTACGCCACAGGTGGCTACGCCTGGCTCGGCGGCGACTTCGGCACCAACAGCTATGACGTCAACGCTGTTGTTCTACGCGGCGGCTATGAATGGACGAACAATCTCGGCGTGGAAGTCGAGGCCGGTGTGGGCGTGGAGGACCAGATCATCCGCGGTGCCGGTGATCCACCGATCGAGAACCGGATCGGCCTGAACCAGTATTTCGGAGCTTTCGGCGTCGGACGGGTCCAGACGACGGAATTCTCGGACTTTTTCGTCCGTGCAGGCGTTGTCCAGTATGAAGTGGAATCGGAAGTGAGCCGGTTCACCTTCACCGAAGACGACATAGGCGTTGCAGGCTCTGCTGGCGTCGACCTGCATTTCGGACAGCGCCACGGCTTGCGCCTGTCAGCTTCGATCTATTCGCTGGAAGAAACCGTCGAGGCGTTTGAACTGGCGTATAAATACCGGTTCTAGACCACACCGTTTTCCCGCAGCGCAGCGAGCTCCGCCGCGTCAATTCCAATCTCGGCAAACACGTCGGCGGAGTGCTGCCCAAAGGCCGGTCCTGTCGAGCGCACGCGGCCCGGCGTGTTTGAAAGTTTCGGGACAACCCCCTGCATAGGCACCTCGCCCAGCGCCGGGTCGACGAGGCGTACAATTGCCTCGCGGGCTGCAATATGGGCATCGGCAAGCATATCCCTGGCGGTATTCACCGGTCCGCAGGGGACGGCAAAGGCTTCTGCAGCGGTCATGACATCTGCGGTCGAGCGCTGCGCGGTCCAGGCTGAGATCAGCGCATCCAGTTCGGCTTGATGATCCCCCCGCGCGTCGTGGGTTGCGTATCGGGGATCAGACGCCCAGTCGGCGCGGCACATGTCCGACAAGCGCGCAAACAGCGTGTCCTGGTTTGCGCCAATGACGACCTCGCCATCGGCGCAGGGATAAACGCCAGACGGTGCGACCTTCGGCAGAATACCACCGGTTCGCTGGCGGGTGTGACCGGCAAGCGCGTATTCCGGGATCAGGCTTTCCATAAACGCCATCACGCTTTCATAAATCGCTGCATCGACGACTTGCCCCTGCCCCGAGCGCTCGCGCGCGTGCAGCGCCATCATCACGCCGAGGCAGGCAAACGTTCCGGTCATCGTGTCGCCGAGCGACACGCCGGCCCGCGCCGGCGGACGATCCGGCTCGCCGATCAGGTGGCGCAATCCGCCCTTCGCTTCTCCAACGCTGGCATAGCCGGCCTTTGCGCTTTCCGGCCCGGTCTGCCCATAGCCCGACACCCTCGCGATCACGAGGCGCGGATTGATCGCGTGCAAATCGGCCGGGGCCAGGCCCCATTTCTCAAGCGTGCCGGGTCTGAAGTTCTCAACAAGCACGTCGGCTGTCTCGACGAGCCTGCGGAAGATGTCCTGCCCGTCCGGAACCCGCAGGTTCAGCGTTGCCGCTCGCTTGCCCCGGGCGATAATCGGCCAAAGAAGCCCATGCCCCTCTTTCTTCACAGCGCCCCAGTCGCGCGCTGGGTCTGGCCTGTCCGGCGCTTCGATCTTGATCACGTCCGCGCCGAAGTCAGCCAGCAACTGGCCGCAGAACGGGCCGGCGATGAGTTGGCCAAGCTCGATCACGCGCAGGCCAGCGAGGGGAGGAGCGGTGTTTGTCATCACCCCTGATTGCACGCTATTGAGCCGGTATGACAAGACGCATCGATATTGTGGAAGTCGGCCCGCGCGACGGGCTGCAGAATGATTCGGCGACCCCCACAACAGAACAGAAGCTCGAATTCATCGCGCGGCTGGAGGCCTGTGGCGTGAAGCGCATGGAGTCCGGCTCCTTCGTTTCACCGAAAGCCGTGCCGAAAATGGCCGATAGCGCGGAGGTTTTTCGCGGACTGGACAGGGACACGGGGGTCCGGCACATCGCGCTTGCCCTGAATGAAAAAGGCGTGCGCCGGGCAATCGACGCCAAGGCCGACGAAATCAACTTCGTTCTCGTTGCCGGCGAAGGCTTTGGACGGCGCAATCAGGGCATGAGTCCCCAGGAAAGTGCGGATGCCCTGAGCGCCTGCGCGCCATTGGTTCATGAGGCCGGACTCCCTTTGTCTGCAACCATCTCTGTTGCCTTCGGTGATCCCTATGACGGCGAAGTCGATCCCGCTGTGGTTGCCAATCTCGCTGCGCAGGCGCAGCGGGCTGGCGTCGCTGAGCTGGCCCTTGGAGATACGATTGGCGTTGCAACGCCCTGGCAAGTCCGCACCCTCATTGATGCGGTCCGCGTCCATGCCCCGGACGTATATTTACGGCTGCATTTCCATGACACGCGCGGGGCTGGCCTCGCGAACGTGTTTGCCGCCGTGGACGCGGGTATTGATGTCATTGATGCAAGTTGCGGCGGAATCGGCGGATGTCCCTTCGCCCCGGCAGCGACAGGAAACGTGGCCACCGAAGACGTGGTCTACATGCTTGAGCGTGCTGGCTTTGAAACAGGGCTCGATCTTGGAAAGCTGATCGAAACCGCGACCTGGCTGGAAGAAATGCTGGGCCACCCTGTCAGCTCAAGCCTGTCGAAGGCTGGCGGATTCCCAGACTGAACACAGAAAAACCCCCGCCCTTGCGAGCGGGGGTGTTCTGTTTTCGAAGCGATAACCGCCTAGCAGCTTTCGCCGATGGCACCGATTGAGGAGCAGGCGTCGGAGAGGAAGCCTGTGGAGACGACGGTGTTCGCGCCCATCACCATGGTGGCCTGGTTCACCGATCCGCCGACGTCGGCGTTGTTGATCGTGCCGATGTGGCTTTCCGCGTCGGACAGGAAGCCCGTTGCGACCACGGTGTTCGCGCCGAGGACTGTGGTCGTCTGGTTCACTTCGCCGTCGATGTCGACATTGTCGATCGAGCCGATGTGCGAGGTGGCATCGGACAGGAAGCCCGTTGCGACAACCGTGTTTGCGCCGAGCAGCGTCGTGCGCTGGTTGACTTCACCATCGATGCTGACGGTCTTGTCTTCCTGGGCGAAAGCCGGTGCAGCAACAGCGGCAGATGCAACGAGGGCGGCGAGGGCGAGTTTCTTGAACATGAGGGTCTCCTTTGGGGGTCTGGATGGGTTGGTCTCTGGCGGGGCGGGGCGTTTCCTTTGGCTGTGTTCCCTGTCCACATCCTCACCCTAGGCGACGCCCCGCCCCCGGCCTGTGCCCGCCAGCACAGGGCACAATTTTTTTGGAGAAAGTTTTTAGAGCGCTGTTTTTGTGTGAGTTTTATTGAAAACCCCGTCAGCATTTGCTGCTTTAATCAAGCGTGTCCCTGAGCAGCATCAGCGCTTCGCGGGCGAAGAGGCGCATATTCTCCACCCGGTTCGTGAGCGCCGTTTCCAGCGTAACCGAACGCTCTGACCCCTCGCCCACCAGTCCGCAGCAGACATGGCCTGCGGCGTCACCATAGCCGTTGCCGTCAGGGCCGGATGCGCCGGTCTCGCAGAGCCCCCAGTCAGACCGCATACGCTCGCGGGCCGTGCGGGCGAGGATCAGCGCATAGGGCTCGGTCGCAGAGCGGTGGCCTTGCAGGTCTTCACGGGTCAACCGCATGAGTCCCTTAAAGGCGGCCGGTGTGTAGACCACTGCCCCGCCGCGATAGAAGGCCGACGCACCGGGCACGGCGAGCAGCGCGGCGGAGATCAGCCCGCCAGCGGAGGATTCGGAGATCGCGACGGTCTCGCCGCGGGCCTTCAGGCGCTCGCCAATCTCGGCGGCGATGGGGAGAAGCGTGTCCATGGGACTGTTCTAGGCCAGATCAGGCCCGCAGGCGAACGGCGAGGGCGACAAGGCGGCCGAGGGTCTGCGCGGCGAGCCAGCTGAAAGGCCCGTCTGCAAATTTGAGAAAGTAGTATTGCAGGCCGTCTGCCTTATGGCCTTCCACGAAACGGTTGGGCGCATCTGCGGTCGCACCGATATGCAGCGCGGCGGCGGCGGGTTGGTAGACGACTGATCCGCCCGCCTGAAGCGCGCGTCGGCAAAGGTCGAGGTCTTCCACGTGGAGGAAGTAGGCCTCGTCAAAGCCGCCAAGGGAGAGAAAATCCTCCCGGGGCGTCAGGAAGAAGCCGCCAGAGATCGCGCCTACGTCGATGGGGCCGTCAGGGGGCGGATCATTTTCCAGCGTCCACGTCGAGAGACCAAGGGCGCGCGGGATGGTGAGCGTGTTGCGCCGGCCGCCCCGCTGTTCCTTGCCATCAAGGCCAAAGATCTTGCCGCCGACGATCCAGGGATGCGCCCTGTTCTCGCCCGCCGCAAGCATCGCCGGGATGCTCTTCCAGCGGATCATGGCATCGGGATTGATGACGAGAAGATACGTCGCGGCCGTTTCATGCGCACCGATATTGGCGGCCTTGCCGAAGCCGAGATTGGCACCGGTCACAATGTGCTTGGCGTGGGGCGTTGAG
>JBCBKE010000113.1:0-5400 GCA_038522375.1 Pseudomonadota bacterium
CTGGCACGCCCGTTCGGCTGGCGAGGCACGAGATGACCGCGTCGAACCGCTCACCGGAAATCCCATGCGAGATGGCTGTGGCGTCGGTCACGTTCATTTGCCTGACCTGGCAGGCCATTGGAAGCGTATGCCCAGCGGATCCGTGCCGAACGACACAAACCGTTTCATGGCCCGCATCGACGAGGGCGCGGGCGGTGGCGCGCCCAATGGTTCCCGTGGCGCCCAGGAGTAACACCTTTTTTACGGGAAGCGCGATGGTGGCATCGGTCATGGTCCCGCATCCATTTCCGAAACGCGCATCCAGATACCTTCGCGCTCGCCAACCCTTCGTTCGACCAGCAGCCGGGCGACTTGATGGTCGTCCTCGAATGCGTTGCCTGTCAGGCTGTCGAGGAGCGCCTTGGCGAGGTTGTCGAGGTCCATCCAGGGTGCATCGCCCGTATATTCCATGACGATATGGACGCTATAGTCGCTCCAGCCTGGACGCAGCGGCGGGAAATCCTTGCGGAAGAACTCCTTGAGCAAGGACTTGTAGTATTTCGTCTGGGTGGTGAGCCCGGTGCACCGCACCTCCAACGCGCCATCATCGGTGAGCCGAGCGCGCACCTTGCCCTTGCTGATCCATCCATCGGCCATGGGTCAGGGATAGGGTAGCGAAAGACAGGCGGCAATCCTCACCCGTTCCGGCGGCGTTCGCGACTGGCCCCAGCCTTGCCGAAGCGCCGGCAGTGGAAGCCCGTTCGTCATGCACCAAAGTGTCACCGGGCTTGCGATCCAGTGGGCATCGCGTAACAGGGCAGTGTGGAGGATCGAGGAATGGACACAGTTAATCAGTCGGCGGGGTGGCGGGGCACTCTGGCGTGGGTCGCATTGGGCGCTGCGGTCTTTGCAGTGGTCTGGTTCATGGCCGCCGCGCTGGGGTCCAAATACGGGCTTTGGTCTTGGCAGTTCGGCTTGGGTTCCATGTATTTTGCGTGGGGACCTTTTGTTGCGGGCGGCGCGTTGGCGCTGTCCGGACTTGCCCTGATCATTGGTCTGGTTGCTGCTCCCAGAAAGCGTCCTGTCATGCTATCGCTCGGGGCGTTGCTGATCGCTGGACTTGTTGCGGGACGCCTGGCGGGCCTGGGCGCCAACGCCGGGGCACTCCCCCCGATCCACGACATCCAGACCGATTGGGGTGACCCTATCGCATTTTCCGAAACGCTCATGTCCATCCGCGATGCCGATGGTGCCCTGAACCCCGTTTTGCCAGCCCCGGTGATTGCCGATGGCGCTGAAAGTCGCTGGCCCGGTATGGGAGGACGGCTTGTTTCGGACGTGCAGGAGGAAGCCGAGTACGATCCCGACACCATGTCCGAGCCCGAAGACGCACCCTACCCGTACACCTTCGACACCGTTGTGCTTGCCGGCGATCTTGCCCAGCTTGCCGCTTTGGCTGAACGGACAGCTGCCGATATGGGTTGGGACATCGTGACCCCTGCCAACGCCACGGCGGCTGCTTTGGAAACGCAGGTTGAAGCGACTGAAACCTCGGCCTGGTTCGGTTTCAAGGACGACGTTGCCATCAGACTTCGCTCGGTTGACGAAGGCGTCGCGGTTGATGTCCGGTCAACGAGCCGCGTCGGCCTTTCTGACCTTGGCGCTAACGCCAAGAGGGTTCATCTCTACCTGACAGCACTGGAGAGCGGTGCAGCGGCCGGTTCCTGATCGTTTGCAGGCCCTGCGACGGGGGCTGACGCCACGATGGCTGGTTTGGCCGCGGGCTGGCGAGCTGGTGCAGATTTCACGAATTTCGGGCGCCAGACGCCCAGCACAACGTTGACGACTGAAATCGCCATGACGGCCACCAGTGTCCACCACTCGAGCACCAACAACTCGTCCAACGCGCCTGCGGGCGCCTCGCCGGCAGCGATCTTGGCTGACATTGACGCGGCATAGTTCGCCTTCGCGTTAACAATTGTCAGGACACCCTTGAACATCAGGATCCCCAGCAGCGCCTTGATCCAGACCCAGCCGCGGTCGAGGAAAGGCGTATGAACAACCATCGACAGCAATCCGGAAACAAGCCCGACAAAAAGCGAAGGCAGAAGCACGTAGTCGCTGATTGCCGAGATGGACTGGCGAAGGCTCGCATAGCCCCCGAGATCGGAGGGCGTCCCAACGGCCAGAAGGATCATGTAACTTCCAAGACCACCGATCAGGCCGGCAGCGGCCACCGTATGAAGGATTTTCACCGTTTTGCGGGCGGTTTGCATGGGGTGGCTCTCCGGTCGTTCGATCCTGAAAGGGATATGGAGCAGGGCGCCCGCATGGCCAGTTGGTCGCGTACTGCGTGACAAGCGGTCAGGGCGGTTGTCCCTTCAGGCGAGCGCGTGATGAATTCGGGCCGAACCAGTGCAACAAACCTTGTGCAGGCCGCTGCGCTGCGCCACCTGTAGGCGATCATACAAGTACGGGAGACGCACCATGGCAGCCGAGGTGGCAGAGAGCCCCAGCGCCTTGCAATATCTGGATAAAGCGCTGGGAGGGCTCCGCGAAGTCGGTCTCGCGCCAAAGCGCGCCAAGAAGGCGCCCGAACCGATTGTGGCGCTGCTCGAACAGATCAGCCATCTGGCGCCTGACAAGATCGCCGCGATCGCCCGGACGCTTGATGAGATGGGACGGTTCAATGATGTGGTCCGCGAACAGGTCGGTGGTGTCACCATTTCCGACCGTTATGAGGGGATAACATCGGCGTTCACCTCGATCCGTGACGATGCCAGGGGCCTCGTGCAACAATACGCCGACGGCAAGATTTCGACCATGGAGCGGATCTCCACCACCTGGATGAAGATGACGCGCGGGGACATTGCCAGTCGCTTTGGCAAGATCAAGGACCTGTATCTGGAGGTGCAGGAAGAGACGGCCAATCAGATCGAGCGCGAACAGACCATCCTCGAAGCCTATCTCGATTTTCGCGGCGCGCTGAAACAGTCAGAGGTCCTCGCGCTGGAAGTGCTAGGCGAAGGCGAGGCAAGGCTCGAGGCCGCCCGTGGCGAGGTGAATGCCGCAGTGGCAAAGGTGGCAGGCTACCTTGGAGAAGATCCCGCAGAGCGTGCCAAGCTCGAACTGTTCCGCGACGAAAAACTGAGGGGGCTGCAGGCCGAGGAAAAGCGGTACCAGATCGCCAAGGATCTCTCCGACAACATCACCATCGGCTATAACACGTCCGACGTCATCATGGCGCGACTGGTACAGACCACGAATGCCAAGGAGCGGATCTACGCCCAGTCGGTGAGTTTCTTCTCGACCAATGAAATCGTGTTGACGGCGCTCACCGCATCCTTCACGGGCCTGCATGGCCTCCACGAGAGCACCGAGACGCTGAATGCCATGAAGGAAGGCGTGAACAAGTCCCTCGAGGTGCTCGCTGAGATCGGCAACGAGGTGCAGGAAGCGGCCACCCGCGCTGGCTATGGGCCGACGGTCTCCGCAGCATCGGTGAAGGTGCTCGTTGACGCCGTGGTGACCTACCAGGAGCGCACCCAGGCCATCATCGAGGAAATGCGGGTCAAGGCGAGCCAGAACTCCGAGGAAATCAGGGATGCCGTAGAGGATGGCAAGCGCCGCATGACGGCCCTTGTCGAGCAGGGAGCAGCCGCTGCGCTGCTACCAAAGGGCTAGTGTCGGGACGGGCTTCAACGCGTGTTGACCGGCTTTGCAAGGGAGGCCTGGTGGTCGATGCCCTGCTCCGGGCGACGTTTGCCCGTGGGGCCGGGGAACCTGCGTGATGGCGGAGACGGAAGACCCTTCAACGACGTCCGAAACGGAAGGCAAGAGTCTCGACGAGGTTCTGCTGGCCATGGACGTTGTCGACACGATCAGGCATCGAGAGCATTTGATCGCGCGCGAACTCGACAGCGCAGGGCGCGAAGAAGACCTTGTGGCCCGGCTGAAGGATATCTACCAGGCCCAAGGGATCGAAGTGCCCGATGCGATCATTCGCGATGGGGTGAAAGCGCTTGAAGAGAAACGGTTTTCCTATGAGCCAACCTCCCCAGGCCTGAGGCGTCGCCTGGCACTCATCTACATCTCGCGTGATCGTTGGTGGAAGCCGGCCGCCGCCGCGCTTGCTATGCTGGCAGGCGTGGCCGGGATCTACCAGTTCGGTGTGGCCGGCCCCGAGGCAGCGCGGCAGCGTGCGGCGATTGTCGAGATCACCGAGACGCTGCCGGCGCGCCTCACCGCTTCCCGCCAGGGAATTACCGAAGTCAGCGAAGATCCTGCGGCAGACCGGGCTGCGGATGCCTATCTGCAGCAGGGCCGCCAGGCACTGGATGCCGAAGACAAGGATGCTGCCCTGGCAGCGATCAACGCGTTGCAGACGCTCGAAAGCGATCTTTCCGCGATCTACGATGTTCGAATTGTGCAGGATCCGAATGATTTTTCGGGCGTGTTTCGCGAGGCGGTCGATGATCCGAACATCAATAATTTCTACGTCATCGTTGAAGCCGTCGACGGGACAGGCCGGGTGCTGGAGGTGCCTGTAACATCCGAGGAAGACCGCCGGTCAGCTCGGGTGACCCGGTGGGGTCAGAGGGTTTCCAAGTCCGTTTTCGACGCCATGGCCGCTGACAAGCGCGACGATCGCATCATCCAGAACGCGGTGATTGGAGCCAAGAAGCCGGGACGGCTCTATCCCGATTACAACGTCTCCACGCCCGGTGGAGCGATCCTGGAATGGTGAAACACCATGAGCACGCTTGATGGCCGTGGGGCGCTCATTCGCCTTGACCAGACACTTGCCTCGGCCCGAAATGCATTGGCCGAGGCGCTCGAGACCGAACAGCAGGCTAGCGGCGATCTTGTGCGGATCCACCAGGCCCAGGCTGCCGCATATATGCGCCTTGCAGACCTGCAGATCGGCGCCGATGACGACCGCGAGCGGCTGACGCGCATCGATGGGGATATCGATGCGCTTATGGACGCTCACGAAGCCTTCGTGAACAAGAGTCGCGCGGCCCTCGACGCAAAGGACGATGAGATCACGAGGCTGGAAGCAGAGCGCGCAGACAGGGCCGAGGCGGTCGACAGTGCCATCGAGGCCTATGAGGCCGCCGTTGCGGAGGTCGAGGCCTCCCTGGAAGCGAGCGAGGCCTATCGCGGCCTGATTGAAACTGCCAGTGAGGCCGAAGCGGTCACTGAACGTGCGCGTCGTAAACTGGAGATCGCCAGCGAAGACAGGGTCGAAAAGGGGGCGCCGTACGAAGCTGATCCGCTGTTCATGTACCTCTGGAAGCGCCGCTATCGGACACCTGACTACGACGCATCGCCATTTTTTCGCGTCCTTGATGGCTGGGTCGCAGGGCTCTGCAAGTATGATAGAGCCTACATGAATTACGACCGGCTAACCGAACTGCC
>JBCBKE010000114.1:0-5247 GCA_038522375.1 Pseudomonadota bacterium
GCCCGGCGGCGATGCCAGACCGATGAGGGATTTTTCTCGGCATAGCTCCAGAAGCTGACCGCCCGCGCCCAGGGATTTCGAAACGTCGTAAACCGGGTGAACTCTTCCCAATCAAAGCCGAGACGCCGCAGAGCATTGCGCACCGTCACGGCATTCGAATGGTGGTGAAATGGCTTCTCTTTGGTCGACAGGATGTCCGAATAGGGGGTCAGCAGCCGCCGAATGCTCTCGCTCCCACACCGTGGGTTCGACAGGAAAACAAAGCGTTTGCTGATGGAGATCCGCATGGACGACACAATAACTGGAAAGTGAGTGGCGATAACCCCGCGCGCGCTGCGCCTATACCGCTACGAACACGAGCGGTCCTTTTCGTGTCAAGGACACCGCCGTCTCATGGCTGGAAATTCGGGGGCGAATTCAACGCAAGGTGCGAAGACGTGGCAACGCGATGTCGAGAACGCTATCCCTCCGAGCCCGTTTTAGCGTTTTGCAGAGATGTCCCCGCCGCCGGGAGGAGACATCCGTCCGGGTCCTCCTGTCGTGGCGAGGGTTGAGGTTGGCCTTTAATCCTGGCTCTTTTGCCGGTCGATCGCTTCGACGATCAGTTCGCGGGCTTTTTCCACACCCTCGATGCCTTCGACCTTGACCCACTTGCCGGGCTCCATGTCCTTGTAGTGGCTGAAGAAGTGGACAATCCGCTCGACCAGGATCTCGGGCAGGTCGGTGTAATTGTGCACCTTCTCATAGTACCGCGTCAGTTTCTGGTGCGGAACGGCAATGATCTTCTCATCCACCCCGCCATCGTCTTCCATGAGCAGGACGCCAACCGGGCGCGCCCGCACCACCGCGCCTGGCACCAGGGCGCGCTGGCCGACAACCATCACATCCATCGGATCGCCGTCTAGGCTCAGCGTATGGGGCACAAAGCCGTAATTGCAGGGATAGCGCATGGCTGTGTAGAGGAAGCGGTCAACGAACATCGCGCCCGACGGCTTGTCGATCTCATACTTGATCGGCTCCCCGCCCAGGGGCACTTCGATGATCACGTTGAGGTCGTCTGGCGGGTTCTTGCCAACCGAAATTTTGCTGATGTCCATGGACGCGTCCCTTCTGAAGTGATGCCGGTGTTGCGTGCGCACGACCGATCGTCAATGCCGACCTCTGTCGCATTCGTGTCAGGCCTGCGGGGTTAGCGCATAGTTGAAGCTGATGGAAATGCGCGGGTCTCCGCCGCCGTGGGGCATGACTTCGTGCCGCAGCCAGCTCTCCCACATGAGAATGTCGCCCGGTTTCGGGGCGAGGTAGATGAACCGTCGGCGCGCTTCGGGGGCGTCGTCCACCGGTTGCGGCGCGGCCATCATGGCCGCCAGGCGCGGGTCCTCGACCTTGAGCCGGCCCGCCCCTTCAGGCATCGCGATGTAGATCGTCCCGGAAATCACGCTGCCGGGATGAATGTGTCCCGAATGCTGCCCGCCCGGGCCCAGGATGTTGATCCACAGCCCGTCCAGCGTCAGGGCAAAGCCGGCAAGGTCCCACGCGGCTTCTGCGGCAAAGTCGATGGCCTCTGCGTCCAACCGCTCGACAAGCGCGGCAAATGCCGGTGCACGGATCGGCAAGTCATCCAGCGACGCGTAGGACGTATAGCCGGGATACCCCTCCCGTTCGCACCAGTCATGGCCGGCGGTGTCGCCATCCTCGATCATCCACACCGAGGCTTCGAGGTCTGACAGCAAGGTGTCGTTTTCCAGCGGTGTTTGCTGGAGCAGGGTGGGGAACAGGGATCGAAACGCCATGGGTCATACCGCGTCTGGTTGGAAAGGGCCGTGCACCGCCGCAACAGGTCCCTCGCATTAGACCTGCAAATCAGGTAACCCCGTCTTAACCGCGTTACGAGAGAGCGATAATGGTCGGTGTTAATTCTTTCTTCGGTGTGGCCGCTGCGGCCAGGCTTGAGGAAAAACGGCAGAACTCCGCCCAGAATGGCGGCCCAGGCAACAGAAGGAGGGGTGTCGTGCGCGCCTTGTTTTCGGTTTTTCCACTACTGGTCATCCCGGTGGTCATCTACAATCTTATCGCATTTGTCTTCTCTGGCGGCACGGCCGCAGGCGACCTTGCCGTCGAGGCTCAGAACCTCGCGCCCCTGATGGATGAGTTGAGCACAACCTTCCTGTCGCTTCCCATGATTTCCGGGGTGACGTGGCAGCTCAACAATGGCGATGCTCTGCTGCTGCTTGCCATCGGCCTTCTCTTCATCGAGATCCTGAAATCGACCTCCACGGGCACGGCAACGATCATGAACCACGCCGTGTCGATGATCCTGTTCATCGTGTGCCTGATCCAGTTCCTGCTGCTGCAGAACTTCGCCACCTCGGTCTTCTTCATCCTCACCATCATGACGCTGCTCGATGTCCTGGCCGGTGTCGTGGTCACCATCGTTTCGGCCCGCCGCGACTTCGCAGTCGGTGAAGGCTTTACGGGGTAGATAGAGGCCTCTCCAGCGATATTGAGAAAGCCCGCGTTTCAAGCGCGGGCTTTTTTTATAGCCTGAATGTAGCGACCGCTACACTTTGCGTGTAGATCTGTAGCGATCGCTTCAATCCAGGGAGACAAGCCATGCAACATTTACAGGCCAGCGCGATGACGCCCCTATCCGCCCGCCAATACCTGATCTGCGCGATTTTCGGGGGTGTTCTATGGTTCGCAGCCGCATTTCTCCTGCGATACGTCGGCCCATTGGGGGTTTATGAGGGCAGCGGCCGCGCATTACTCTACGGATTGGTGATTCCGGGCACCGTGCCATTCGTCTTTATGATTCGCTGGGCGGCTGGGCTCACCAAAGCGCAAACCGCGCTCGCCGTGGCGTTTGCGACCGCGTCGGCGCTTGTCCTCGACGGTATGGCGACAGCCTGGATGCCGGGGCTCTATGGCGCTACGGACGCGCTTGTGTTGGGGGCCGCTGCAGCGATCCTGTGGGGCGGTGGTGTTGCGATTTTCCTGGGCTTTCTCTTTAGTCGGTGAGACCGATCGCCTTGAGGACGACCCAGCCTTCAATTTCGGCGAGGACCGCCAGGGCCGTGTCTGGCGCATCCTTTGCGGACACATCGAGGTGCGCCTCAATCCAGACCAGGAAGCGCTCCCCGATCGTCCGAGCGATGTCTGCGTAGGGGGCTTCGTGACGGGCCGCCCGGCCCGCCAGTTCCAACCAGAGCACAATGTAGGGCCAACTGGCATCGCCGAGGACGGTTGGCCGGAGCAGGTCCGTGAGCGTTTCTGGAGACCGGCGAGCGCTATCGCTCGCGGCATCGAGGCGCGTTGTCATATCATCTGCAATTTGGGAGAGAACCGCCGTCAGAAGGGCGTCCTTGTCTAAGAAATAATAGAGAAGCATCCGGTCGCTGGTGCCGGCGGCCTTGGCCAGTGTTCTTAGGCTGGAGGCGCCAAGACCGTGCTGCAGTAGATGTTCGGCGAGTACGCCGGTGAGCGCGGCGCGCCGGTCGATCGAAGGCTCGTCTCGCAAATCCTAGGACTTGCCTTTCACCGCCAGCGTTTCAAGTTGGCGCTGCATCTCGGCCATTTGCGCCTGCATCTGTTCCAGCGTCTCCTCGGCGTCGTCCTGAACCCCTCCAGCGACAGCAGCCCCATCCGTTGAGGCGCTTGTCGATGGTTGTTCGGCCTTGCCAACGTCGCCATCGGCCAGCGTTGTGTCCTTCGCCTGAAGGGCGGGATTGAACATCCGCAGCGTGTTCTCGAACATCGCCATGTTGCGCCGCGCCTGGTCCTCGAACAGGGCGACCGGGTTGGCTCCGCCCATCACCGTGCGCAGCCGTTCCTGGCTTTCCGCAAACGAATTCATGGACATGTCCAGCCAGGCCGGCAGGAACGATTGTGCACCACCGCCGTAGAACCCGATCAGTTGGCGCAGGAAATTCAGGGGCAGGGCGCCCTCGCCCTTGGTCTCGTTCTCATAGATGATCTGGGTCAGGACAGCGCGGGTCAGGTCCTCGCCAGTCTTCGCATCGCGGACTTCGAAATCAGCATTCCGCTTCACCAGGTCAGACAAATGTTCGAGCGTTACGTAGGAGGAGGTCGACGTATCGTACAGTCTGCGGTTAGCATACTTCTTGATGATAATCGGGCCGTCGTGCTTCTGTTTCTTCGCCATGGATTACCTTTGCCGTGAGGGGGGCTGACTTGGCCTCTATGTTGCGGTGCAAACGCGGCACAAATCAAGAGGCAGGTCCATTATCATGGAAACTCATCGAGTAAGACTCCATTAACGGAGTCGCTCGACGGGGAAACATCGCAAGGACTGGGAGGAACGGTCAATGGCAAGAATTGCACTCGTAACAGGCGGAACCCGCGGCATCGGCCGGGCAATCTCTGAAATGCTCAAGGCGAAGGGCTATGGGGTCGCGGCGAACTATGGCGGCAATGATGAAGCAGCCCGCCTGTGCGAGCAGGAAACCGGCGTCAAATGCTTCAAGTTCAATGTCGGCGACTATGACGATGTCGGCAATGGTATCAAGGCCATAGAAGCCGATCTCGGCCCCATCGACGTTGTGGTCAACAATGCCGGCATCACCCGCGACGCCCCCTTCCACAAGATGTCCAAGGCCCAGTGGGACGAGGTCATCAATGTCGATCTCGACAGCGCCTTCAACGTCACCCACCAGGTCTGGAACGGCATGCGCGAGCGCGGCTTTGGCCGGATCATCAACATCTCTTCCATCAACGGCCAGAAGGGACAGTTCACCCAGGCGAACTATTCTGCCGCCAAGGCGGGCCTCATCGGCTTCACCAAGGCCCTGGCCTACGAAGGTGCCAAGAAAGGCATCACGTCCAACTGCGTGGCGCCCGGCTATATCGACACCGAAATGCTGCAGGCGGTGAAGCCCGAGGTGCTTGATGGGATCATCGCCACCATTCCCGTGGGCCGGCTCGGCAAGGCCGAGGAAATCGCCTCGATGGTGGCTTACCTCGCCAGCGATGAAGCCGCCTTCATCAACGGCGCCACCATGACCGTGAACGGCGCCCAGTACATCGCCGGCTGACCCCGGATAAGGCGCGCGAACCGCCAAGCCTGATCGGCACCACCCTCGGGGCCCGGTCAGGTTTTATCCTCCCCCGCCCATCCCGTGCGATACTCGCCGGTGATGGTATCGGAAGCGTCCCTCCTGCGCCTGTTTGCGCGCTGCCCGGTCGGGCTCTGGCCTGTGCTGGCCCTCTCGCAGCGAGACCAGCGAGAGG
>JBCBKE010000115.1:0-5159 GCA_038522375.1 Pseudomonadota bacterium
TATTGGGCGGACGGACTAAGAACGCTACATGGTCTTCAAATGCACGGCTTCCCAAATGCTTTCATGGTGCAAATGAATCAGGCTGCGAACCTTGCTTCGAATATTCCCCATAATATCGCCGATCATGCCAAGACGATTGCGACGATCGTCTCCCATGCAGAGGCGGAAGGGTTTTCCGAGGTCGAGCCGACGGGTGAGGCAGAGGCGGCTTGGGTGGAACTCGTGCTCTCCAGCACCGGCTCCATGTTCACGTCGACGGACTGCACACCGGGGTTCTGGAACAATGAGGGCCAGGGTTGGGACAAGAAGTTCCGCCAGGCCCAGGGACACCCCGGCGGACCTCGCGCATTCTTCGAACATATGAAGGCCTGGCGCGAGGCCGGTACGTTCGACGGGCTGATGTTCCGGTGAGGGCCGCCCCATTCGCACTTGCCGGCCTAGCCAAGGATTGCGCCGGGAAATTTCGCAGTCTGCGATCATCTCCTGGGGCCACCAGGCTTGGCTATCTGGTCATGTTCGATGCGGGTCCGTCACGACGGGCGACGGTAGACTTAAACCGCAGAACGCCACAAGACCGGTAGGACGGACTATGAAGATCGACATCCCCTGGTGGCTCACCCTCGTCATCATCCTGGAGACAGCGCCGATGTTCATCGGGCCTGTCGTGGCGCTCAATTTGCCGGCCATGATGGGCGGTCCGGGCGCTGAAACGATCAATCAGGCGGCGTACATCTACCTCGCCAGGAACTTTGCGGTGGGACTTGCGCTTCTGATCGCTTTCGCGCTCAGGAATGGGCCGATGTTATTCATCCTCATCCTGGTCCGTCTCATAACCGACCTTATCGACCTTCCAACGTTTCTCCATTTCAACCTGGCGAGCAACGAGCCGCGACTGATCGCGATATTCGTTTTCCTGTATTATATTCCGGCGATTTTCGCCCTCAGATATATCTGGCAGCGAATGCACATTGCAGAACCGGTGAAAGAGCCAGGCGGCGGAGCGTGAACCGGGAGCAGGAAGACCACATGCCAAAAGGAAAAAATAATGTCTGAGCCTCTTCTTGCGGAACGCCGTGGCGCGGTCGCTATCATTTCAATCAATGATGCGCCTTTCAATCGGATGACGCTTGCATTCATGGATACGCTCGAAAGGATGGTGGATGAGCTGGCGGGCGATGACGGGGTTCGAGCGATCGTCTTCACATCCGAAGGCCTCGATAATTTTTCCGTCGGCATGAACCTCAAGCAACTCCGCGATGGGGTGGCCGCCAAGGGGAGCATCGACGGTGTGTTCGACCAACGTTGGCGTGTCCTCGACAAGATCGAGAAGATGGGCAAGCCGTCCATTGTCACCCTGTTTGGTTACTGCCTCGGCGGCGGGCTGGAGCTTCCACTCGCCTGCCACTTCCGGCTGGCCGCTGAGGAGGGCGCTCAGATCGGACTTCCTGAAATGGAACTCGGCACCGTCCCGGCCTGGGGCGGACTCGCAAGGCTGCCGCGCTGCGTCGGACGCGACCACGCCCTCGACATGATCCTGCGCGCCAGGAAGATATCAGGGCCCGATGCGTATCGGATTGGTCTGGTGAACGAAGTCTGGCCCTTGGCCGAGCTTAAAGATCGTGCCGTCGCCCTCGCCGAAGAACTTGCCGGCATGCCGCGCCAAGCCGTCAAGAGCGTCCTCGACTGCGTCATCGAATACGAGTCCAGGAGCGTTTACGAGTCGCTGCAGGACGAACGGCGAGCGGTGCACCAAAACGCGCGGACTCCGGATGCGAAAGAGGGGATGATGGCCTTCATTGAGAAGCGTAAACCCGTTTTCAACAGATCGGACGGCTAGGCTCGCCTGGTGCGCGTTCGACATGTTACGCAGGGGTACGCCGGTGACCATTGACCTTGGAGGAAAAACAGCTGTGGCGACTGAAAAGTTGACGTCAGAACAATTGGAGTTTCAGGACTATGCACGCCGCTGGTTGGGCGAGAATGCCCCGCCACCGCCACCTGTGCGTCTTCCGATTACGCCGATTGAGGTCATGACCACAGAGCAGCGCGACTATCTGCAAGCGTGGCAGCGAAAGTGCTATGATGCAGGTCTGGTCGGCGCCGACTATCCCCGCGAATACGGCGGGTCCGGCCACAAGGGCTTTCAGCGCATTGCGAACAGGGAGCTGAGTCGTGCCCGCGTGCCTTTCCTTATCAATATCGTCGGACTCAGCATGGCGGCACCGACCATCCTGCAACACGGGACCGAGGAGCAGAAACGGAAGTTCATCCCGGGGTGTTTGTCTGGCGAGGAAATCTGGTGCCAGGGATTCTCCGAACCGGCAGCCGGTTCTGATCTTTCAAACCAGCGCACCTTCGCGGCGCCCGATGGCGACGATTGGATCGTCAACGGTCACAAGGTGTGGACCAGCCTCGGTCACTTCGCCAAGTGGATGATCCTGGTCACCCGGACGAGCAGGGATCATAAGTATGAAGGGCTGACGTATTTTCTTTGCCCGATCGAAGGGCATCCGGGCGTCACGGTCAGGCCACTCGTGAAGATCACCGGCGAGACCGGCTTCAATGAAGTTTTCTTCGCGGATGTGCGTGTCCCCGACGCAAACCGGCTGGATGATGTGGGCAAAGGCTGGGCGGTGGCCATGACGACACTGCTGTCCGAGCGCGGTGCGGCGGAGGGCGCCGGCAGTGGCGGCGGAGGCGGCGCAAGCGCGATCAGCGACCTGATCGAACTGGCCCGCGGCAGCTGGCGCAACGGCGTCCTCGCCGCCGATGACCCGATCACCCGTGACGCGATCATGCAGCGCGCCATTGTGGGCGAGGGCATGCGCCAGAACGCAAAGCGGGCACGCGTCCCGGCGCTTTGTGATCATCCCATGCGCCTGCCGCTCCAGCAGAAACTGACCGGCAGCGAATTCCAGCAGGACAATGCCCGGCTCGGGGTGGAGATCGCGGGCGCCCACTCGACTCTCTACAAGCGGGATCCGCGCGCGCCGAACGCGGGGCACTGGCCGCTTGCCTACCTCAATTCGTATGGCAACACGATCGCCGCGGGCACCAATGAAATCCAGCGCAATATCCTTGGCGAGCGCGTGCTCGGCCTGCCGAAGTCGAAATAGGGGGAGGCGATGAGCGATACCCAATCCGCGCCGCGCGATTTCGGCTTCGGCGAGGACGAGGCCATGCTGCGCGACATGGCGCGCAAGATGCTCGACGACCGCCTGCCTCTGGAGAAACTTCGCACGCTGGTCGCTGCAGCGCCCGAGCCCATCTATGACGAAGGCCAGCGCGCCCCCTGGGACAAGGACCTCTGGGCAGAGATCGTCGAACTCGGTTGGACGGGCCTTGCCGCCAGCGAAGATGAGGGCGGCTCTGGCATTTCCCTTGTCGGCATTGCCGGCATGGTCGAGGAAGTCGGGCGCCATGCCCTGCCTTCGCCCCTTGTCCCGACACTTATGGCCAGCCTTGTGCTGCGCGCCACCCGCGGCAACGTCGCCTCGCGCTTGCTCCGCCAGATTGCCGATGGTTCCGCTGCAAGTCTTGCGATCACCGGTGACCGAGGAAGTTGGGAGCCAGGAGACGCGCCCCTGGTTGCGAGCGCGGAGGGTGAAGATCTCATTCTGCACGGCACGGCCCGTTTTGTTCAGGACGCCTTCAAAACCGATCTTCTGATCGCCAGTGCCCAGCTTGGCGGGTCCCTCGTGCTTGTCGGCGTCGACCGGGATGCAAAAGGCCTCACCCTCGAGGCCGATCATATCCATGACCTGACCCGCGACCAGGCGAGCGTGCACTTCGATGGCGTGCGCATGGGACCTGAAGCGATCATCAGTCGGGACGGCGCCGCAGCGCTCCAGGCCGCCTGGCCTGGCCTGCTTGCCCTTGTTTCCGCCGATCTCTGCGGGGCGAGCGAATGGCTCCTCCAGACCACTGTCGACTACGCCAAGGAGCGCGTCCAATTCGACCGTCCGATTGGTTTCTTCCAGGCCGTGAAGCATCCGCTGGTCGACGCCATGGTGAACATCGATAGGGCGCGTTCGCTGCTCTACCACGCATGCGCGGAGATAGATGCCAAATCAGGTCAGGCTGAGACAGCAGCCCGCATGGCGAAAAGCGCCGCTTCCGATGCTGCGGCATTCATCTCCGACCGGGCGGTCCAACTCCATGGCGGGATCGGCTTCACCTGGGAGTATGGGCTGCACATCTATTTCAAACGCAACCTCCACAACCAGGCCCTGTTCGGCGACGGCGTTCACCAAAGGACGAAACTCGCCGATCTGCTGATCGGCCCAATTGGACCATCGACAAATTCAGGCGTGGTCAGGTGAGCGAGGTCGTCCGTTGCAAAGGCTTGTCCCTCCTTTATCGAGGACGCCACAGCCCGTCCCCTCTCACCCCTGAACCACATCCTGAAAGTTGGAGCCTGCCGTGACCCATTCCATCGACGTTTTCTGGTCGTTCAGGAGTCCCTATTCCTATCTCGCCACGCCAGACCTGCTGCGTTTGCGAGGGGATTTCGATCTAGAGGTTCACCTGCGTCCGGTCCTGCCGATCGCGGTCCGCACCAAGGAGACGCTTTTTACCGGAGACCAGCGACGGGTCAGATATCTGATGCTGGATATGGTTCGGCGCGCGCAGTTCCTCGGTATGGCTTTCGCTGCGCCATCGCCTGATCCGATTGTCCAGGACATGGCAACCTTCGAAGTCGCCGACGAACAACCCCATATCTACCGCCTTACGGGACTTGGCGTCGAGGCGGCCCGACGGGGCCGGGGACTCGAATTCGCGTTCCACATCTCGCATCTCATATGGGGCGGCGAACGGGGGTGGAATGAAGGCGCCAAGCTCGCAAACGCCACGGAAAAGGCCGGACTGGACCTTGCCGACATGGAAGCGGCGATAGCGACGAACGACCCCATGCCGGTGATCGAAGCCAATCACGCCGCACTTGACGCCTCGGGTCACTGGGGCGTGCCGACAATGGTCTTCGAAGGCGAACCTTTCTTTGGCCAGGACCGGATAGATACGCTGCGTTGGCGCCTGGAAAAGTCTGATGTGCCAGGACGAGCAAGCGAGGCGTAGAACGAACGCTGCCGTTTGGATCAACAGCACGGTCTCCATCATGGACGATCGGACGAAAGGGTTCAGTCCCCGCCCCGACCGCG
>JBCBKE010000116.1:0-5156 GCA_038522375.1 Pseudomonadota bacterium
AGGCGGTCCGATTTCCATCGTGCCCGTGATCGTGCAGCCTTTGTCGGCAATATCGGTGCGAAACGCCCATTTGCCAGAGGTAACATCGGCGGCTGCTGGCATGGCAATCATTGCTGCCAAGGCGAGGGAAAAGACGCTGCGGATCATGAGACCGCACCGCGCGTGCGGGTAAACTCCGACGGGTGAACGCCATGGGAGATCAGGCTTCCGGACATACGGTCCGGACCTGAGATCGAGAGGACGAAATTGTCCGGCCAATATTGATCCGAGACCGGTCCTTCAAGGAATTCTTCAATGGTGGACGTGATCGTGATCCGCTCAGCGCTCTGGCGCGCGGTGCACGATTGGCGCACCACCCAGGTCACCGCCGGGCAGGTCTGCCGCGCGGTGATTTCGCAGCCATAGACGCCGGGCTCGTTGGTGGCGCTGAAATTCGCGATGCCGCCGAATTCGCACTGGGAATAGGTCCAGCTCTTGAAAGCCCAGGACCCGGCAATGTTCGGCAACGCGCCATCCGCCAATGCGCTGCCGGCGCTCGAGGCGGCAAGGACAAGCGACAGAAGCAGGGTGCGGATCATGAAATGCCCTGCTCGGCGCGGCGAAATTCGACCGGGGCAGATACCGCCGATACGAGCGCGCCGAACATGCGCTCCGCGCTCTGGATGGTCAGGGCAAAGTTATCGGGCACATAGGCGAGTTCCAAATCGCCAACCTGTGGCTTGGACTCGAGCATTTCCTCGATCGTGGAACGTATCGACACCTGGTTGCCGAACCGCCGTGCAACACAGGACTGGCGGACAAGCGAACGACCCCACATCGAACACACCTCCATGGCCGTCAGCTCGCAGCCGTAAACGCCCTCCTCCGGGTCGGCCGTCAGCCGCATGCTACCGGACATCAGGCACTGGCCGTTGCGGTAGGGTTGGGTCTGGAATGTCCAGGCCCCCAGCACATCGGTCGGATCGCGGGCATCTGCGCTGGCGGTGTGAGAGCCGGTCAACAGGACCACCACAACCATCGCCAGCACTTTCATTGAAGTCGCCATGCTCACCCTGCCTTTCGGTTCACCCGGACGCGCGCCGCTCGGTTAGAGGTTGACCAAGGGCGCGGCAATTTCAAGGCCGGTCCAGGCCTTGGTGCCGGGCCACAGCCTAGCTGATCGCCATCGCGGTCTCGACCATCGGAATGGTCAGGGGCTTCAGACCGGTCTCGAAGGCCAACGGATTCGCCATTTTGGGAAGCGCCAACATCGCATCAATCGCTGCCTTCGCGCGAACACGCACGTCCTCATCCATTTCAATCTCGTGCTTCATCTCCGTGAGGCAGTCGAGAATGTTTTCGAGTGTGATCCGCTTCATGTGCGGGCACAGGTTGCACGGGCGTACAAAATCCACACCGGGGTTTTCAGCTGCGACGTTATCGCTCATCGAACACTCGGTAAGCAGGACAACCTTGGCGGGCTGCTCATCCTTGACGTAGTTTGCAAGCGCAGCCGTTGACCCCGCAAAGTCAGCCGCTTCGAGGACATCGGGCGGACACTCCGGATGGGCCAGGATCACCACGCCCGGGTAGGCCTCCCTCAGGTCATTCACATCGCCGGCATTGAATAGCTCGTGCACCTCGCAAGCGCCCGGCCAGGTCATGATCTTGATGTCCGTCTGGGCGGCCACATTTCGGGCAAGATACTGATCGGGAACGAGGATCACGGTTTCGGAATTCCACGCCTCGGCGACCGCCTCCACCACCTGCGCAGCATTCGAACTAGTGCAGGTGATGTGGCACTCGGCTTTCACCTCTGCCGTCGTATTGACATAGGTCACGATGGGATAGTCCGGATAGCGCTGCTTGATGAGGCGCACATCTGCGGCCGTGATCGAAGCAGCAAGCGAGCAGCCCGCGCGTGTATCCGGGATCAACACGGTCTTGTCCGGCGCGAGGATTTTCGATGTCTCTGCCATGAAGTGAACGCCGGCCTGGACGATCACATCGGCCTCGGTGTTGGCGGCCTCCCGAGCGAGCTGCAGACTGTCGCCACGGAAGTCGCCAACAAGACGAAATATGTCCGGCGTCATGTAATTATGGGCCAGGATAACGGCATTCCTGACAGTTTTCAGCCGATTGATCTCAGCCACCAGAGGCGCAATCGCGGGCCATTCGGCCGGCGTTACGAAGTCTTCCACCAGCGGGTAAAGGGCATCGGTTTCCGCGCGGACATCATCGGTATACGCGAGCCCACGCTGATCAGCGGCAGACACGAGTGCCGCTGCGGGTGCGGTCGGACATCCAGGTCCTGCATCAATCAAACGCGCCATCATTGCCTCCAATCAACTTCAATGCGTACTTTTGCTCTATATGAGCATAATATGGTCGTGCAAAGCTCCGGATACAAGACCCAGCTACCCTGACAGGGGAAAAGCTCGCCCTAAGCACTTATGCGCAAAGTGAGCATAAGCGACGTAGCGCGCGATGGAGCCGTTGACAAGCGTTGGCTGGAAATTGTGCGGCGAGACGGCGCTATCCCTTGCGGGCATTGGCGCTGCGATCATCGCGGTATCCCACCCCTGGCGAGGGCATCGGCACGTTCGTTTCCGGGATCGCCTGCGTGTCCCTTCACCCAGATCCACTCGATCGTATGTGACTTGCAGGCGGCATCAAGCGCTTGCCAGAGGTCCTTGTTCTTGACCGGTTTCCGCGCGGCCGTCCGCCAGCCATTCTTCTTCCAGCCCGCCATCCACTTCGTCAAACCGTCTTTCACATAGGTGCTGTCGGTATGCAGGCGTACCTTTGACGGCTGCTTCAGGGCATTCAAGGCTTCGATAGCGGCGATCAACTCCATGCGGTTGTTCGTCGTGCCGGCCTCGCCGCCGGAGAGCTCTTTCTCATGGTCGCCCGATTTCAACAGCGCTCCCCATCCGCCCGGTCCGGGATTGCCGCTGCAGGCGCCATCGGTCCAGATCTCAATCACGTCAGTCATTTGCCATCCTCAAGGGGAGACCCAGGCGACACTCTTCCCGCAGTTTCAGGCTTTCGGCCATACCCCCAAAGGCAAGAGTGGCCTAGTTTGTGATCATGGCTGACGGACACCCCACCTTTCATTTGCCTGAACGCTTCGCCGGGTGGTTCAGCGACCGCGGATGGCGGCCACGGCCTCACCAACTTGCGCTCACCGAGGCTGCGTTGCGAGGCGAGAGCGCGCTGCTGATTGCACCAACCGGCGGGGGAAAGACTTTGGCTGGCTTTCTCGGCAGCCTCGTTGAACTGGCCGAACGACCGAAGTCCAACAGCGGACGGCCCGCGTTGCACACGCTCTACATCTCACCTTTGAAGGCACTCGCTGTCGATGTGGCGCGGAACCTCAATCAGCCCGTCGAGGAGATGGCGCTCGATATCCGCATCGAGACGCGGACAGGTGATACGCCCGCATCCAGGCGTCAGGCGCAGCGGCGCAATCCGCCCGATATCATGTTGACCACGCCAGAGCAGTTGGCGTTGTTCATCGCATCCCAGAATGCCGACGACTACTTTTCCGATCTGAAGGCCGTGATCATTGATGAGATCCATGCCATCGCCCCGTCGAAACGGGGGGACTTGTTGGCCCTGGGACTGGCCACCCTTGCGGAATGGGCCCCGGCTTGCCGCTTCATCGGCCTCTCTGCGACGGTTGACGACCCCGAGCGCCTCGCGCGTTGGCTATCCCCCCAGGCAAGTGTCATTCACGCCGATGGTGGTGCAACAGCCGATGTTTCGATCCTTGTCTCAAAGGAGCGTATTCCTTGGTCGGGCCATTCGGGCCGTTTCGCGGTTCAGGAAATGTATGAGGCGATCAAGAGCGCAACGATGGCGCTGTTGTTCGTGAACACGCGCAGCCAGTCGGAACTCCTGTTCCAGGAACTCTGGCGGATCAACGACGACAACCTGCCCATCGCCTTGCACCATGGATCACTTGCCAAGGAGCAGCGGGTAAAGGTCGAGGCCGCGATGGCAGCTGGCGCCCTGAAGGCGGTTGTCTGCACGTCGACCCTCGACCTCGGTATCGATTGGGGGGAGGTCGACCTTGTCTTGCAACTCGGTGCGCCGAAGGGCGCGGCGCGGCTGATCCAGCGGATCGGGCGGGCCAATCACCGGATGGATGAGCCGAGCCGTGCCCTGCTTGTCCCCACCAACCGGTTTGAGGTGCTCGAATGCCGCGCGGCGGAAGCCGCCGTTGAAGCCGGTGAACTGGACGGCGATGCCGCGCGACCCGGTGCGCTGGATGTGCTTGCGCAGCACGTGATGGGGCGCGCGTGCGGGCAGGGGTTTCGTCTTGATGCCCTGTTCGAGGAGGTGCGGCGCGCGGCACCCTATGCGGCCCTCGACTGGGAACACTGGGAGCGGATCGTCGACTTCGTGGCCACAGGCGGTTACGCCTTGCGGACCTACGACCGGTTCAGGCGTATCGTGCGCGGCCCCGATGGTGTGTGGCGTGCGCGGACCCAGCGGGATGCGCAGCAACACCGGATGAATGTCGGCGCGATTGTCGAAGCGCCGCTTCTGGCTGTTCGTCGGGCAAGTTTTGTGGGGGGTAAGGAAAAGAGCGCGTCAGCACCGGGGAAATCCAGCGATGAGCGGGCGACGGTCAGGGCGGGCCGAAAGCTGGGCGAAATCGAGGAGTATTTCATCCAGACGCTGGCACCGGGAGACAGCTTCCTGTTCGCGGGGGAGGTCCTGCGGTTCCTCGGCATCCAGGACAGCGACGTCCTTGTGACATCATCGAAAGCGACCGATCCTGCCATCCCCTACTATGCCGGCGGCAAGTTTCCGCTATCGACGTTCCTGGCGGGCCGCGTCCGGGAGATGATCCACGATCCCGACCAATGGCCTGGCCTGCCAGGCCAGGTACGCGAATGGTTCGAGGTTCAACGCGCCCGATCGTCCATCCCCCCACCTGACCATCTGCTTGTCGAGACCTTTCCGCGGGGCGAGCGGTTCTATCTGGTCTGCTACCCGTTCGAAGGCCGGCTGGCGCACCAGACATTGGGTATGTTGTTGACCCGGCGCCTGGAACGGATGGATTTGAAGCCGCTTGGCTTCGTGGCGAGCGAGTATGCGATGGCGGTATGGGGCCTTGGCGATATGGGGTCGCTGGATATGGCCGACCTTTTCCACCCTGACATGCT
>JBCBKE010000117.1:0-4913 GCA_038522375.1 Pseudomonadota bacterium
GGAAAGACCAGATCTACCGCACCGCCATGGGCGAACCGGTCGCTGCCCCGACCTGGCATCCCGAGCCCCTCGGCATCCTCACCGACGAAACCCAGATCGCCTGGGTCCTCAGCCGCGTCGGGCGGGATGAAATCCCGCCACCCGCCGCCGGCAACGACACAACCGCACGTCGGCACACCCTTCCCGGCGGGACTTTATCTCGCCCGACCCAGGACCTCGCCCGCGCGCCCCCCTTGGCCGGACCCCCAAATCACACCTTCAGACCGCCTCAAACCGCCCTGGCGCCCGCCCCGGCGGACGCCTGTGCTGGCATCGGGGCGAGGCCCATGTGCCTTGATCAGCGGGCTGCCTGGATCTGGTCTTTTACAGCCTCTGCAACGGCCTCTGCCGTGATGCCGAAATGGGCGAAGAGATCCTTGTAAGGCGCGCTGCCGCCAAAGGATGCCATGCCCACAAATCCCCCACTGCGGCCGATCCAGCGATCCCAGCCGAACCGGACGCCCGCCTCCACCGCCACCCTGGGCAGGTTTCCGCCAAGCACGTCATCCTGGTAGGCCGGGTCCTGCGCTTCGAACAGCTCCATACAGGGCATGGAAACGACCCGCACACCGATCCCCGCCGCCGCCAGGGTCGCCTGCGCCGCCATGGCGATACCCACCTCTGAACCGGTGGCAATCAGGACCGCGTGCTCGGCACCTGCCGCCGGCGACAGGACATAGGCGCCGCGCGCCGACCGGTTTTCTGTTTCTGCCGCCGTCCGCACGGACGGTACGCCTTGCCGGGTCAATGCCAGGGTTGACGGCCCGGCTGTATTTCGCAGCGCCAGTTCCCAGCATTCCGCCGTCTCGATGCCATCGCAGGGGCGGAAGACATGCATGTTCGGCATCGCCCTCAGGCTGGCCACGTGTTCGACTGGCTGGTGGGTGGGTCCATCCTCGCCGAGACCGATGGAGTCATGGGTCATCACATGGATCACCCGCAGGCCCATCAGTGCACCGATCCGGATTGCGGCGCGGGAATAGTCGGCAAACACAAGGAAGGTGCCGGAATAGGGAATGATGCCACCATGCAAGGCCATGCCATTCATCGCTGCCGCCATGGCGTGTTCGCGAATGCCGTAATGGATATAACGGCCACCCCAGCTTTGCGGTGTCATGGGCGGGGTCGATTTGGTCTTGGTATTGTTCGAGCCCGAAAGGTCTGCTGATCCGCCAACCATGGTGGGGATTTCCGCCGTCAGCCGCTCCAGCGCCGCGCCGGACCATTTCCGTGTTGCGTCATCCTTGTCCGCATCCAGAACCGCCTGTTTCTGCGCCTGGGTAAGCGATGCGAGTTTGTCCGGCAATTCACAGGCTATCGCGCTTTCAAACGCATTGCCCTCCGCATCGGCTGCCAACCGTTCGGCCCAGGCCCTATGGGCATCGACAGCATGCTGGCCCGCCGATCGCCAGGCCGCGAGAACGTCGTCAGGAACCACAAACGGGGGGTGCGGCCAACCGATAGCCTCCCGAATGCCGGCAATCTCGTCGGCACCATAAGGGCCGCCATGGGCAGGGCCCGTCCCTTCAATCGTCGGCGCGCCATAGCCGATGCGGGTCTTGCAGGCGATCATCACGGGCCGATCCTGCGTTTTCGACCAGGCCAGCGCGGTATCAATCGCGTCCCGATCATGCCCATCGATTGCGCGCGTCGCCCAGCCGCTGGCTTCAAACCGGGCGCACTGGTCCGTGCTGTCAGAAAGCTCTGTACCGCCGTCAATGGTCACGGCGTTGTCGTCAAACAACACCACCAGTTTGGAGAGTTTCATATGCCCGGCAAGCGTGATCGCCTCCTGGCTGATCCCTTCCATAAGGCATCCATCGCCAGCCAGCACCCAGGTGTGATGATCAACCAACCCGTCGCCAAACCGGGCATTCAGATGCCGCTCCGCGATTGCCATGCCCACGGCGGTGGCAAGTCCCTGGCCGAGCGGACCGGTGGTCGTTTCAACACCCGCCGTCATGAAATTCTCCGGGTGGCCCGGCGTCGGCCGGCCGAGTTGACGAAAGTTCTGGATGTCATCAAGGCTCACGCTTTCAAAGCCGGTGAGGTAGAGCAGGCTGTAAAGCAGCATCGAGCCATGGCCGGCAGACAGCACAAAACGGTCCCGGTCGGCCCAATCCGGCGCGGCAGGATCATATTTGAGGTGCCGGGAGAACAGGATGGTTGCCACATCGGCCATGCCCAATGGCATACCCACATGCCCCGATTTTGCCTTCTCCACGGCGTCCATGGACAAAGCTCGAATGGCGTTTGCCATTTCCTTATGGTTCGCTGTCATGATGACGTCCTATATTTCCATTCGCGGCAATGGCGAATGCAGTCACCAGCGTCAAGCAGCTTGGCGCGACTGGAAGCACGCGTTAGAGGGGTTCCATGTCAGTGGTGGATCACGCACTTGAAAAACTGGAGGCAGCGCTCGCCCGTTTGGATGGGTCCCTCGACAATTTATTCGAGCAGTCCGGCGACCCCGCCATCCTGCGGCGAGAACTGCAGGTAATGGCCGATGACAGGGCGCGCATGGCCGAAGACCTGGACGCAGCGCTGGCGCGGGAAGCCGAGCTTCAGGCACTGGCTGACGAGGCGTCGACAGCATTGGGGACGGCCATACAGGAGGTCAAGGCCGCCCTGGCCATGCGTGGGGGACAAGGCTGATGGCCCGGGCTGAAGTGACCGTCCGTGGAAAGACCTATTCGATCGCTTGCGCCGATGGGCAGACCCAGCGGCTGGAAGCACTGTCGGTGCGGCTCGACAAACGCGTCGAAGTCATTTCCCAGGCTGTTGGTGATGTGGGCGAAGCGCGACTTCTGTTGATTGCCAGCCTTGCCCTGCTTGACGAGTTGGAGCTCTCCAAGGGGACCGTACGCTCCGATGATAGTGAAAAACGGGCTGCGTCGGTCCTCCTTGATGCTGCGGCCCGGATCGAAGCCATTGCACAACGCGCGGAAGCAAGAGGCGCCGGCGTTCGAAGACATGGCGCGGCGGACCCGGAATGAGGCGGGCGGGCGACTTGCAACCCTTTCTTCTGGGTGTTCCGGTCGAAGACGAGGGCCACCGCATCGCGGTCGATCCAACCTTTTTCTCGGGACTGGATGAAGTCGGCGATCTCCTGGCCGAGATTGCTGCGATCTTCGCGCAAGGCTTCGTGCAGTCGGGTCGGGCCCGGGACATGGCCGATGCGATGGAGCAGATCGAGGAAAGCCTCGTTATTGCACTACAGGACATCGATACGAGCGAGGTCTGATCCAGGCTTGCGCGTCGGCGCTGAATGTTAAGCCCGATGCCATCGCGCAACCAAACCAGAGTACGTGCCGCCTTAGTAGTCTTCCTCGATGTCCTCATCGAAGAAGTCTCCCCATAGCGCATGGCGGCTCGTGCGGATGGCTTCCGCCGTGAACACCAGCGCCACAAAGGCAAGGACCGACCATTGTGTGGTCGGCTCGCTTACCCAGGAGATCATCGTTTCCATCATCACAATTTCGCCCCGGCCTTGTTTATGGGATGAGTATGGTCCGGCGGGGTTAACTGGGTGTCTCCAAATTCCGATGGGGCCGGGGTGATGGGTTAATCGCCTTCGGAAATCGATTCATTGTTGAGCGCCAGCGTTCTGTAGCAACCATGGTGAGTGTTCACGGTTTCCACCCGGGCAAAGACGCTCTAATGGCTAGGGCATGGGCCGCTCGACCGTCTCCCGCCACAAGTCCGCCGCGCAAGCTGGCTCCAGGTCCGAACGTCGGGTCTGGCAGCGCATGCTGTCAGGCCGACGCCTGGATCTCATGGATCCGTCACCGCTTGACGTGGAGATCGAAGATATCGCCCACGGACTTGCCCGGGTCGCTCGTTGGAACGGGCAGACAACGGGAGCTTATGCCTTTTCCGTGGCCCAGCATTCGGTGGTCGTGGAATCCCTCGTTCGCAAACTGAAACCTGGCGTGACACCGTCCATGCAGTTGATGGCTCTCCTGCATGACGCACCTGAATATGTGGTCGGCGACATGATTTCGCCTTTCAAGGCGGTCCTGGGGTCGGGGTACAAATCCGTTGAGGCCAGGCTTGAGCGCGCGATCCATCTCCGGTTTGGTCTGCCGGCCGAAACGCCAGCGCCGATGAAGAAGCTGATCAAGCGCGCAGACCTGATCTGTGCGTGGTTCGAAGCCACGCAACTCGCCGGGTTTGCCCCCCAAGAAGCCGATGGTTTTTTCGGCGCCTTGCCGAAGGGGATGGCGTTGACCTTGGAACCGCTAAGCCCAAACGACGCACAGGTCGCCTTCCTCGCCCGGTTTGAGGATCTCTTGTCCAGGCTCGATCAGTCACTATCCCGGGGAGGCGCACGCTAGGGCCATGTCTGCGCCGTTGTTTATCGGACTTTCGGCTGTCATCGTCGCCGCAGATGGCGCTCGGCCCTCTGTCTTGGCGACACGCCGTGGGGGAGACTTGCCAGCCTTGCCGTTCGGGCCGTTCGATCCGGTCGGGCACCGAACCCTGGATAGGGGCCTGCGTGAATGGGTCAGGGAGCAGACGGGCTTCGAGCTTGGCTATGTGGAACAGCTTTACACGTTCGGAGATCGCGGACGGGAAACGCCGGACGCGACCCTCGCCGACGCCCCCGATGACGCGCGGATCCTGTCAATCGGTTATCTCGGGCTGACCCCCGAGAAGGCGGAACTGGACACGGCCTTCGATGCCAGGTGGCTGGGCTGGTACAGGTTCTTTCCCTGGGAGGACCACAGGGAGTCCGCGCCCGACATGATTGCCGAGTTGATTGAGCCGGGGCTCATGGCCTGGGCCGGCAACAATCCATCGAAACTCGATCGTGCACGCCTGGCCTTCGGTCTCGGTGATGTTCCATGGGTCGAAGAGCGGGTACTTGAACG
>JBCBKE010000118.1:0-4669 GCA_038522375.1 Pseudomonadota bacterium
TGCGTCGGTTAAAACCTCTACCGACGCAATGATCCGAACGCATGTTCCGCTTTCAGAGTTCTATTGGGCGCCTCTTCCGGGAGAACGAAACCCCTGGCCGAGAACGGTTTACTTCCCGCTAGAGCCTTATGACGACGGTGGTGGCGCTGCGGTGGCGTCTTATCGCTACGGGCTTTGCCCGTTTGCGCATCATCCATAGGCGCAATGTCACCACCGTTGACGAGGCGGGGCGCGCAGGCGCTGGCGCAGATCACCGCCGGTTAGCCAAGCCCCGAAAAAGCGTAGGCGCTTCAACGGGTCATCTAGCTGGGTTAGCCACCCCCAACCCCTTGATAAGCCACAAAGCTGTGGGTCCCCTCGGCTCCACCACCCCCATACCTAAGTGTCTGATACTATTCACTTCTTGTCAGGGTTAGCCACCGAGGTTAGCCGCGCAATGGCGCGGGTTGCGGCCTCTGTTCGTTCGAACGCCGCGATGTAGGTCTCGACATCGCGCAACGACTTCCACCCGCCCGTTGCCATGATTTCGGGTGCTTTTGCCCCCGCTTCGGCCAGTCTCCTGGCGATTGCCTTGCGCAATCCATGCGACGAACACTCCGGCAGCCCGGCCTTGTCGCACCACTCCCGCATCAGGTTTCCCAAGCCATCGCTTGATCGGCTGCGCCCCTGTTGGGTTTGCAGGAACGTGAAGGCGTCGCGGGGCAGGCTGTGGAGTGCTCGGGCCAGCTCGGGGTGAATGGGTAGGTCGACCACGTAGCCGCCCCCGTGCTGCGTCTTCTGGGCGTGGAACCATATCCGCCCGGCCTTGACGTTCCCCCATCCAAGCCGGACGGCGTCCGACCTGCGGGCACCCGTGTAGAGCATCAGCGTCATCGCGAGGTGCGCGAGAGAGCCGGGGCGGTGTACCTTGAGAAACCGGGTGACCTCGTCCTCAGTCCATGTGTGGAAGCCTTTGCGCCTGTAACGCGGTGCACGAACATCCCGGCAGGGGTTGTCGTCGCGCCAGTCCAGATCGACGGCGAGCTGCATCGTGATCCGCAGCAGGGAAAGCCAGCGACGGGCAGCAGCCGGCGTCTCGGCCTTTAGGGCGATGATGGCCCGGATGTGTTTAGGACGCGCCTGGCGGACGCTCTGGAGGCCCACACGGCGCTCGTAGCCTGGCAGGGTTGCGGCGCTGATATCGTCCAGCACGCGGCGATAGACGCTCTGCGTGGCGGGGGCGAGGCTGCGGAACTCAGGCCATGCGCGGTAGGCGGTGAACAGTGCGTCAATCGATCCTGGCGGCGGGCCGGTGGGTGCTTGGCGCTCCTGGGCTTCCCGGACGGCCGCCTCATAGCGCTCAACGAACTGCGGGCTGCCGTACTCGGTGCCGAGCTGCCAGACCCGGCCCGCACGGCGAAACCGCCAGCGGCGCTTGCCGTGGCGGTCCTGGTAGGGTGTGGCGCCGGGGTATTGGCGGCGGTGTTTCACCTCCAGCCTTCGTCGCTCTGGTTGGCCACGGTCTTCGCCTCGATCTTCACCTGCTCGCCCTCCACGATCAGCGAGACGGCCACGACCGGCAAGCCTTTACTCTGCGCCGCCCTGATGACGCGCTCGACCTCGGCCTGGGTGAAGCGGGCGGGCTTGGTCACTCGCACCACCACTCTTCGCCATCGGGCCACCGCCGCGCAAAGCCCTCGCGCACCAGCAGCTCGTTCACATACCCCCAGACCGGGCTATGCACGTGCACGAGCGGGCGGCCGTAGAAGCCCGCTCCGTCGTAGCGCAGGGTCACGCCACCTTGGATCAGCTGGGCCAATCGGCGCTTGGCGCTCTCGCCCAAAAGGCGCTCGTGGGCGCACTGCGCGCGATGGCCGGTCTCGGGGGCGTCGATCCCGATCAACCGCAGCCGCTCGCCGTTCAGGCGCAGCGTGTCGCCATCGACAACCGTGAGGGTGCCGGCCTGGGCAAAAGCCGCAAGCCAGACAAGCATGCAGGACGCGAGGGCGAGTGTGCGGGTCACAGCCACGCCTCCATCGCTTCAGCCAAAAGGATCACGGCGGCGGGCGCATACACACACGCTACAAGCAGCAACGCCGCCACCGTGAGGGCGTGCGAGAACATACGCAGCACGCCCACCCCACCCTCGGGGATCTCGTTGCGGGGGCCTGCACGGCCGAGCCCGCCCCCGCTCGGGAGGGAGGCCTGCGAAGCCCTCGGCCGCTGATTGGTGCCGGGGTAAACGGGCGCCACCTCCCCGGTGCGATGGTTGCCAGGCGCCGCGGCAGTTTGGTAGGAGCCACTTACCACGCGCCTCGCCCGCTTCTCTGCCGGCGCTGACCGGCCCGGCCCCGGGGCGCGCACCATGCGCGGGGAAGGAAGGATCTGGGCGGTCATCTGCCCGCCTCCCCTGCGCTGCGCTTAACGTGCGCCAAGCTGAGCCGCACTTCCGTCGGCGCGCACGATAGGTCCAGGCGCCCCGCGTCAGCTTCCGCTGCCAGAGCGCGCAGCCCGTCACTGGTGATCCGAATAAGCGCGTCTCGCTTCTCTGCCTTGGCCAATCCGCGCTTGATCAGGCTGCGCGCCACGTCATCGGTAACCACTAGAGCGGTCTTGGGTCGGGCCAGCAGGCTCAGCATTTCAAGCTGACGCGCACCGAGGGGGCGTGCCGCGCTCATTGCTCCGCCTCCGCCGCAGCGATAGCGCGGTCGAACAGGGCCAGGATGTCGGCGTGGGTGGTGTCAGGGTCGTCGTTGAAGCTCACGACACTCGCCAACTCACCCGGCAAGGCCTGAACTAAGAGCTTTCTGGCTTCCCCGTCGGAAGCAACGGCGCCCATAGCCCATCTGAGTGCACCAACGGCGCAGCAGGGGAACCCGTCCAGGGCGCCCTGCATTGGATTATCGGCGCGTGAACTAGCCGCCCCCTGAAACCACTGCTCAGGCCTAGACAGGTGCTCGCGCGCGCGGCGCAGTTGCTCTAGCGGGGTCACGCCGCGCCCTCCGGCTGAAGGGCCGCCGCACTGGCCTTGCAGCGCTGGGCAATCTCACTGACGCGATCAAACAGCAAGCGGGCCAAATTAATGGCCTGATCGCCCTCCGTGCTGCGGCCGATCTGCTCGGCGTAGCTCAGTAAGCCGCGGCCCTCAGCGCCGAGCGCAGCGATATCTTCGCCGTTAAAGGCGCTGACTATCCGCGAGGGCAGGGCCCGGTCGTGGGCATTAAGGCCGAACGGGATCGGATACACGCTGCCGTGCAGAGCGATGGCAAAGGTGTGGTCGCCGCTGATGACAGAAGCGCTCATGACGGGCGCCCCTCAACAAAGGCCTCGACCATCGCGATGATCTCTTCATCGTCAAAGCCCGTGGCGAGCGGCAGATAGCCAACCTCATCGAGGTGCGGTGTGTCGTAAAGGCCTTCGTTAAAGGCGGAAACCTCTTTCATGACGGGCAGAAACCAAGCGCGCATCGCAGCACGAACGGCCCTCATCTTTTCAGCCAGCAGCTTGCGATCGGCCCACAGGTCATCGCACTCGCGCTCGAAAGCTTCGGTCTCTGGGTTCTCGATGGTCGGATCGAATGGCATCAAAATGAACTCCTTGGGTGTCGTGAGCGTGCGCCCCGCCACGCGGCGGAGCGCGCTATTGCTCAGTCCGCAACTTCCCGGATCTGGTCTGCAAAGGGGTCGTACTCGCGCGATATCCGCAGCTCGTAGATGCCCGGTGCCAGCGGCGCTTCTTCGTGCGCAACGGCCGCTGTTTGCACCATCGCTGTCGGGTTTTTTACGATTGCGTAGAGAATGCGCATCGCGTCACCGGGGCGCTCGGCCACCATGACATCCGCGTCGCATCCGGGGATCACGTGATGATGCCCCTTTTCGCTGTGGCTAATGATGTACGCGTCCGCTTTGTCCCGCTCTTTGAAATTGGCCATTGGCACGTCGGGCAGCTCTTCGATGCGGCGAATGTAAACTTCGCCCTGCTGTTGGGTCTGCATGGTCACGTTCTCCTTTCCGGGAATTTGAAGGCGGACGGGTCCATCCCGACGCGCCAAGCTTGGGCTTGCAGAACAGTCTCAATTTCAGGAGGAACGCCCTCCATGATGGTGCCGTTGCGGGGGCACTCCGCCCTCAAGAAACGTCCGGGGCGAGGCAGGTCTGGCAACCTGACCTCAATGAGCGCGCCGTGATCAGGATTGCCGCTGTCGTCGAGGACGCGGTGATCTAGGCGATCCAGAGCTCGGGCGAGGCCGATGCACTGCAGTCCAGCGCTCCGCTTCTCGACATCCTCACAGGCGAGGATTTCCGCAGGGTCGATGACATCGCGCTGCTCCACCCATTCGCGGGGCAACCGCGTTCCATGCCATGCGTGGATAGACCACCCGTCCGTATAGGAGAGTGCTGGGCCGCTCTCGTGATGCAGTCGACGCTCATCATCGAACGCGAGCACAGACGGCCGGTCGGAAAGCAGGCAGATTTCCGGATACGGGTACATTGCTCCGCAGGTTTCGGCGTAGCGCTGGGCTGCGTTTAGCCGCGCCTGAAGGTCGCCACGCTCAACGCCCATGCGCGATCCGAATTGGTGCCAAGCGACCCAAAACATCTCAGCGCCCCCGGAAAACCATAGAGGTTCCCAGAGCTGGTCCCCGAGCTGGTCCCCGAGCTGGTCCCCGAGCTGGCCCCCGAGCTGGTCC
>JBCBKE010000119.1:0-4588 GCA_038522375.1 Pseudomonadota bacterium
CAGGGTGACCAGGCCCGCCCCAACCCTCAGCCCAGCGCGCGCCGCAAGCCGGGCCGCGCCGGTTTGGGATGCGCCGCCTGTCACGCATGCCAGGTGGCCACGACTGTGCTTGTGGCTGTCGGTGTTTGGCCGCGGCAGCTGGTCGAGCCAGAGGTGTGGCCCGTTATCGTCGGTCGTGACGGTGGACCCTTGCCCCTCGACTGGCAAAAAACTGCTCATCGCGCTCCTATAGGCCGAGGGTGAACCCCGGGTCGAGCGAAATTCCGGCCATGCTCCTGTCTGGCCTTGCCGAGTGTGGCCCCACCGTGCCATGCCGCAGGCATATCGGGTGTGATGGGGGCGCGTGGATCGCCGATGGCGGGTAAGTGCTGAATATTTGAGCACAGAAGCCTGCAAACTGGGCGGAAAGTGCGGGTGAACCGCCCCCATGTCGGGTCTGCTGGCGGGGGCTGGTTCGGGCGCCTACCACAAGGTCAACTAGTTTCGGGAGCAGGCAGTGAAAAAGGTCGAAGCCATCGTCAAGCCGTTCAAACTGGATGACGTGAAAGAGGCGCTCCAGGACGTCGGCTTGCAGGGCATGACGGTTGTCGAGGCGAAGGGATTTGGCCGCCAGCGGGGCCATACCGAACTCTACCGCGGCGCTGAATACGTGGTGGACTTCCTGCCCAAGCTAAAGATTGAGGTTGTGGTGTCCGATGATACAGTCGACGCCGCGATCGATGCGATTTCCAAGGCCGCCCAGACCGGGAAGATCGGCGACGGAAAGATCTTCGTGTCCGATGTCGCAGAAGCGGTGCGGATCAGAACCGGGGAACGGGGGCAGCAGGCCCTTTAGCGTTGGCCGGTGCCAGCGCGTTTCCATCCATTTGAACGATCCTGTCAGTCCTTGAGGAGGGATTTCCATGTCTGACGACCTTATGAAAATGATTCAGGAAAAAGACGTCGAATATGTCGACCTGCGCTTCACCGACCCGCGCGGGAAGATGCAACACGTCACCTTCCACAAGAACATGGTGGATGCCGACTTCTTCGCCGAAGGCCAGATGTTTGATGGTTCGTCCGTTGCGGGCTGGAAGGCGATCAACGAGTCCGACATGAACCTCGCCCCCGATACGGCCACCGCCCATATCGACCCGTTTTTCCAGCAGACCACCCTCGCGGTCGTGTGCGATATCCTCGATCCGATCACCGGGCAGGCCTATAATCGCGATCCCCGCACCACGGCAAAGAAGGCTGAAGCCTACCTGCAGTCCACGGGGCTGGGCACGACCGCATTCTTTGGCCCAGAAGCCGAGTTTTTTGTCTTCGACGATGTGAAATGGTCCACCGACCCCCACAAGACGGGCTACAGCTTCGACAGCACGGAGCTGCCGGCCAACACCGACAAGCACTACGAAGTCGGCAATATGGGCCACCGGCCCGGGCCCAAGGGTGGCTACTTCCCTGTCCCGCCGGTCGATAGCGAACAGGACATGCGGTCTGAAATGCTGACCGTGATGGATGAGATCGGTCTCGAACCTGAAAAGCACCACCATGAAGTGGCGCCGGCCCAGCACGAGCTGGGCATGAAGTTCAACACGCTCACCAAGATGGCGGACAATCTTCAGCTCTATAAGTACGTGATCCACAACGTGGCCGCATCCTACGGGAAGACCGCCACCTTCATGCCCAAGCCGTACTTCAACGACAATGGCTCCGGCATGCACGTCCACCAGTCCATCTGGAACGGCGATATGCCCGCATTCGCCGGCGATCTCTATGCCGGTCTCAGCGAGATGTGCCTGTTCTATATTGGCGGCATCATCAAGCATGCGCGGGCCCTGAACGCGCTCACCAACGCCTCAACCAATTCCTACAAGCGCCTCGTGCCCGGCTTCGAAGCCCCGGTGATGCTGGCCTATTCGGCCCGCAACCGCTCGGCCTCCATCCGCATTCCGTTCGGCTCAGGCGCCAAGGCCAAGCGGATCGAGACCCGCTTTCCCGACCCAACCGCCAACCCCTACCTGGCCTTTGCCGGTTTGCTGATGGCCGGCCTCGACGGCATCGAGAACAAGATCCATCCTGGCGATGCCATGGACAAGGACCTGTACGACCTGCCACCTGAAGAGGCCAAGGCCATTCCCCAGGTCTGCGGCTCCCTCCGCGAGGCGCTCGACGCCCTCGATGGCGACCGGGATTTCCTCAAGAAGGGCGGCGTGATGGATGACGACCAGATCGCCGCCTATATCGAGCTGAAGATGGAAGAGGTCATGACCCTCGAACTCCACCCCCACCCGGTGGAATTCGATATGTACTACAAGGTCTAGAGTATCGGTCTTGGTCAAGCGATCCTTGGCGCCCTTTTTCGGTTGTCTCGGATAAGGGCGTTTGCGACCACATCCCTTCGATCCCACGGCGCCAGACCGGCCATTGCGGTCGGTCTGGCGCTTCAGAATGTGGTTGTCACCTGGACGTATCCGAACAGGGTGCCGTCGCCGCCTGGACCACCCGGCACGGTTTTGGGAAAGCCGCCATAAAGCAACCCCGATGCGCCCACCTCCAGCCGTGCCCGATCTGGAACCATCCAGTACCGCACCCGACCGTCCAGCGTATGGCCGATGAAGTCTCCCGATTGCCCCGTCGGGTCCCGCAGACGGGCGATCACCCAGCTATCGGTCGCCGACGCCAGATAGGCCGCATGGTAGTTGATCCGACCATCCCACCGCGGGTTGGGCTTCACCTCGATGCGAAATCCCGGCGCGTTCAGGTTGGCTGGCGTCAGCGGGCCATGGATCGATGTGTTGTTGAGGTCGGACCGCCGCGAGCCGAACAGGCGCTCATGCTGGTCAAAGCGAAGGTCATCGGGATCATCATCCCCGCTTGCGAAATAGTATTCGAACGCAAACCGGGGCTGCCATGGCCCATCGAATGTATAGCCCAGCGCGGCGAACAGCATGGATGCGTCCACCTCCAGGCCCTGGGTATCGTCCGGATCGCTCGTGGCATATCGCGAGCCCTGACGCAGGGCTCCTTCCACATCCACATCCCACTGCCCCACCCGTGGCCGGCGGTAGAGACGGGCTCCCGGCGCCACGTAAGACCGGTCCGGCGTCTCCAGGTCCCCGGTATCTTCCTCCTCCAGGCCATAGACAAAGACCTCGCCCCACAGTCCCGGCGCCCGCTTCGGCAGCAGGTCGGCCCGCCGGTAGTGCAGCGCCCAGATCCGCCGGCCCCACTGTTCCTTGTCGCCCACAAGGTCATTGTCATCGACGCCGGGCCTGCGGTTCGGCAGCCGCTCGTTTGGCACGACATGGACGGCATGGAACACGTCCCCGCGATCAGCGGTGGCGATAAAGTGCGCACCGGTAAAGCTGCGGATGACATTGGCGAAATCGACCCGTTCGATCTGCCGCTTGGAGGCGATCGACACCGTTTGCCGGCCAAGGGTCAACGTGCTCGACCCGCCTCCACCCCATACGCCAGGCAAGTTCTCAAACCGGGCATAGGCCCCGATCAGGTCCAGCGGGTTCGTAAACCCGCCAGAGAGCGGCGTACCCGAATCGCCCAGATAGGTCCGGCTATCCTGCACCTCCAACCCGAACGCCACCGGCCCCGCATCCGCCTCGGCCGATACAACGGTGCGGAACAGCAAGAGCTGGTCGCTGCCGTCCCGCCCGGCCCGGAACTGGCCTTCCAGGCTCTCATAGCGCACGCGCGCTTCCCCCTTCAGGGACAGCCAGTCCGGAAGCCCCCGGCTCCCCCCGGTATTGGACGCTGCGCCCGCGGCCGCCTGCGCCAGTGCGCACGCCGGCTGCATGGCCAGCGCGGCAAGCAAGATCGATAGCCGCATCGCGTTTCCCCCTTGGCGGCGCGCACTCTAATCAAACCACACCCGACAGTAAACAACACCCGCCGTCCAGATTACGCCTGGCTTTTGGGGGTCATGACAAGACAGGCGCTGCCGGACGACACAATAAAACAGTGTACTGACAAAGATGATCTGCAAGCGAGACCGGACGAGACAACAGGATAATTTCGCCCGGTCTTATCCTCCCCCTGGTGGCCCATGCGATACTGGTTGTCATGCTGTGTGCCACCCCCCTTGACCGTCTCCTTGCGCGCTGCCCGCCCTGGCTGTGGCCCGTGCTGTTGCTCTCGCTAGTGTCGCTTCGCGAACAGGTGCGCCTGCTGGCTGAGCTTGGCGCCAGCGGCTGGGAGATCCGGCTCACCTGGTATGGCCGGGCCCATATCGCCCATGTCTGGTGGCCCGGCGATCCCGACCCCTGGAAAGACAGCCTCTACCGCACCGCCATGGGCGAACCGGTCGCTGCCCCGACGTGGCACCCCGAGCCCCTCGGCATCCTCACCGACGAGACCCAGGTCGGCTGGGTCCTCAGCCTCGCAGGCCGGGATGAAATCCCGCCGGCCGCCGCTGGCAAAGACACAACCGCACGTCGGCACACGACCGCTGGCGGGACTTTATCCCGCCCGACCCAGGACCTCGCCCGCGCGCCCCCAAACCCGCTCCATCGACACCCACATATCGCCGAATCAATCCAGACACCGCCCCAGCCCCCGCTCCGGCGAACACCCGCGCTGGTGCAGGACA
>JBCBKE010000120.1:0-4555 GCA_038522375.1 Pseudomonadota bacterium
CAGCAGGGGAATCAGCTGCTCGGTCAGGTAGGCGCGGAAGAAGTCTGGTTTGGTGACCGTGGATACGTAGACACCGGCCTCCGACATTTTCCCGAACGCGCGGCTGATCGGCGGCGGCGGCCCGTCGGGATCGTAGCGCACCACGAGTTCGGGATAACAGAAGATCCCCGCCGAACGGGCCTCGCCGTCTGGCGGGGTGCCTTCCTTCAGGAACCGGTCCAGCGCGTCGGTCAGCGCAGACACAGCGCTCTTGTAGACCGTGTCGAGGGCGTCGATGATTGCATCTGGTGTCGTCAGTTTTGCCATGCCGCCATGTGCCGTGCTGGCTGGTCCGCGTCAACGCAGCTGTGCCCGCGACCGGGGAAGCAAGTTGCCGTCGCAGCTCAACGCGCCATAGTGTGCAGCGTCGCCTTTAGGAGCCCGCCATGGCCGCCGCGAAATCAATCTTTGTAGCGCTTTTTACCTGTGCTGCGCTGGCGGCTTGCGCAAAAGTTGCTGCGGAAGGCGACCAGTCCTGTTCCACCCGCAGCTATGGCGACCAGCCCTATGTTGTGTGCACGGTCGACATGACCCGGCATGACATTCGCCTGTTTTATGCCGATGCCGACGATGAGCCCTATCTGGACTTTCGCCGGCTCGCCGATGCGCTGGCCGAGACTGAGGAAACACTGCTCTTCGCCATGAATGGCGGTATGTACCATGAAGACCGCTCGCCCGTGGGGCTCTATATCGATGGCGACGGCCAGCGCGCCCGGCTGAACACCAATGACGGGCCCGGCAACTTCCACATGCTGCCTAACGGCGTCTTCGGCATGGATGGCGACTCCGCGTTCGTCATGGAAACAGCCGTGTTCGCGGAAACCTTTGAAGATGCCGATCCCGATTACGCCACGCAGTCCGGGCCGATGCTTGTGATCAATGGCGACATTCATCCCTCCATCAATCCCGATGGCACGTCAAAAAAGCGCCGCAACGGTGTGGGTGTCGATCTTGATGGCCGCACGGTCCATTTCGTGATCAGTGATAGCCCAGTGACGTTTCACCAGTTCGCATCCGTGTTCCGCGACGAGCTGGATGCGCCGAATGCGCTTTTTCTCGATGGCGTTGTCTCCCGCGTCTATGCGGTGGAGCTGGATCGTGACGAGCAGGGCCTCGACATGGGGCCGATGGTAGGAGTGGTACAATGAGAGCGCTGCGGATTGGCGCCATGGTGTTCGGCGCGGCCCTGATAGGCATGGAAGTCTGGCGGAGCCTTGGCGCGGGCCGTGGCCTGCCATTCGTCTTTGACGACGTGCTCGTCGGCGGACTCCTGATCGCCTCGGCAGTCCTCATGAGCCGGGACACGACCCGCCGCCGCGCCTTCTTTACGGCCTCATGGGGCCTCGCAGCCGGGTGCCTCTACAATGGCTTCTTCCAGGCTGCACTGACGCCGACCTATGCAGCCGGTCCGCTGTCGCCGTCACAGATCGTCCTCTGGCTCGGCTTGGCCCTGGTTGTGGCCATCGCGGGAACCGTCGCGTCCATTCTCGCCGAGCGGGTCATCACATGAGCCTCACCCTCTACGGCCTGAAATCCTGCGACACGTGCCGCAAGGCGTTGAAAGCATTGCCGGAGGCGACGTTTGTGGACATTCGCCAAGAGGCCGACCTGGGAAAGAAGCTGCCGGTCTGGCTCGAAGCGGCGGGCGCGGACGTGCTTGTCAATCGCCGCTCGACCACATGGCGTACGCTGTCTGAGGCCGAGCGGGACCAGTCTGCCGAGACGCTCCTCACGGGTCATCCAACATTGATCAAACGCCCCGTTATCGAGGTCGATGGCACCGTCCATGTCGGCTGGAGCAAAGCCGTTCAGGACGCGCTCAAATAATCGAAGTGTAAGATATAACATCCGGTTGTTCCCCCCGACGGGCATCCTAAGTCTCATATCAGGACGAGGGCAATTGAGGATATTCCTATGAAGCTTGTATACGCTGCGGCTCCGGTCGCATTGTTCCTGGCCGCCTGCGCCACCGACGCGCCGGAGACCGAAATTCTTGATGCAATGCCAGCCGAAGAAACCGTCGAGGAAGCGGTTGAGGTTGCAGAAGCTGCCGCCGAAGAAGACATGCCAGCCCTGTGTGAAGGCTTCGGCCCGCAAACGCCGCGCGACATTGCCAGCAAGGTCGGCCTGAACATGGACGACTTCCCCATGGCAGGCTCCACCACCAAAATGAACCTGTGCAACATTCACACGCACACCAATGCAGAACACAAAGGCCCGGGTTTCTCGGTCTTCGTCGACGCAACCGACAGCGGCGGTTATGCGTGCAACGGTACTACAGACCTGACGGCAGCCGAGCTTGAGCCGTCCGAAGGCGCGTATGAAGGCGTCGTCCCCGGTGACACGATCGAGGTGCACTGGGTTCACACCTCCTGCCCGGCAACGCCAGGGGAGGGGCTGGGCTCCTGCGTCCCGGAAGGCTGTGACAATCCTGTTCTGCGGGTCGAAACCCAGGTCTTCCTCGTTGTGAACGACGAGTCCGCCATGAACTTCATGGACATGGCCTATCAGGGCAACGTGGTGGACGGTTATCACCAGCCGAAGATGATCCCGGCCAGCACGGGCGAGCCGGTTGTCTTCCGTGGCTCGACCACGGGGCCCAGCTACACCCAGGCAGTCTGTTCCCCGGTGAAGGCAACCTGGAGCGTGCGTCCGCAATGCGCCAAGCTGGATATCGACTCCCTCCATGCCTGGGCCGAAAGCGGTAACGTTTTCAACGAGACGAAATCCCATGGCGTTCGCCAGCTTGTGACCGCGCCTGAGCTTCTGTCCCCAATTGAGTAGAGTCCCCCTTCCGCTCGATTGAAGGACCCCGGGCCGTGTGAAACGGTCCGGGGTTTTTCATGTCGGGCGCACTTTCAAATCGCGCGAGACCGGCGCATACTCGTGTTATCCGAGGGGCGCGCATGGAAGCGCTGAGATCGGCCCGGTCCGGCTGAGCACCCTTTGAACCTGATCCGGGGAATCTCTCACCTGAGAGGTGGCCGGCGTAGGAACGGAAACGTCATGCGCGACCCCGGGTCTTCACCGTTTTGGAGACCCACGATGAACAAGCCCGCCCCGCAGTCCAGCTTCGAGACGCCGAACGTCACCACCGGTCCGCTTCCCGCCTCGCGCAAAGTCTACACGCACCCGTTACCGGACCTTGCCGTGCCGCACCGCGAGATTGACCTTCACCCGTCGGCCAATGAGCCAGCGGTGCCGGTCTATGACACATCCGGCCCATACTCAGATCCGTCCGTCATCATTGACGTCGAAAAGGGCCTGCCGCGCCCGCGCACGGCGTGGGTCATGGAGCGCAGCGGCGTCGAAGTCTATGACGGCCGAGACGTCAAACCCGAAGATAATGGCGGGGCGACGGGGGATTATCTCGCCCGCGAATTCCCTGTGAAGAACCGGCCCCTGCGCGGGGTAGGGGACGCACCGGTCACCCAATATGAGTTCGCCCGCGCCGGGATCATCACCAAGGAAATGATCTACGTCGCCACCCGCGAAAACATCGGCCGCGCGCAGGCCGTAGAGGGCGCTGCCGAAACGGTCGAGCAGGGCGAGAGCTTTGGCGCGGAGATTCCGGAGTTTATCACGCCTGAATTCGTGCGCGACGAGATCGCGAAGGGCCGCGCTATCATTCCGGCCAACATCAACCACCCCGAGCTCGAGCCGCAGATCATCGGCCGCAATTTCCTGGTCAAGATCAACGCCAATATCGGCAACTCTGCCGTCGCCTCGTCCGTTGAAGAGGAGGTTGAGAAAATGGTCTGGGCCACCCGTTGGGGCGCGGACAATGTCATGGACCTGTCCACGGGCCGGAACATCCACAACACCCGCGAATGGATCATCCGCAATTCGCCGGTCCCCATCGGCACCGTGCCAATCTACCAGGCGCTGGAGAAGGTGAACGGCGTCGCCGAAGACCTGACATGGGAGGTCTACAAGGACACGCTGATCGAGCAGTGCGAGCAGGGCGTCGACTATTTCACCATCCATGCCGGCGTGCGCCTCGCCTACATCCACCTCACCGCCAGGCGCGTCACCGGGATCGTCTCCCGCGGCGGCTCAATCATGGCGAAGTGGATGCTCGCCCACCACCGCGAATCCTTCCTCTACGAGCATTTCGAGGAGATTTGCGACATCATGCGCCGCTACGATGTCAGCTTCTCCCTCGGCGACGGCCTGCGCCCGGGCTCCATCGCCGACGCCAACGACGCCGCCCAGTTTGCTGAGCTGGAAACCCTCGGTGAGTTGACCAAGATCGCCCACGCGCGCGGCTGCCAGGTCATGATCGAAGGCCCCGGCCACGTGCCGATGCACAAGATCAAGGTCAACATGGACAAACAGCTGCGCGAGTGCGGCGAGGCGCCGTTCTACACGCTTGGGCCGCTGACCACCGACATCGCCCCCGGCTACGACCACATCACTTCGGGCATCGGCGCCGCCATGATCGGCTGGTTCGGCACGGCCATGCTCTGCTACGTCACGCCGAAGGAGCATCTCGGACTGCCAGACCGGGACGACG
>JBCBKE010000121.1:0-4468 GCA_038522375.1 Pseudomonadota bacterium
AGGCCGGGAAGAGTTCTCAGCGGGCGGGAAGGCCACACGATTCGTGTGACGGGCCTCTCCTTTGAAACGACATAGTCAAGGCTCGGCCGCCCGCACGGGATTATTCCGTGGGGCCAGTCGTCGTTTTCAAAGCGCGCCTTTTCCGACGGGCGGCAAGGCGCTGAGGGGTGCTACCCATGTCTTACCGAACTGCGCTTTTATGCGCCGTTTCGCTCTCAATTGCTGTTCCAGCCTTCGCGCAGGACGCCGATACCGAGCAAGCCACGCTGGATACGATCATCGTTGAAGGCTCACGCCTGGACCAGACCGCGACGGAAATCGGCTCCAGCGTCACGATCATCACCGCCGAGGATATCGAAGAGCTGGGCTTCGATTTCGCGCTCGACGCGGTGGCTGCAGCGCCTGGTGTGACGATCAATTCCAATGGCGCTTTTGGTGGCTCCGCCAGCGTCCGGATCCGCGGCGCATCGAGCGAGCAGACGCTGGTGCTGGTCGATGGTGTGGCGGTGAACGATCCCACATCCCCGGGCGGTGGCTTCAACTTTGCACGTCTTGATACCGAGAACATCGAACGCATCGAGGTGCTGAAAGGTCCACAATCCACGCTCTGGGGTACGGATGCCATTGGCGGCGTCGTCTCCATTACGACCAAACGCCCCGACCCGGGCCTCGGCGGCAGCGTGTTCGGCGAGTATGGCTCTTTCAATACGTTCCGTAGCGGCGCATCGGTGGAAAACGCCAATGATACGGGCGATTTCCGCCTAGCGATTGTCGGCACGAGTTCGGACGGCATTTCCAAGGCCGATGAGGACAATGGCAACACCGAGGATGATGCTTATGAAGCGCTGACGCTGTCGGCCAAGGGCGGTCTCAACCTTGGCGGCGACGCGCGCCTCTCGGCTGATGTGCTTTGGACCGATGCCGAGTCCGAATTCGACAGCTTTTCCGGCGGCGCCCAGGGCAGTGTGGCCGATGGGGATGAAGTGAGCGAAACCGAAGAGTTGTCAGCCAACATCTCGCTGACTGGTTCCTTGTTCGATGGCCGCCTCGAGAACCTGGTTCTGATCGGCTATTCGGACATCTCCCGCCAGAATTTCACCAATGGCGCGCAGAGTTTTGATGCCGAAGGTGACCGAACGGTCTATCGTTATCAGGGCACGCTCAGCATCAATGAGATGAACACGCTGGCTTTCGGTGCGGAGCGAGAAGAATCGACGGCCAATGATGATGACACTTCTATCGACGGCCTGTTTGCGCTCTATGAGTTCAAGCCCACTGAAGCGCTCACGTTGACCGGCGGCCTCCGCGTTGACGACCATGCACGCTTTGGCTCGGAGACCACCGGCCGTGTCGCCGCCGCCTACAATCCAACCGAAACACTGACCTTGCGCGCCAGCTGGGGACAGGGGTTCAAGGCGCCGACCATCTTCCAGACAACATTCTTCTGCTGCGGCGCGACTGAGCCAAATGCTGACCTACAGGCAGAAACCTCGGAAGCCTTCGATATCGGATTGGACTGGCGCTCGCCCGATGGGCGCGCGGAAGCCGGAATTACCTACTTCGACCAAGACACTGAAAACCAGATCAACTTTTCCTTCGCCGTCGGCGGCTACGAAAACATTGCCGAAGTCGAAAGCCGGGGTGTTGAGCTCTATGGGGCCTATCAGCTGACCGACTGGCTGCGGGTCTCCGCAGATTACGCCTATATTGATGCCAAGGATGGCAATGGAAACGCACTCGTTCGCCTGCCGGAACACTCAGGCGACATCACGCTCTCCGTGGATCCGACCGGTCCATTCTCCGGCGCCCTTCTGGTCCGCTACAATGGCGAAGAGCCGAATACGAACGGCACGACGCTCGACAGCTGGACACGGGTAGACCTCACCGGCAGCTATGAGCTGACCGAGCGGGTGGAGGTCTTCGGCCGCATCGAAAACCTGTTCGATGAAGAGTACCAGCAGATACTCGGCTACGGCACGCCGGACCTCTCGGGCTATCTCGGCGTGCGCTTGCGGTACTAGCGACCATGTCGAGGCTTGCAGTAACCCTCTTGGTACTGTGGCTTGCGGCCTGTGGCGGACAACCCGCGCCACCGCAGGCTGCCGGCGACAAGCCCATGCGGATTGTCAGCCTCGACTATTGCGCCGACCAGTATGTGCTGAAGCTCGCGGATCGCGAGCAGATCCTCGCCATCTCCCCGGATGCGGTGAAGACGTTTTCCTACATGCGGGACGAAGCAGTGGGCGTGCCGAATGTGCGTCCCATCGCTGAGGATGTGCTGATCCTGAAACCTGATCTGGTGGTGCGAGCCTATGGCGGCGGGCCGAACGCGGCTGCCTTTTTCGAACGCGCCGGTGTGCCGGTCCTGCAGGTGGGCTGGGCGTCGAATGTCGACAGCGAGGAGATGGGGTCCATACCGTCCCTGATCCAGCACATGGCGGATGGCCTTGGCCAAAGCGGGCGGGGCGAGGCTGTTGTTGCCGAATTTAGGGACCGGCTTTCCGCGATTACCGCGCGAGACGACGGTCGGCTCGCCATGTACATGACGCCGGCTGGTGTCACCACCGGGCCGGGCTCCCTCGTCCACGAGATGCTGGTGGCTGCCGGGCTTGAGAATTTCGAGGCAAGCCCCGGCTGGCGATCGCTACCATTGGAACGCCTTGCCTATGAACAACCCGACGTGATTGCGGCGGCTTTCTTCGAAAGCCTGACGAACCACCCAGATGCCTGGAGCGCGTCCCGGCATCCTGTGGCCCGCGCCCAGCTGGATGGCCCAGACGTGGTTCCGCTACAGGGGGCGTGGACCGCCTGTGGGGGCTGGTTCATCCTTGATGCCATAGAGGCGCTGGCCGACGGAGCCAGGAAGTGAGTCCGGCGCGCTGGCTCACACCGGGCTTGCTCGCGGCAAGCGTGATCGCGGTTTTCGCGGCCTGCCTGCTCGGCTCGACGCCGCTTCCGGCCGAGCGGGTCATTGCCGCGTTGTTCGGCGGCGCTGAGGCCGGCGACCGTCTGGTGGTCTGGTCGATCCGTTTGCCACGGGCGCTCGCGGCCTTTCTGGTCGGGGCCGCGCTTGGCCTGAGCGGGGCAGCCTTGCAGGGCCTGCTGCGCAACCCACTGGCGGAACCGGGCGTGCTCGGTGTCTCGGCAACCGCGTCGCTGGCGGCGACGGTTTCGCTCTACTATGGCCTGGTCAGCGTCAGCGCGTGGATTTTGCCACTTGCGGCAATCGCAGGCGCTTTGGCGGCCACGGCGCTGCTGGCTCTGGCGGCCATCCGCACACAGTCCGTGGTCACGCTCATTCTTATCGGCGTGGGTCTTTCAAGCTTCGCTGGCGCGCTCATGAGCCTCCTCATGAACCTCGCGCCGAACCCGTTTTCACTCTCGGATATGATCAACTGGATGTTGGGCTCGGTTGCGAATCGCAGCTTTGACGAGATCACCCTGGCGCTCCCTTTCATGGTTGCAGGCGCGGCGATCCTTCTGGCCAGCGGGAGGGGCCTGTCAGCCCTCACCCTTGGCGAGGAAGCCGCCAGCGGCGTCGGGCTGAACCTCCGCAATCAGCGCATCTTCACCGTGCTCGGCGCGGGGCTTGCCACAGGGGCCTCGGTTGCGCTCGCGGGCGCGATAGGGTTCGTGGGCATCGTCGCCCCGCACCTGATCCGGCCCCTTGTTGGCCATGACCCAGCCCGTTCGCTCATACCCTCAGCGCTGTTGGCGGGGCTGATCCTTGTGATCGCAGACATTGGTGTGCGGATCGTCCCGACAGACAATGAGCTGAAGCTCGGCGTGGTCGCGGCGCTCATCGGCGCGCCAATCTTCGTCTGGATCGCCATGCAGAGGCGAGCAGTCCATGACTAGTCTTGTAGCCAGCGACATTTCTCTGAAAGCGAAAGAGGTGGTCCTCGTCGAAGGCGCGAGTTTCCACCTGACGCCAGGCGAGCTGATTGTCCTGCTTGGCCCCAACGGCGCAGGCAAAACCAGCCTGATCCGTGCGAGCCTCGGCCTTGAGCGACCGAGCAGCGGCACCGCGACGCTTGGCGGTGTTGAGACACAAAGCCTGAGCCCTGTCACCCGCGCCCGCAGCATCGCCTACCTGCCGCAGATCCGGCCGCTCGCCTGGCCAAACACCGTGCGCGACGTTGTCGCCCTCGGTCGCTTCAGCCATGGTGCCGCGCTGGGCCGGCTGAACGCCCGTGACGCCGAAGCAGTGACACGGGCGATATCCGCTTGCGACCTTGAGAACCTCGCCCACCGACGCGCCGATACGCTTTCGGGCGGCGAGCTCGCCCGCATGCACTGCGCCCGGGCTTTCGCCGCAGAAGCCCCGCTTTTGATCGCCGACGAGCCGACCTCCGCCCTCGATCCGCGTCACCAGTTCCGAATTCTCGATCTTATCGCGGCCTTCGTGGCGCAAGGCGGCGGCGCGCTTGTCGTTCTCCACGATATCCAGTGGGCCGCCCGCTATGCC
>JBCBKE010000122.1:0-4395 GCA_038522375.1 Pseudomonadota bacterium
GGCGAGAAGTTCCTGATCTGCCCGCAGAAAGACATCTAGGCGGCGTGGAATGTCGCCTTGAGCCCGATCGTGTGGGCTGCGGCATGAACAGCTTCCAGGGTCTGGGCCAAGGCGCCGCGCACATCATTGAGCATCACCGCAGCGGCCGCCTCGCTGACGTCCTCATCGCCCCGGCCAAGGGCTTCGGCCCGTCCGCAGATTTCGGCCAACGGCCTGGCGCCAATCCCCAGCGCTGCGCCCTTCAGGGTATGGGCGGCATCGGCCCAATGGGTCCGGGGCGCTGAGGCATCCAGCATCTGTCCCCAAGTGGCGGCCTGACCCTTGAAGATTTCAAGGACCTCGGTTGCCACGGCGACATCGCCCATGGTCATGGCCGAAAGGTGATCAAGGTCGAGTAAGGCGGTTGGATTGGTCATGACCGATCCATCGCGGGCGTCGGTTAACCCTTTATCAACGGGCAGGACTGTTACCGGCGGCCACGATTTGTTACCTATGAAACTAGCCAGGGACCCAAGATGACGCCGCAGCAACCCACCGCGACTTCCGACAAGAACCGTTACCGCAATGCGTTGCGGGCTGCTGACTGGACAATCGACCAGGATTGGGAAAGCTATTCGGCGGAAGAACACGACCGGTGGGACCGGCTGTTCGATCGTCAGAAATCGATCTTGCAAGGGCGCGCATGCGACGGATTTCTCGCGTCCATGAACACACTTCGACTCTCTTCGTCAGGCATTCCCCATATGGGCCGGCTTTCGGACCGGCTGGAAGCGATCACCGGCTGGCGCGTCGTGCCCGTAACCGACCTCGTCCCCGACGAGGTCTTTTTCGACCACCTCGCCAATAAGCGGTTTCCCGCCGGCGCGTTCATCAGACCCGAAGCGGAATTCGATTATCTTCAGGAACCCGATGTGTTCCATGACGTGTTCGGTCATGTACCACTCCTCGCGGACCCCATCTTTTCGGACTTCATGCAGGCCTATGGCCTGGGCGGACAGCGGGCCATGGGCTTGGGACAACTGCACAATCTGGCCAGGCTCTATTGGTACACCGTCGAATTCGGGCTGATCAGGCAATCCCATGGGCTACGCATCTTTGGTGCTGGCATTCTGTCATCGCCGGAGGAGAGCGTCTTTGCGCTGGAAGATGCGTCACCCCATCGTGTCGCGTTCGATCTCGATCGGATCATGCGCACCGAATACATTATCGACGACTTTCAGAAGACCTACTTCATCATCGAGAGTTTCGACGCCTTACTGGACGCCTGCTACGCGGATTTTGGTAATGTTTACGAGCGCGTGAAGACGGCCAGCTCGATCCAGCCAGACACGATCAGGGAAGACGATCGGGTCGAACAGCGTGGCACGCTTGCCCACTTCACCAAGAAATCCCGCTGATCCCAGATCCGGCAATTGTCCCGCCAGCCGGGGTGCTCTAAGCAGCCTCGTCAAGGAGGCGGCCGATGGCGAATTCTTCGCGCGTTGTTTTCCATGAAAAATTGAAAGCGGTGCAGGAGCGCTTCGGGCGAGACCTTGAACTGGAGGGGCTCGATGAAGCAAGGCGCGCGGATGTTCCTGTCCGTCGCATACACTACTTGCTGGCTGGCGCGATGGTTGCCGGACTGGTGGCCGTCAGCCTGGTCCTGATCGGCGCAGCGATGGTAGGCTTGAACGCTGTCCTGACCGGCGCGGCAGGTCTGACGACCGATGTGGCAAACCAACCCTTTATCCGAAACAACGGCCTTTCCAGCCTGGTGCAAGGCAGCAATGGCGGCTCGCGCATGGGCTATTGGCTGGTGGGGCTATTGCTGGTTCTGGCAATGCTGGCGTTCATGATTTTCGGCTCACCGATTACGTCGGCCAGGCGGTTCTATGACAGGCTCGTGCGCCTTTTCAGCCCGCCGTTCACGCGCCGGCCCTATGCTGTTTTTGTCCGCCGCGCCCAGAAGACCGACGCGCCAGGGCCACTCGACCTTTCGGTCGCCGGGGAAGCGAAATTCGCTCAAGCCTTCGCGCGCATCGGTCCAACGGCCTGCGTTGGGACAAACCACGTCCCCTCCGACAACCCCTCTGGCACAGCCCGCATCGTTGTCCAGGACCGTGACACCCTGTGGACGGACGCCGTCGATGCGCTGGAAGCGGACGCCGCGTTCGTCGCCATCGACATCACAGACCCAACTGACCGTGTCCTGGCCCATGTCCGCGAAATTGCAGAGGGCGTCGATGGTCCGCGCTTCGGCATTCTCATCGCACTGGGCACACCCGAACGCCGCATGCAGTCCTGGCTGGCGGTGGCCAAGGCCATTATCGGTACCCCTGCTCGCGTCAGCCCCGTTGCGCCGAAGGCCCCGCCCTGTGTCATGCTGATCGACGGCACAATATGGACAGCCCGCGGTCAGGCTCCCCACGCCCAGGGCGCAGCGCAATTGAGCGTGACGTTGACCGATCCCGAAACTCAGGCCCTTTTCGACGTTGTCGCTGGCCGGTGATCAGACAACGACCAGCCCGGCCATGATCTCAGCCGACCGCGCGTCCCACGCCTCCGCTGTCTCGTCATCGGTCGCGCAGACCAGATAGCCGCCACCGGCCGATAGGGCCGCTTCGATGTGGGGCCACATCACCTCCGGAGGCTTGGCCTCGTCCCACCGCGTCGAGATCGATGGATCCATGTGGCGAGCACCGCCAAACCGGTCCGGTCGGGCCCGGGCGCCATCCCATATCCTTGTATTGAGCAGCCCGGGACAGAGGATCGTCGTCGGGATACCGCGTGCCGCGAAATCGCTGCGAAGGGTTTCGCCGACGGCAAACGTACCGTGCTTGGTGAGTGCATAGAGTGGGAAATCACCATCAGGTTTGCGCAATGCTGCGCTGGACGCGGTAACACCCACATGACGCGGACCATCAGCATCCGTCATCCGGGGCGCAAAGGCCTGGGCGGTCCAGATCGCACCGAGCACATTGACCGAGAACGCCCACTCGATGGCGCCCGGCTTGCCATCCAGCAAAGGCGATCCAACGCCAGCGCCGGCATTGAGCCAGAGCACGCTAAGCGGCATGCCCTTCCTTTCCAGCGCCGATGCCGCTTCCATGCAGGCGTCACGGTCGCTGATATCAAACACGAGGGGAAACGACTCACCGCCAATCTCCCGGGCTACCCGGTTAGCCGCGTCCTCGCGGATGTCCTGCACGCAGACCGCCATGCCGAGACCCGCGAACCCTTTGGCCAGCATCTCACCGATGCCGTCACCGGCCCCGGTGACAAGCGCCAATCGTCCTTCGAAATCGCCGATCTCAGTCATGGCAGTCTCACCAGGTCATGGGCGCCGCGCATGATGGCTTGGGTCGTGTCCTGACGCACGAGCGTGTCTCCCTCAATTGAATAAAAGTCGATAAATCCCCGCAGGCGATCGGGACCCTTGCGCCGGTGGAAGATGGCAACGGCAAGGTTCTCTCCGGTTTCGTCGAAGATCACATCTTCCGGCAATATCCCTGATGTGTAGACCCGATCCAGTTCACCCATCATGCCTGTTTCGGGATCGATGGAAACAAGCGACACGGAGTATTGTCTCCGCCCCGGCCATGCGGCGAGGGGCGGTAGCTGGGGCAGATACGTTCGCTCCATGTTGATTGTGGCGATCCGCGTGCCGTCCGGCGACATCCCAAACCCTTCTGGCGAGCGGCCCACAGCAATCTTGCTGACCACATCCGGCGTTGCATCGTCTTGGGTCGGTACGGTGAGCGCCGTCAGGGTGCCAGGGCCTTGGGTGAGCATGTGCAGCGTCCCATCAGCCCAATTGGTATCGGTAACGATGAAGAAGCGGCCGTCGGGCGTCCACTTTCCGACCGCCAACCGGCGCCCCAGATCCTCCGACGCTTCACCCAAGGCAGCGACCAGGCCGTCATCTCCAATCCTGTAAAACTGTATGCGGCGGTTCGCGATGTTTGCAGCGAGTGTCCGACCGTCGGGCGATATATGGATCGTGCGAACTCTCTGCTCGGCATCGTCGTCCCGATATGGCGGCTGGAGATCATGGGTCCGAACGTCCACGAGCTTACCGCCGGTATCCAGCCGGGCGGTGACGAGTTCTGCACCGGGCGTTTCAGTCGCGATCACCATTAGTCCATTCGGGGCAATGTCCACAGACTGAAGATTGTCGCCGAGGCCGGTTTGTGTGTCGGTGACGCGCAAGCTCCCCGCTTCGACGGCAAGAACAGTCACCGCCTCGCCCTCGGGAAAATCCGTGTAGACATTGTCATAGGTCCTGAGCCCTTCGGGCGCCTGCCCCCGGGTCTCAACCACAACGGCGAAGCGGCCATCGGGCGTAACATCAACAACCTGCGGCCACGAGATCACTGAATTCGAAGCGGGAATGCCTCCGGCACGCTCTCCGCCTTC
>JBCBKE010000123.1:0-4338 GCA_038522375.1 Pseudomonadota bacterium
TCTACGATCGCACGCTGGAGGTCGCATTCGAGGCTTTCCTCCGGCCCGAAGTCGACTTCAGCACGATCGATGAAATGGTTGCGCAGATGCACAAGGACGTCGAACGGGCCAGGGGTTTGCTGTCTGCCAGGCCCGCCAAATGATTGCCAGAATGGATGTCTAAGAAGCGGCCGCGCGTCAGGGAGGTGCCACGCCATGTTTCGCCAGTCCTTACCTTCGACGGTGGGTTTGATCATGTTTGTGCTGCCGGGCCTTGAGCAACTGGCCACGGCGCAGATCGAGCAGCCGGTTGTCCCGCCCCAGTTCATAACAGCCGTCGATCTTGAGTTCCTGACCGCGTTTGCCGAGGCGCGCGGCCATAAGGTCGAGCAGTCCGTGAACCGGCTCAACGAAGCGGTCGTCGTCGCCAGCACCCAGACGGAATTGCGTTATGCGCTCGTTGGGATGAACTGCGAGCCGCCGGATTCGAAAAACTGCTCAGGCATTCAGATGATGATGATCCTGGCGCCGATGGGTGGTCCTGACCTCGAAGAGGTGAACGTCCTGAACTACAACCGCGCTGCCGTCAGCGTCTGGCGATCGCCAACCGACCCAGACCTGGAAGCGCCGCCGCCTCCCGAGTTCGGTGTCAATCGCTATGTCATTCTTGACTATGGGATCACCAAACAGAACCTAGACGTCAATATGGGCGTCTTCCTGCAAGCGGCGCAGTCGGTCAAAGACGCCATCGAACGGTAGGCGCACCTCGTTTGTCATCTGATCCACCGGAACGATGGGCAATGACCTTCGTCCTCGACGTGCTTGGTCCCGACGCCGCACCGAGAGACTGTCGCCACGTTTCCCGGAGTCCGGTGTTCGAGAGCTCTGGGGTGTTCCTTGCCATTGATGCGGGGATGCGCAGAAGCCAGGGTGCGCCAGCCAGCCTCAATTCGGTTGGAGGCTGAGGGCGGTCTCGATGTCGGCCCAGGACACCATTGCAAATCGTTGATTTCTCCGAGCGCCGGCAGCATCGCGAATGTAACCATCCTGCACGACGAGCATTCCCCTTGGAAACCGGTCCCCAAGAGGCGCCGCCGTTACCTCCAATCCGTCCGTGTCGCCAATCAGCTCACCCTGTAAGGCAAGCTGAAAGCGGCCACGAAACCGATGGGGCGGTGCCCGGTCGAACACGGCATAGCTGCTATTGCCCTGGCTTGATGCGATCAGGAATCCCTCATTCGAGGCCGATGATGCAGGCGCATAGATTGCGATGCCTTCAACGTCTGCGGTCAAGACCCCGTCGCTGCCCGTGCGCGCGATGAGTGTGCCTTCGGAAGCGCCGTCTGGCGACGCGTCGAACGACCAGATCCCGATATCCTCCTCACCCACAAACAAGCGGCCTGCCGCATCATCCACTGCGCAGCCTTCGATCTGGCTGGGCAAACCCAGTTCCCGAACCGGCGTGGCGGTTATGCCTTCAGTCGGATCCACGCCAAGGCGGTATTGAACGATCAGGCCCGACTTGTCCGTGGAAAAGGCAAACAGGGTTTGCTGCGTACGGTAGAGGCAAAGGCCGTAGAGTTCTTCTTCCGCCTTCGCAGGAACCGGTCCACCCGACAGAGGAAGGAGTGTCCCGTCGATCAATTCGAAAACTTCGATCTCCGCGCCGTCCTTGTCACTTGCGGCCACGATGGTGCGGCCAGCCATCGTGCGAATGTCGGCATTGTTGGGGGCTCCGAGATTGTCCCGGCGATCGACGAGGCGTCCATTCAGACCATAGACATTGAGGCTACGTTGTTTGTTCGTGCCGATGATCAGGCTCTCTTCAGGCCGAGACGGATGAACCCAGATCGCCGGATCATCCGCCGCATCGCAGGCGTCGCGGACCGGCTCGGTGACAGCGGTAGCTTCGATGACCGGCGTGCCCGGCGGGGGTGATTCCCAGCGTTGCTCGTAGAAAGTTTCTTGGACCGTGCAGCGCACAGCGCCATTGACGGCCGGGTTCTGCATCGCAACCTCGAACGAAACCGCCAGGGCCGCAACCGCGATCACGAAAGTCAGCAGACCGCGAACGAGGCGGCCCCATAGGGGGCGCTGCTTCGCCACTTTACTCAGTGCAGGAGCGCCGAACGGATGGCGTCGACTTCTTCATCCGTTACATCCAATTCCACCTTGATAAAGTCCAGGACCGATCCGTGCTCGTCTTCCATCGAGGCAAAACTCGCCTCTATGTACATGGGGTGAGATGCCATGAGTGGTGCGACCTTTTCGGGCGGGAGCTCCATCAGAAAGGCATAGGGGTTGTCGCCTGCTTCTGCTTCGGCGCGCGCCTCATCGTTCAGAAAGGCTTCCATGTAGTCCACATAATCGTCCGACAGACTGTAGTCGTGGACGATTATGTCGCGCGGGACACCGAGCACGGTGAGGAGCAGTGCGGCTGCCGTGCCGGCGCGGTCCTTTCCGGCTGAGCAGTTAAACGCCAACGGAATTTCCCCTTTGGCCAGCCGGTCGAACATGGCGGTGTAGCCCTCGTCTTCCCCCTTTGCGATGTCGGCATAGCCGGCGGCCATGGCATTCGCGACATCGTCGGGGGTGGAGTCTGGGTCCAACAGGGAGGCGAACATGGGATTGTCGGCGGGGTCTTCGCTACCCTCGGGGTCGGCAAAGGTCACATAGTCGATGGCGCCGGCGCGCCAGTCTGTGGGTTCATTGCGTCGCTCATCGGCGTCGCGGAAGTCGCAGACGGTCTTGATGCCGAGGTCCGACAGATAGTCATAATCGGCATCGGTGAGTTCAGCCATCACGCCGGAACGGAAAGCATGGCCCCACTTCACCGTACGGCCATCCGCAGCCGGGTAGCCGCCCAGATCGCGGAAGTTTCGTCCGCCTTCGAGCGGTAGCAGGCGAACCGCGCTGGTCACGGCCGCGCCACCCGCGGGCTGGATCGTGAAGTACCGGCGCTCCAGGCTACCTTCGGCTGCCCAGTTGAACGATCCGTCCGTTACGCCCTCAGCGATCAACAGGCCATAATCGGAAAGCGGATCGGTCGAGACCCGAACCGACACGGGCGCGCCGGCCGGCTCGCTCACCCAGGAGAGGACATAATCATCGGGCGTGGAACCATGGACCACTTCCACATCAGCCAGCGTCGCGGCAATCGTTACCGGTGCTCCAGCGTCTGCCATGTCAGCTTCGGGCGCATCCGGGGTTTCCGCAGAGCAGGCGCCCAACATTGCGACGGCGGCGATCAGGGCGATACGAGAGATCATTGAGGTTGTCCTCCAGAGTGGGGTGGCCCCCCGCGTACCGGGAGTGAACCGGCCCGCAGGGGGGCAGCGATCGAGATCAGTAGTCGACGCTCACGCCGACCAGGAAGGCTCGGCCATAGCCTTCGATCTGGTCGATTGTGGCCGGCGTATCGATGTAACGGCGATCATTGGCGTCCGACAGGTTATTAGCCTCGAAGAACACCACCGTGCTCACATCCCGGAATTGATAAGGAAGCTCATACTGGATCTTCGCATCGAGACGCTCTGTTTCGTCCCAGAACTGGTTGAGATTGTCGCCGCTTTCCGTCGTCGATAGCCAGGCATCCCGCCATTGATAACTGAGACGGGCCGACACGCCGAACTTCTCATAGAAGATCGAAGCATTGTAGATAAGGTCAGAGGTGCCGGGGATCGGACGATTCCCGTCGTCTACCGTCGGAATAAATCCTCCAGCTGCAATCGCTGCGTCTTGTTCGGCCTGGGTGACCACGATCTCCGGAGCAAAGAACTCACTGTCCAGGAAGGTGATGTTGCCCGAGGCGCCAAAGCCATCGAACGGTTCCGGAAGGAAAGTGCCCTGGCCGATGAAGTTGAACTCGATGCCGGACAGTTCCCCGTCTTTGCCGTTCAGGAAGGTGTCATATTGAACTTGTTCGCCATTGGTGAACAGACCTGGCGCGACGGAGGCGCCATCAATGGTCGTGCCGCCAGGATAGATCACATTGTCGATCGAGCGGTAGAAGGCGCCGGCGGACAGGATGCTAGCGTCACCGAAATACCATTCCAGGGAGACGTCCAGACCGATGGATTCTTCTGCATCGAGGTTTGGGTTACCGCCAGATACCGATGGCGCAGTCGGATCGACGGTTTGGGACGCGCGCACCTCCGTGTAGGTCGGACGGCTGACCCCCGTGGTTCCTGAAACCCGCAGTTTCAGGTCATCGCGCAAGTCCACATTCACGTGAACGCTGGGCAGGATGTTCGTATAGTCGTTCGAAATGTTGATGCCAGTGGCCACGTCATCAAGGACTTGATTACCGGTCGTCGAGAAATCAGTGTTTTCGATCCGAACGCCATAGACGACATTGCC
>JBCBKE010000124.1:0-4302 GCA_038522375.1 Pseudomonadota bacterium
ACCTTCGATCGCCTATTCGATCTGTTTTTCGCGCACCGAGAGCCGCAGCCATCCGGTGATTCTGGCGACGCTGAGCCTTCGCACGAGGGGTCTGGCGACAACAAGGCTGACACGCCTGACCTGCTGGACCTCGCCCAGAGCCAGGACGAGGCCGGGATCACGATGGCGATCGAGCAGGCCGGCCGGGACGTTGGCGTACAGGACATCCGTTTCTCCACCCAGACCGGATATTTTGCCCAGCAGATGATGAAGGCAATGGGCGTCGAGCGCCTGGAGTCCAAGCTGCTTGACCAACTCCAGGTCCGCACCGATGAGGCCAATGCCGACGCAGAAACCCTGATGCAAATCCGGCGAGACATGATGATGCGGGCTCGCGCCCATGCAGAACAACAGTTCGAGATCTACGGCGCCGGCGCAACCCAGCAGTTTCGCGAGGACTTTCTGGCCGAAAAATCCATCGGCAGCCTCGACCTGGCCGACCTCAATCGCATGAAGGCGCTGGTTGCAAAACTGGCCAGAAAACTGGCCGTCAAGCATTCGCGGCGCCGCCGAAAGCAGAACCGGGGACAATTGGATGTGCGCCGCACAATTCGGTCGAATGCCGGCCTGGGCGGAGTTCCCTTCGCCCTTCACTGGCGTCAGAAACGGCGAGACCGGCCCAAATTCCTTGTCATCTGTGACGTCTCAGGCTCGGTTGCCCGCTATGTTCGTTTTCTGCTGCTGCTGCTCCACAGCCTCGGCGAAGTTGTCCCGGACATGAAATCCTACGCATTCGCGGCGCGCCTCAAGGATGTTGGCGACTGGCTGGATGCCGATGGGTTCGAAGCGGCCATGGCCAGGATCATCAAGGAGATCAGTTTCGGATCGACCGACTATGGCCAGGCGCTTTCGGACCTGAAGGTGGGTCACTGGTCGGAAATCGATAAACGCACAACCATCATCCTCCTTGGCGATGGACGCTCGAACTATGGCGACCCCAGGCTGGATCTTTTTCGTGAAGCCACCACGCGCGCAAAGCGCACGATCTGGCTTTGCCCGGAGCCCCGTGCCGTCTGGGGATCGGGGGATAGCGAAATGCTGCGTTACCAGCCTTACTGTGACACCATGGTCCAGGTTTCGAACCTGAAGGACCTTGAGCGCGCGATCGACGAAGCGCTGCTCGCCTATGGCTAGGCCAGCACAGGCGACCGCCGAAGCCCATGGCCGCGGCAGGCGGAGATCAAGCACCGATGCCTGGTGACGGAGCCCCCTGGACGGGTAGCGCCCGATCACCCAGCGGACAAACCGGCGGACCGCAAGGCCATCGCCGCCTTGGCCTGCAACGCCGTTGGATCAGGCGATCAATCTGGCGCAAACGCCCCGTTGACCCCGGTGATCTGACGACGGCTATGGGGTCACAGCCCACGCTTGGGGGCGCCTGATCGGCCACGCCGCCAGCATGTTCAGCACGGACTGCGCCCCGGGCCGATTGCCCTGACAATAGCGCGCAGGCCGCCGTTTGTTGAAACCTTGAATGGTAGGCAAGTGCACTGTGAAGCCGGCTGCCAAGATCGGCCGCCTCGTGTTCTGCAATCTTGTCGAAGGCGACCCGGCCATCGGGCCAGACCAACAGCGTCACCCGCTCGGTAATCCCTTGCGCCCAGAGCCATAAGGTGATGGCCCAGAGATTGACGAACAACGCCGGCCAATAGACCGGGCTGACGCGGGACATGATCCCTGGAAGGGCTGCGAAATCCATGGGCAAGACAATAGGGGCCCTGTCAGCCAGTCGGATAACAGCCCCCGTCTGCCGGGCGAAGCGCCCGTCTCATCGGGATTTCGGGGAAAGGTGCGTGGGGAGTTCGCGTCTGATTGTCCGCATTTGGGCGCAGGTGGCCCCCCTGGGCGTTGGGCCTGGCTTCACCCTCGCCAGCACCGAGGGGCGTTGATGCGCAGTCTGTCCATGGGCAAACCCACCCATTTACCCCAGACTTGCGCTGAATTGCTCTGGTTTCGCTCACGGCAGTTTGGCTTTGCCAAACGCCTCCGCATTTGGAGACAAGGATGGGGCGGCCTGACCGGCCGGCGCGCAGTCGCCCGCCTGGCGGTTCCGCCTGGGGCGAGGACGCTTCAGTCGATCCCCAGTTTTGCCTTGAGGATCTTGTTGACCGCTCCTGGATTGGCCTTTCCGCCCGTTGCCTTCATGACCTGGCCGACGAACCAACCCATGGCCTTGGGTTTCTCCTTGACTGAAGCGGCCTGCTCTGGATTGGCGGCGATGATATCATCGACCACCTTCTCGATGGCGCCGCTGTCTGTCACCTGTTTCAGGCCTTCCCGGTCCACAATGCTGGCAGGGTCGTCGCCGGTCTCGATCATCTTCTCGAACACCGTCTTTGCGATCTTTCCCGAGATCGTGTCGTCAGCGATCAGATCGATCAAGCGGCCGAGTTGGCCTGCGGAGATCGGGCTGTCGGCCAGGGCGATGTCCTCACGGTTGAGATAGCCAAAAAGCTCCTGGGAGACCCAGTTTGCTGCAAGTTTGGGATCGCGCCCTGTGGCAACGGCCTCGTAAAAGGCCGCACTCCCGGCGTCGGCCGTCAGCACGCCGGCATCGTAGCGCGACAGGTTGTAGTCGGTCTCGAACCGCGCTCGTTTCTCGTCGGGCAACTCGGGCAGGTCTGCCCTGATGGCCTCCACAAAGGCGTCGTCGAAGACGAGGGGGAGAAGATCGGGATCGGGAAAGTACCGGTAATCATGGGCATCCTCCTTAGACCGCATCGACCGGGTTTCACCCTTGTTCGGATCGAACAAACGGGTCTCCTGGGCCACTGCACCGCCCGCCTCGATGAGGTCGATCTGGCGCCTCGCTTCGTATTCGATGGCCTGTTGGATGAACCGGAACGAGTTCATGTTCTTGATCTCGCACCGTGTTCCCAAATGGCTGAAATCCCCGGTTTCCCGGAAGGCCTCATAGGCGCCGGGCCGGCAAACCGAGACGTTGACGTCAGCGCGAAGATTGCCCTTCTCCATGTCGCCGTCACACGTGCCAAGGGCAACCACGATGGACTTCAGCTTCTTCACATAGGCCGCCGCTTCGAGCGGTGTGCGGATGTGGGGCTTGGAAACAATTTCCATCAAGGCGACACCGGACCGATTGAGATCGACATAGGTGGATTCTGGATCCATATCATGGATTGATTTACCCGCATCCTGCTCCAGGTGGAGCCGCTCGATGCCGACGGTGAAGGCATAGGCCGGATCGCCATGGGCCGGCTCCACATCCACCTCTATCTCGCCTTCGCCGACGATGGGATGGGCAAACTGGCTGATCTGATAACCCTGGGGCAAGTCGGGATAGAAGTAGTTCTTGCGGTCGAAGCGCGACCAGGTGTTGATTCTGGCCTTGAGACCCAGCCCCGTCCGAACAGCCTGTTCGACGCAGCAACCATTGATCACGGGCAGCATGCCAGGCATGGCTGCATCCACAAGCGATACGTTGGTATTTGGGTCCGCCCCGTAGTCTGTGGCCGCGCCGGAAAACAGCTTGGAACGAGACGCGACCTGGGCATGGATCTCCAGACCCATCACCAGTTCCCATTCCCCGGTGTCGCCGTCGATTGTGTAGGCCGGACGGGCGTCGCTCATGGTGCCGCTCCTTGTGGTTCAGAGTGGAGGCCGGACGTGCCAGCCCTGCAACAGCTGGAACTCTTACCGCCACGTCCCCTTGCCTGTCGAGCGCCAAGCCGATGCGCCTCGCCCCCCAGTCGACGAACGCACCAAATATTGTGCTTCAGCTTGTCGCAGGCGCCGTTTTGCGGGACACTGCCATCAATGCTCTGGAGGCGAAAATGCTGATCAAGATGGTTGTCGACCATGCAGGGCTGGAAGAACGCCCGCTCGTGCGGCGTTTCTTGCGGCACCTCCTGGCTGGCAGCGCCATCGGGCTCCTGCTGGGGGCCTGTGGATATGCCGCAATCCTGCTGTCCATGGGCGATCAATCGATCCAGATTCCGCTCCTGTTCGGCCTGGCCATGCTGCTGCAAGCGGCGGCCGTTGGGGGCCTGGTTGGTGCCGGGGTCTTCATGTCGCGGATTACGGAGCGGGCGCCGGCCGACGAGATCAATGACGAGACCGATGGCGACAGCGACCTTCCGAATGATGCGCCGCTCTAATGCGGCACGTTCTCCAATGAAAGCAACGCGCCGCTTCAAGCCCTTGTTTCGACGCGCTTCCGGACGGCGAACCGGTGCCCACTTCGCCTGGAAGCGCGGATCTTTCGTTTCAAGCCAGGACGACGCTTTGCGCTCCTGTTTTTGCGCA
>JBCBKE010000125.1:0-4211 GCA_038522375.1 Pseudomonadota bacterium
GATGCGAATGTCCATCGGAAGCTGCATGGTCACGCCAACCCCAACCGCAGCGCCATTGATAGCGCCGATCACGGGCTTGAGGCTTTCAAAGATACGCAATGTGAGCCGACCGCCACCGTCGCGCTGGACGTCCTCTGCCTCCGTGCGCCCAACTTCCCCATCGGCGGCGCGCGCATCGTAGTCAAACGTCTTTGCGCCTTCGGAGAGATCGGCACCTGCGCAGAACGCCCGCTCGCCCGATCCCGTCACGATCACGGCGCGGATGTCATCATCGGCATCGGTCTGGTCGAACGCATCGATCAACTCATACATCATCTTGCCGGTGAAGGCGTTCATCTTCTCAGGCCGGTGCAACGTTATGACCGCGACCGGCCCGTCCTTCTCCAGGTTGATCTGCTCATATGTCTTGATGGTTTCCATGCGTGTTCCTCCAATGCTTGTGCCTGGACGAAAGAACACCAGTCTTCCCCTGCGATGGTCAAGCACAACCGGCGATCGCGCCCCCTTGTTCCGTGGCGAAATCGTGACACAACCGTCACTCAAACAGGCGATCGCAAAGACCCATCGGAGCCCCAGCCATGGCAGAAGACACATTTGACTACATCATCGTCGGCGCCGGATCGGCCGGGTGCGTTCTGGCAAACCGGTTGAGCGAGGATCCAAAGACCCGGGTCCTGCTTCTGGAAGCAGGCGGCAATGACACATCACCGATGATCCATATCCCGGTGGGCTACGCCCAGACGCTGAAGGACCCAAAGGTGAACTGGCTTTATGAGACCGAGCCCGACCCAGGCACCGAAGGCCGGCCCCATGCCTGGCCGCGCGGCAAGGTGCTCGGCGGTTCGTCGTCGATCAACGGCCTTCTCTACATTCGGGGCCAGACCCATGATTATGATGGCTGGCGGCAGATGGGGTGCGCCGGATGGGGTTGGGACGATGTGGAGCCTTTCTTCATCCGGGCCCAGAACCAAGAGAATTCGGCGCTCCCGGGCCATGGCAAGGGCGGACCGCTCAACGTATCGGACGTCACCGAAACCCATCCCGTATCAGACGCTGTCATCGAAGCCGGCGTCCAGACCGGTCTTGAGCACCGCGATGTGAATGGCCCCCAGCAGGAAGGCGTCTGCTATTACCAACTTACCGTAAAGAACGGGCGCCGGTGTTCGGCGGCGGTCGCCTATCTCAATCCGGCGAAGTCCCGGAAGAACCTGACCATTGCGACCCAGGCGCTTGCCTCCAGGGTGATCTTCGAAGACCGGCGGGCCGTGGGCGTCGCCTATGCTCAAAACGGCGTTGACAAGACCGCCCGCGCCCGGGGCGAAGTGATCCTCTCCGGTGGCGCCGTCAACACGCCGCAACTCCTTGAACTGTCGGGCATCGGCCAGCCAACCCGGCTCGCAGACCATGGCATCGGGATTATTGCCGCATCGCAGGGTGTCGGCGAAAACCTGCAGGATCACTACGTCGTACCCATGCGCTATCGCCTCAAGAAAGGCATCGTGAGCGTAAATGAACTGACCCGTGGGTTACGGTTCGCACGGGAGATCGCAAAGTACGCATTCCAGCGGAAGGGCCTCCTCACCCTGTCTGCCGCTCACATCGCCGCCTTCATCAAGACCCGCGAGGATCTTCTTGGTCCAGACGTTCAGTACCACATTCTTCCCGCCAGCTTTCCGCCCAGCGACGGCACCGGCGAAAGCACCATGGCGCTCGAAGACGAGCCTGGCCTGACCATCGCGCCGTGCCAGCTCCGACCCGAAAGTCGGGGCTCGATCCATATCAAATCCAGCGATCCATCGGCCCACCCAGCGATTGTGCCGAACTATCTCTCTGATCCGCTGGACCAGCAAACCATCGTCGAAGGCCTGAAATGGGGTCGCCTCCTGTCGCAGCAGGACGCGTTGGCGCCCTACATGTCCCACGAGCTTGACCCTGGACCCGACTGTCAGACCGACGAAGCGTTTCTCACCCATGCGCGGGCAACCGGCACGACGATCTATCACCCGGTCGGGACAGCCCGCATGGGCGCCACGGGCGATCCCATGGCCGTCGTCGATCACCAACTCAGGGTCAATGGTGTGACCGGCCTTCGCGTGATCGATGCCTCCGTTATGCCCCGTCTCGTATCGGGCAACACCAACGCCCCGACGATCATGATCGCCGAGAAGGCCTCGGACATGATCAAGGCGGCGGCAAAAGCAGCAGTTGCGGCCTAGCGCGATGGAAGCGTTTCCCGCCCCCACAACGTTGGCGATCCCGTTTTTCATCGCCTCGGTGGCCTGGGAGTGGTGGGCGGTGAAGACCGGTCGCGCCAAGGGACGCTATGAGACCGCCGACGCCATCACCTCCATGACCATGGGCCTGGGGAACGTGGCCATCAATACACTCACCGCCACCGCGTCGCTTTGGCTGATGATGCTGGTCTGGCCGTTCCGCGTCTTCGAAATGCCCGTGACCTGGTGGAGTTTCATTGTCGTCTTCGTCCTGTACGACCTCGTCTACTACTGGAAACACCGGTTTGCCCATCGCATGCGGTGGTTCTGGGCCGAGCACGTCACCCATCACTCATCGACCCACTACAATCTGACAACGGCCCTGCGCCAGCCCTGGTTCGGTCCCTTCACCGGGCTGATTGCCCTGGGGTGGCTCATGGTGCTGATTGGCTTTCACCCCCTCTACATCTTCTTCGCTGGCGGGCTCAATCTCGTCTATCAATACTGGATTCACACGGAAACGATTGACCGGATGCCGGCCTGGTTCGAAGCGGTGATGAATACACCCAGTCATCACCGGGTGCACCATGCCACCAATCCTCGCTATCTCGACCGCAACTATGCCGGCGTCTTCATCGTCTGGGACAAGCTCTTCGGCACGTTCGAGGCGGAACTGCCCACCGACCCTCCGGTTTACGGCATTGTGAAGCCGCTAAACTCACACAACCCCGTCGTCGTGGCCTACCACGAAATCGTCGCCCTCCTCCGCGATTGCCTGCATGATGGCCCCCGTCCATGGCGTTGGTGGAACCGGTTTGTGCAACCCCCGGGCTGGAGTCCGGACGGGTGCCATACGACCAGCGAAGTCCTCCGCAAGAAGTGGCGCAGCGGGCAGGTTTCAGCGGAGTAGCGCGCCCGCCATCGCTGGTATAGGCTTCGGCCTTCAGGGATCGAGGGTAAACAGTGTCCAACAGCGTCGCCGCGAAAATTCAGCTCACCACCATCTCGCTGATCATCTTCCTGTGCGGTCTGTCGGTGATCCTTGTCTACCTGGCTTTCTGCGCCATCGATTGGGCCGCTGCCAACGAGACTGACCCAATGGTCAATGAGCAACTGACCAGCGCGCTCTCGGATGCCGAATGGCTCGGCCTGTTCCCGATCCCGCTTGAACCGCTTATGGCGTGGTCAACCGAAACAGCCCAGCAGGCTGGCGGATACCACTATATTGCCAGCTATACGCTGGTCTTCATCCTGCTGGTGGCCGGGATCATGGCGCGGTTTCGGTTCCAGAAACTGATTTCGGCCTCTGAAAGGGTCAAAGCGGTCTCGTTCTACCTGCTCTTTTCCTCATCGCTGATGGCTTATACTGTCATTTTTCCCACGGTTTTCTTCGTCATCCACCTCGACCAGCTACATCCTATCGAAAATGAGCCGGTTTATCTTCACGACCTGCAATTGTTCGTCATCGACCAGATTTGCCGGTCGATCTTCTTCGATTTCCTGGAGGCCTTGCGCATCCCATGGTCAAACCTCGATTACTCCCAGGACGCTGATATCGCGTTCAAGGCACTCGTCGCCTGCTACCGTTTCCTGATCCCAGCCTCATTGCTTTTTGTCTTCCTGCCGATGCGCCGGGGAAAGACGAAACCCCCGACGTCAAGAACGCCGCCCGACTCAGGGGCGCCTAAATCCGTGCCAGACACTACGGGTCAGGCGTTGGGTACGGGGCCTTCACCGGTTCCAGCGGAATAGCGGCGAGGCACTCGATCGGCCGGCAGACCGGTGTCCTAAGCGCTGGCTTTCCAGTCCACAACCGCTTCTGCCGCAGCCTCCGTGATGCCCATCTGAACAAACGGACGAAGGAGATCGACGGGATCGGCATACTGACCACGCAGCATCAGGTGCGTCAGACCCGCCAGAAGGGCGTGCAGGCTGTTTCCGATCCCGTCGATCTCCTTCGTCCGTTTGTTCAGATGGGCGTCACGGAGGCTGCGGCAG
>JBCBKE010000126.1:0-4147 GCA_038522375.1 Pseudomonadota bacterium
GGACGGGCCCCAAAACGCTTCCCCCAAAACACTTGCCCCAAACCCACCCGCCGCGCCCCTCCCGCTTGATCCGACGCAGAAGCCCCTTAGGGTGCGGCGTTGACAACAAATGACGAGAGGAGACGCGCCATGGGCGTTCTGGATGGCAAGGTTGTGCTGGTCACCGGGGGCGGAAACGGGATCGGGAAAGCCTGCGCCCTGCTGGCCGCCGAGGAAGGCGCGAAGGTCGTCGTCAACGATCTGGGCGGCACGCTCACCGGCGATGACAGCGGCGATGCCGGCCCTGCCGAGCTGGTGGCCCAGGAGATCCGTGCCGCCGGGGGTGAGGCCGTTTCGAACTCCGAAAGCGTCACCGATTACGGCGCCGTCGAGGCCATGGTCGAACAGGCCAAGGACGAATTCGGCGGCCTCCACGGGGTGATGAACCCCGCTGGCATCCTGCGGGACGGCATGTTCCACAAGATGAGCGAGGCCGACTGGAAAGCCGTGATCGATGTCCACCTCCACGGCTCGTTCAACGTCACCCGGGCAGCGATCAATCATTTCCGGGACCAGGAAGACGGCGCCTTCGTGCTGTTCACCTCCACCACCGGCCTGATCGGCAATATCGGCCAGGCCAATTACGGCGCCGCCAAGCTCGGCATCATGGGCCTTTCCCGGATCGTCGCCATGGAGGGAGAACGGAAGAACGTCCGCTCGAACATTATCGCGCCCTTCGCCTGGACCCGGATGATCGCCTCGATCCCCGTGAAGGACGAGGCCGGGGCCGAACGGGTCGAACGGATGCGAACGGGCATGCGCGCCGACCAGGTCGCCCAACTCGCTGTGGCCCTCTGCGCCGATGGTGCCAGGCAGGTTACCGGGCAAGTCTTCTCTGTACGGGGCAACGAAGTGGTCCTGTTCAGCCAGCCGCGCCCGGTGAAATCGGTCGCCCGGCTGGAAGGCTGGTCACCGGAAACCCTGATCGACCAGGGCCTGCCCGCCATGGAAGGCGCCTTCACCGACATGGGGGCCACGACCAGCGTATTCCCCTATGAGCCAATCTAGACCTGGACCCGGAGACCCGCGATGGCCCTGCACGGCGTTTATGAAACCGATAACATCTTCGCAAGAATGCTGCGGGGCGAAATCCCGGCTGTAAAGGTCATGGAAGACGAGGTCGCCCTCGCCTTCATGGACATCTTCCCCCAATCGCGGGGCCATACTCTGGTCATCCCCAAAGGCGTTGAAGCGCGGAACTTCCTCGACCTTCCAACAGAAACGGTCGGCCCATTTCTGGAGCGGGTCCAGCGGGTCGCCCGCGCCGTCGAGGCCGCGCTGAAGCCCGATGGGGTTCAGGTGATGCAGCTGAACGGTGCACCGGCCGGCCAGACCGTGTTTCACGTCCATTTCCACGTCATCCCCCGCTATGAGGGCGCCCCGCTCGCCGGCCATGGGCATGGGAAACAGGCTGACATGGGCGAGTTGCAAACCCTGGCGGCCGAAATCGCCGCAGCGCTATAAGGGAGACCGGGATCAGACCAGGCCTGTCGAAAAGGGACAAGGGCGGTACCGGTTTGCCGCAAGTCCGCCGCCAACCGCTAGAGCATATCGTCAGCAGCAGCGGTCTTCGTCACACGGTTGTCGCCCGCCGCCATGAGCCGAGCCAGCGTATCAGCCCGCTTCGCCATCGTCGCTTCCAGGGCGGTTTCATGGGTCGTATCACGGGCCGCATCCAAGGCCGTGGTGATATCGGCCTTGAAGCGCTTTGGATTGAGGGCGGCCAGCGCCCGGGCGTACTGCCAGTGGATCGACGCGTCATCGGGCTTGGCCGCAACGGCCTCGCGATAATGGTTCCGGGCTGTGTCGATGTCAGCGCCCATGATGGCCGCGCCAATCCGTCCACCCCGGCGGATGACCTCGATATGCCAGACGGCCATCATGCCATGGGCGTAGGCATTGCCCGGATCATCCGCGAGTACCGACCGGGTAAGATCACGGATCGCACCGCCATGGCCCGCATCAAGAGATGCGCGGGTACCGAGGGGACGGGCAATCAGCGAACGGGCTATGGCCAATTGAAGCCGGCCCTCAATGTGATGGGGGTCGAGCGACAGGCTGGCTTCGGCATGGGCCCGGGCCTTGGACAGAAGATCGGCAGGCGGCTGCCCATCCCCGCACATGGCCTTGGCCAGCAATGCCCGGGCCGCAAACGCATGGGTATCGGCCGTCGGTGTCGCCGCCGCGGCCTTGGCCGCATCGTCATAACGGCCCTCGACAAAAGCTGCGCTGAGATATGGCTCTTCAGGGTCAGCGTCCGCCGGAGCGATGGCGCAAAGGCCAAGCACCGTTACAGCAATAAAAGCTCTCATGTGCGTCAAACTAGCGCGAAATGGAGCGGCAGCCCAGACGAAAAGTTCAGCCATAAGGATTTTCATGGACATTGATTTCGAGGCTGACGTGATTGTCATCGGCGCCGGCGTCATCGGACTCGCCTGCGCGCGCGCCCTGGCCAGGGCGGGACGCGAGGTGATCGTGCTGGAAGCCGAAGACATGATCGCTGTTCATACCTCTTCGCGGAACTCCGAAGTCATCCATGCGGGACATTACTATGCAACCGGTTCACTCAAGGCACAGCTATGCGTTTCGGGCCGCCGGGCACTCTACCCCTATCTCGAAGCCCACGGCGTAGCCCACAAGCGCTGCGAGAAGCTGGTGGTGGCGACTTCCGATGACGAAGCGGAACGCCTTGTCGACCTCAAAGCGAGAGCCGATGCCAACGGGGTCGAGGGCATGGTCCTGATCGGCGGAGACCAGGCGCGGACACTCGAGCCCGCCCTGTCTCCAACGGTTTCAGCGGCGCTGCATTCGCCGGTCACAGGGATCTTCGACAGCCATGCCTACTTCCTTGCCCTCCAAGGCGAGTTGGAGGATGCCGGTGGCCAGATTGCCTTTCGAACGCCCCTGATCCGCGGCGAGGCCGGCAGCAACGGGATCACCCTCGAAACCGGCGGTGACACGCCGTCGGTGATAAGGGCCCAACGGGTCGTCAATGCTGCGGGACACCGGTCGATCGACGTGGCGCGGCAGATTGAGGGACCACACGGCGCAACCTTGCCCCAACCCTGGTTCACCAAGGGGTCCTACTTCGCGATAACCGGAAAGGTCCCCTTCCAACGCCTGATCTATCCCATGGCGACCTCGGCATCCCTGGGCATCCACCTCACAATCGACCTTGGCGGACAGGGCAAAGTGGGTCCTGACGCGGAATGGCTCGATGAGGGTGCAGCCCCGCCCTTCGACTACCGTGTCGATCCGGCACGGGGCGAAAAATTCTACGACGCTGTCCGCTCCTACTGGCCGGGCCTCAAGGACGGTGCGCTTGTGCCGGGCTATGCCGGCGTCAGGCCGAAACTTGTTCCGCCGGGCGCCCCCTCTGGCGATTTTCGAATAGACGGACCAGCACGCCACGGGACAACGGGCCTCATCAACCTGCTGGGGATCGAGAGCCCTGGGCTGACCTCATCGCTCGCCATTGCAGATCATGTGGCAGCGATCGCCGCGGCCGAAACCTGAGGGCCTGAGAAATTGCACGGCGGGCTGGTTGCAGCCAGCCCTTGCCCCGTGTAAGCAGCCGCCTTCACTGGTTCGGTAGCTCAGCTGGTTAGAGCGCGCGACTCATAATCGCGAGGTCGGGAGTTCAAGTCTCCCCCGAACCACCATTGGGCCGCCTTCGCAGACGCCAACGCAGGCCTTTATAATCCTTCGCCTTTCTTCGTGTAATCGTTCTGAGAAGGTCGTGCCCTGACGCTGGCAGACACTCACCCCTTCCCCTCACCCCGGACAGGGTCAAACACGTGCTTCAAATAGCGGCTCATCTCCTCACCGATCGCATGGTTTTGAGATTGCGCCAGTTGGAGCGCCGCACCACGAAGGGCGTGGCGAAGGAGATGGGCGTCCAGTCGGTCGAAGTCTTTCCCATCGCCGAGCATCGTGTGGGTGGTCTCACCCATACTGGCGAACAGCGCCAGTCCCATCTGGCGCATCTCTTTCCTCTGTGCCGACAGCAGCAGGATCTCCTCGATCACCGTGTGATTGAGACCGCTCGATTGGGCCGTCTGGGTCATCGCAGGTAAAACTTGGTCGATGTAAACGCCGATGGGATAGG
>JBCBKE010000127.1:0-4087 GCA_038522375.1 Pseudomonadota bacterium
GATCGTCCAGGATCACGGGGTTACGCCGATCCCCGATGCGCCGGCGGACTATGCCGCTCGCTTTGTCGAGACCATGCGCGAGGACCTGAAGCCGCTCGACATTACCCAACCGGACGGACCGAGCTTCGAGGTCGAAGGCCACGTCATCAAGTGGCAGAAGTGGCATATCCGCATTTCCGTGCATCCGATCGAAGGGCTCGTGCTCCATGATGTGCGCTACAATGATGACGGTCGCGACCGGTCCATTCTTTATCGCGCGTCGCTGTCGGAAATGGTTGTGCCCTATGGTGACGCAAACCCCATCCAGTACTGGAAGCATGCCTTCGACGCCGGCGAAACCGCCCTCGGCCAGATGGGCAACTCCCTGAAACTCGGATGCGACTGCCTCGGTGAAATCTACTATTTCGACGCGGTCATGCTGGCCTCGGATGGCAATCCGTACACGCTCGAAAATGCCGTCTGCCTGCACGAGGAAGACTTCGGCATCCTTTGGAAGCATACCAATGTCTTCCGCCCGGACTTGCCGCCGGAGGTACGCCGCTCGCGCCGTCTCGTTGTTTCCATGATCCACACGATCGGAAACTATGAATACGGCTTCTTCTGGTACTTCTACCAGGACGGCAACATCCAGCTTGAGGTGAAGCTCACCGGGATCATCGCGGTCTCAATCGCAGAAAACGGCGAGGGCACGGGTAGCGCGCCACTCATCGGGCCTGGGCTCACATCGCCGATACACCAGCACATGTTCTGCTTCCGACTGGACTTCAATCTCGATGGCCAGGACAACACGGTGGTTGAGACCGACGTGGTCCCGATCGCCAACGATCCCCATCCCTACGGCGCCGGCTTCGAAGCGACCCGGCGTGTGCTGACAAGCGAGGCAGACGCCCGTCGCGACATCCATCCCGCAGCCAGCCGCAACTGGCGGATCGAGAATCCGAATGTGAAGAACGGCCTCGACAAGCCCGTCGCCTACAAATTGCTCCCGCAATCCTCGCCCACCCTGTTACCCACCGAAGACACGGTATCGGGTAAACGCGGCGGCTTCGGACGGCACAATCTTTGGGTCACACCCTACGAAAAGTCGGAGCACTATGCTGGCGCAGGTCCGTTCACCAACCTCTATCCCGGCGGGGTTGGGCTGACTGCCTATGCCGCCAAGAATCGTCCGGTCGAGAACACCGACATCGTCGTCTGGCACACATTCGGCGTCACCCACGTGCCCCGACCCGAAGACTGGCCGGTCATGCCGGTCGAATATGCGGGATTCATGCTGATGCCGTCGGGCTTTTTCGACCGAAACCCGTCGCTGGATGTGCCCCCCTCGTCGCACTGTTCGAAATAGAAGGGCGTCCGGGATGCGATCCTTCTCCCGCGAGACATGGCTGACACCGCCCCATAACCGGTCGAGTTTTCAGCAGGTTCAATCGCTGTTTCCGACAGCCCGGCTGAGGCGGGGGGGGGCGCCTGAGACCCCGTTCACGACTGATCCCGTGGAGATCGATCATATCCGCTTTGGCGGAGAATCTGGTGAAAAATATCCGATCCAGGAGTTCCTCGCAAATTCATACACCGACGCGCTCCTGATTGTCCGAAACGGTGTGTTGATCCACGAGCACTATGACAATGGGATGCAGGCTGACAGTCTGCACTTGCTCAACTCAATCTCGAAGACGTTTCTCGGTATGCTTGCCGGCATCCTTGTTGGGAACGGCGCGCTGGATCCGGACGCGCGCGTCGCATCCTACGTGCCGCACCTTGCTGGAACAGCGTTCGACCAAACCACGGTGCGCCAGGCCCTCGACATGACGGGCGCAGTCAAGTCCGGCGAAGACTATGCCATCCCTGATGATGACTTCTGGGTGGAAACCGCGGTGCTCGGTTGGCGGCCTGATCTGGACGGCCACGCTGCAACGACCTCACTGAAGGCCTATGCCGGATCCCGCACCGAAACAGAACAGGCCGACGGGGCTGGCTTCCATTATCGCACCCTGCTCACCAACATCCTCGCCATAGCAATCGAGGGGGCGACAGGAACCCCTGTGCAAGACCTGATGGAACAGCGCCTTTGGCAGGGGCTCAGGCCCGAATGCGACGCGAATGTCGTGCTCGATGGAACCGGCTTTCCCTATTTCGGTGCCGGGATGAGCGCCAGCGCCCGGGACCTCGCCCGCTTTGGCCAGTTGCTCCTCAATGATGGAGCGGTCGACGGCGAGCAGGTTGTTCCCGCCGATTGGGTGCGGTCGACGCGCGATGGCAGCGATGATCGGCGCGCACACTTCGCGGCGACCGATTATGCGCTGATGTTCAACAGGGGCCACTACCAGAACCAGACCTGGGCGAGCACCGCTGATGGCGTTCTGATCTGCATTGGCATCTACGGCCAGACTATCTACGTGCACCAGCCATCCCGGATGGTCATCGTGAAACTCTCGACCCACCCCGAACCGGCAAATGACCGGCTTTTCGCCCACACGTTCATGGCGATGCGAGCGCTGGCCAAGGGGCTGGCCCGATGAACGCCAATTGAGATCGCCAGGCCGCTAAAAGAAACGGACATCAGAGGGACCAGCCGCAATGACCGCAGACGCTTCTTTTCTCTATCCCACGGCCAATTGGGCGGACGTGAACGCCATCCATGACGTGTTCACGCGTCTTCGTGCTGAAGACCCCGTGCACTTTTGCACGACTGAAGGGTACCCTGACCTCTGGCACGTCACCAAACATGCCGACATCTTCGACGTCGAACGGCGCACGGGCGACTTCCTGAATGAACCCCGCCTTGTCCTTGCCACCTCGGAGCAAGAGGCGAAGATCCGCGCGCAGAACAATGGGTCGCTGAACCGCATCCGCTCGCTGGTGACCTATGACGCGCCGGAACACATGAAGCTTCGCCTGCTGACCCAATCCTGGTTCATGCCCAAGAACTTGGACAAGCTTCAGTCCCGTATCTCCGGTTCGGTCGAGGGCGGTATGCGGGTGCTGCAACAGAACGATGGCGCCTGTGACTTCGCTCGCGACGTGGCGCTGGAATACCCGCTGCGCGTTATCATGGCGGTGCTTGGCGTACCCGAAAATGACTATGGCATGATGTTGCGGCTCACCCAGGAGCTGTTCGGTCCGGAAGACCCCGACATTGGCCGCGAGGTGGAAGAGGGTGTGGACGCCGATGCGGCGCTCGCGGAGACCATCAATGACCTCTTCGCCTATTTCACCGCGCTGACAAAAGAGAAGATTGAAAACCCGAGCGATGATGTGGCCTCCATCATTGCCAATGCTGAGATCGACGGCGCGCCGCTCGATGATATGGGCAAGCTTGGCTACTACATCATCGTCGCGACCGCAGGACATGACACAACAAGCTACTCTCTGTCCGAAGCGGTGCACCAGCTAGCGCGCGATCCGGCGCTGTTCGATCGACTGAAACAGGCGCCGAACGAAACCGCGCCGCTGATCACCGAAGAGGCCATCCGCTATGCCTCATCCGTTCGCCACTTCATCCGCACCGCGAACAAGGACACCGAACTCGGCGGTAAAACGATCCGCGAGGGCCAGTCCCTGATCTTGTGGTACCCGTCGGGCAGCCGTGACGAGGATGTGTTTGAGAACCCTCACAGTTTCGATATCGACCGGGATCGTAGCACGCGTCATGCCGCCTTCGGCCACGGTGCCCATATGTGCCTGGGCATGCACCTGGCACGGCTGGAGATCGACACGTTCTTGCGTGCGCTTGCTGCGAAGGTGGACGCAATCGACCTGATGGCGGAGCCGAAATACGTCCAGGCGAACTTCGTCGGGGGCATCAAATCCCTGCCCGTCAGGATGACGTTGGTGTAACGAAAGCAAAATCGAATTATTGGAGGAAACAATGACCGAGACCAACTTCACCATGACCATCAATGGCGCTGCCGTAGCGGGAGCAGAGCGTTTCGGCATCGAGAACCCGGCGACCGCAGCGGTTTTCGCCGAGGCGCCGAACTGCACCCAGGACGAGTTGAACGCAGCCGTCTCCGCAGCGAAGGCAGCTCTACCAGCCTGGCGCAAGACCTCGATCGACGAGCGTCGTGCCGTCATGCAGGCGATTGCT
>JBCBKE010000128.1:0-3992 GCA_038522375.1 Pseudomonadota bacterium
CAGGTCGAGCAGCCATTCGCCGGGATAGTCGACAATGTCGAGATGCACCACCCGCTCGCCCGCCAGGCCGAGGATCCAGTTCTCCGGGCGCAGGCGCAGCGACAGGCGCAGCTGGCTGATCGCGCGGGTGGAGGCGGGCCAGTGCGGCGGCTCGGCATGAAGCGCGTTGAGATGACCTTCGAGATCAAAGCGCGGGATGGTGTCGTCGGGCTGGGGCTGCAGATAGACCTGCCGGATGCGACCCCCGCTTTGTGCAGAGAGCTGCCCCATCCGCCCACGCTCCAGCAGGTTGGCGACCAGCGAGGTGATGAAGACGGTCTTGCCGGCCCGGCTCAGCCCGGTCACGCCCAGCCGGATGACCGGCTCGAAAAGCTCGCCCACCCCCTCCTGCGCGTCCTCGACAGCGCGGGTGATCCCGCGTGAGACGTCCTGTGCCCAGTCTGCGATCGCCATGCCCCGCCTTGCCGGACCCGGGGTCCGCCCTCGTCAGTTCCGGGCTGATCCCCTGCAGTCCAAGAAAGGCATTAGATACAGCCCTCTCCACCGCCTATGCGCCCAAAGACTTCCATTGGCGTCCAACATATTCTATGTTTGCGGTGTGGTCCAGAGTGTGGGCGAAAGGGAGGTGTGCGGTGCCAAAACTTACAGCGCGCGGCGTGGATGCTCTGTCTAAGCCCGGGCGACACTCCGATGGCGACGGGCTTTATCTCAACATCCGCAAAGGTGGCTCCAAGGCATGGGAATTGCGCTATAAGCGACACGGTAAGCCGCATTACATGGGGCTGGGCTCGGCGAAACTCCTCACGCTGGCCGAGGCGCGGCAGAAGGCAAGGGACGCGCGGCGCCTTCTGCATCTGGAAGGTGCCGATCCGATCACCGCACGCCGGGAGCAGCTTGCGGAGGCTCAGGTGGCCGGGGCCGGTCTGACCTTTGCCGAGGCGGCGGAACGCTACATCGCCACCCATGAGGCGAGCTGGAAGAATGCAAAGCACCGGGAACAATGGCGCCACACGATTGCCACCTATGCCGAACCATTGATCGGGCATCATCAGGTGAGTGCGGTTACCACCGAGGGTGTTCTTGCCGTGCTCGAACCCATCTGGGCGACAAAGACGGAAACGGCGTCGCGGCTTCGTGGGCGCTTAGAGGCGATCCTTGATTGGTCCCGGTCCCATGGGCTGCGTGAGGGGGAGAACCCGGCCAGGTGGCGTGGCCATCTTAAGAACCTGTTGCCAGCGCCCTCCACCATTCAAAAGGTGCAGCACCAACCGGCGCTGGCCATCGACGCTGTGCCGGATTGGTGGCGCGATCTCACCGGCCGCATAGGGGTGGCCGCGTGCGCGTTGCAATTCCTCACCTTGACTGCGGCGCGCTCCGGCGAGGTTTTGGGCATGGTCTGGGCCGAGGTCGATCTGCCCAAGGCGATTTGGACAGTCCCGGGCGCGCGCATGAAGATGGCCCGCGACCATCGTGTGCCGCTTTCGCGTGCCGCTGTCGGTCTGCTGGGCCGCGTGCCGCGCCTGCACGGGACCGATCTGGTGTTTCCGGCGGACCGCGGCGGCCGGCTTTCCGACATGGCGCTCGCCGACCTCATGCGCCGGATGCACCGGTCCGCGCTTGGGCGGGGCAGTCTGGGCTATTGCGATCCTGCCTCGGCCCGTCCTGCGGTTCCGCATGGGCTGCGCTCAACCTTCCGGGATTGGGCGGCCGAGTGCACCGACTATCCCCGCGAGATGGCCGAAATCGCGCTGGCCCATGCCGTGGGGGATGCCACCGAACGCGCTTATCGTCGGGGCGACATGCTCGAACGCCGGCGCCGGATGATGGAAGATTGGGCCGGCGTTCTGCACGGAGACCGTGCTGCATCCAGCCCGGTTCTGAGGGTGGTTTGAGCCATGGCGCGCCCCCAAAAACCAATCGACCAGCCACCGCCGCCCGATTTTTCTTTTGTGTGGGGTGACAATCCGCTCGATGACCCCGGCGCCCTCGACGCTCTTGCCGAGCTGCTGCCGAAAATTCGGGATCGCGATGCGTTTAACAGGGGCATTGTGGGAATTGCGTACTGGCTCGACGCCGATCTTGCCGAGCAGAAGCGCGCCGACGAGCCCGCGGTTCACAAAGCTCTGGCGGAACTTGAGGAAAGGATAGGTGTTGTCCAGGCAACCCTTGATGGCTTGGGCCATGATGCTGGGTCTGCACTTGAGCGTCGTGCATCGCGACCCCAGCCGCAGCCGAGTTCCACAAAAAAACGCGCTGGCGGAAGATCGCCGTGGGAGGGGGATTGCGCGCCAAAAGCCTCCGAGCGTTTTGAGTTTGTGCGCCAGATGATGCGCGAACTCACGCGTTGGACAATCGAGGCCCGTGAAGGGTTTCCGGCCAGCAATCCGCGCGGCCGACCCAGCAACGCCGCCTGTGAAGACGCGATGCGGGGACTCAAGGCGCTTTGGCGAGACCAAACCGGCACTGAACCGACCAGCACGGCGGCCAGAGAGACCACGAAAGAAAGCCCGTTCATCACCTTTGCAGACGAATTCTTTGGACCAATATGTCGCGTGCACGGGGTGCCCATGCCCCGGCTCCCCGATCTCGCGCTTAAGTGTGAAAAGGCACCGGAGTAAAAACCGAAATAACCCTCCTTAAACGGGTCTATTTGTTCTGCTAGCTCCCTAAAGGGTCGAATGGCTACCCTAGTGCCAGTAACAACTCGGCACGGAGAGTAGCCAAAATGTCTAACAAAATTCTGAGACGCCCAGATGTAGAAGCCATCACTGGGCTTTCCCGCAGCACTCTTTATGACTTCATGGCACGCGCGATGTTTCCCCGCCCGGTCAAGCTCGGCCGCCGGTCCGTTGGGTGGCGTGAGAGCGATGTCATCGCCTGGCTGGACAGCCGCGAAGTGACTGGGGAGGCATCCGATGGCCGATCCGCGTGAGATCACCCTGGCGGAACGGCGAGGCTCGCGCCACCGCCCCCCCCGAAAAAGACGCCCCGAAGGTCCGCAGCCCCGTGACGTGGGATCGACCCGGATCCGAGGAAACCGACACTACGGCCGGGTCATTGTGCAACTGAGCGCACGCGCCCGCGTCATTGTCTGCCGCAACGATATCCAGTGGATCTATCAGCGACGCGACGGAAAAAAGGCCGGTGCGCCGCGATGGGTGGGTCGGAGCTACCTCCGTACCCGAAAACAGCTCATCGCCGTGCTCCGGGCTTTAAAAGAGCCGCTAGCCCCCTCGGCGCTGGCGATGCTTGAGGCGCTGCCAGAGAACTTTGCCCCGCGCCCCGTCTCTGCCTGACGCGCTTTTGCAGGAGGGGGCGCCATGACCAGCAAGAGCAAAAAACAAATGGTCAAGCTCGGCCGTCAGTGGTGGTCGTTTGCCGTCGAAAAGGTTGAGACCGATTACCCGATTGTTCGCCTCAAGATGGCGGCGCCAGACCTGCGCCCATTTCGGTGCGACGACGATGGCCGGCCAGAAGATCGCCAGATCGGGCGGCAGAGTTTGACGCTGCCTTTCAGCAAACAGACAGGGCGCGTGATTCGCTCTAACGACGTGGTGGGCACTTTTGATGCGGATCAGTTTCGTGAGCTGTCATGTGCGATCCGGGGTTTTCTGGGCGGGGAGGCGGAGTGAGCGCGATGAACGCGCAACCCTCAATAGCGCAAAAAAAACCGCCCATGTTCCTGAGCGGCGCGGGGCAGGCAGACACGCGGGCGGTCACGCTGTCGGACGGCAAGCCGAACCCGCACCCTCACGCTGGCCATACCTATACCGGCATCGGCGGGCGTGGGATCGCCGAAATGGTCCGCGACCCTGCCGCCTGCCCAAAGAACGAAGCGCCCTGGTTCATCCCCTCCACCTACTTGGGGGCGGATGGGCGCAGCCATGACGCACAACGGCAGCACGGTGCGTTCTACTGGCTAGCGCTCGATGTTGACAGCAATGACCTGTCCCTTGACGAGATTGACGCCGCGCTTGAACACGTAATCGGGG
>JBCBKE010000129.1:0-3962 GCA_038522375.1 Pseudomonadota bacterium
TGCTGGTCAAACCCGATCGCATCATCTTCGGCACCGCCAGTCTCACGCGACTGTCAGACGCCTGGTCGCAATACCTCGTCGGAAAGCTTCCGGCCCCCGACGCCATGGAGCAAGCAGCATGACCGAACTCACGAGGCCATTCATCGGCGTCTGGGAACTTCAGGACTGGAAAGTCACCAACCTGCAGACCGAAGCCGTCACGCCCTATTTCGAAGGGCGCGAACGGGGATACATCATCTACACCGCCGATGGCTGGGTGTCCTCCTCGATCGTCGACACCGGCCGCCCCATGAACTCGACCGACAGGGACGCGCGGCTGGACCTTGTCGCCGCGCTGGACGCCGGCGGAAGCGCCTCCCTCACGCCGGAGCAGTATGAGCTGCTGACCCCCTATGCGATGTCCGCCCTGGGGTATCTCGGATATTGCGGCCCCTACACCGCTGACGCCACCCACGTTCACCATGAGGTCAAGAGCGCCGGCCGGCCGAGCCATTCGGGACTGACATTGACCCGCTCCTATGCGTTCGAGGGCGACACGCTTACCCTGTCAGGTGACGCCTATGGCTTCAGGGACACGCTGGTGTGGCGGCGCATCACGCCCCATCCGGATGAGGGCGCGGCATGAGCATCGCGACGCTTGCAGACATCGAGGCCTTCGAAGCCGTTCCCGCCGAAACCCGGTGGCGCGGACAAAACGTCTACGACCTGATCGCGAAGTCGGCCAGCAGGTTCGCCGGGCGTCCGGCGATCAAGTACCAGGAAACCGCAGACCTGGACGAGCCGCCGCAAGTCATCACCTATGGCGAACTGCTCGGCGCGATCCACCAGACCGCGAATGCACTCCACGGAGGAGGTGTTTCGACCGGCGGCGTAACAGCCATTATCATGCCGACCCTTCCGGAGACCGGCATTGCCATGTGGGGCGCCCAGACGCTCGGGATCGTGACCCCCATCAATCCCCTTCTGGAATCCAACGCCCTCCGCGACATCATGCTGGAAGCCGAAGTGGAAGCGCTTGTCGTCGATGGACCCGCCGCCGACAGTGACATCTGGGCCAAGGTCGCCCCCATTCTAGACGAGGTGCCCGGCCTGAAACTCATCCTGCGCGTCAACCGGTCCGGCGTCGACGTCGAGGCCAGGGAACAGACCCCCGGCGGCATCCCGATCCTCGACTTTCATGCGGCGATCGCTGGGCAGAGCAGCAATGCCCTCGATTTCGACCGCACCACTCTGCCAGGCGACGTCGCCGCATATTTCCACACCGGCGGCACGACGGGCCGGCCAAAGCTCGCACGCCACAGCCACGCCAACCAGATCCACACCGCGTCCTTCATGGCGGACTTTTTCGGCTATGGTGAAGACACGGTGGCCATCGGTGGGCTGCCGCTCTTCCACGTGAATTCGTTCTTCAATGCCGGACTGAACCCGCTCGCCTGCGGGGGACACTCGGTGTACCTTACGTCGGGTGGGTTTCGAAACCGCGAGGTGATCGGTAACTTCTGGCACCTGCTCGAAAAGTACCGCGCAACCTATTTCGCAACCGTTCCGACCGTTGTCTCCTCATTGCTGGATGTGCCGATCGGGGACGCTGATCTCAGCGCCATGGACTTCATCATCTGCGGTGCGGCGCCGATCTCCCCCCAGGTCTTCAGCCAGTTTCAGGAGAAGGTCGGCATCACCGTTCTCGAAGCCTACGGGATGACCGAAGGCAGCCTCTTCAGCGCCGGCAATCCCCGGCATGGCGAGAAACGCGTTGGCTCGATCGGCATCCGCGTCCCGTATCAGGCCATGAAATGCGTGATCCTTGATGAGGACAATGCCCATGTCCGCGACTGTGCGGTCGATGAGCCGGGCGTCATCGTCTTCAAGGGCCCGAACGTCTTCATTGGGTACAAGCAGGAAGACAAGAACAAGGACGCCTTCATCGACGGCGAATGGCTGATCAGCGGCGATCTTGCCCGTCAGGATGCGGACGGATATTTCTGGATGACAGGTCGCGCCAAGGACCTCATCATCCGCGGCGGACACAACATCGACCCCAAGGGCATCGAGGATACGCTTGCTGCGCATCCGGCGGTCGCGCTCGCGGCCGCGATCGGCCAGCCGGACGCCTATGCGGGCGAGAAGCCCTGCGCCTATGTCACGCTCAACGAGGAGGTTGCCGGACCTTCGCCCACCAGCGACGAACTGATGGCCTTCGCCCGAGACAACGTTCCTGAACGGGCCGCTGCCCCTGCCGCAGTGGAGATCCTTCAGACAATGCCGACCACCGCCGTGGGCAAGATCTTCAAGCCGGATCTTAGGGCGATGGCGGCCCGGCGGGTACTGGGGGAAGCGGTGCATGACATTGCGCCAGGCGCAACGATCCGTGTCGAGCGAAGCGAGCGCCACGGCCTGCTCGCCCGGGTGTCAGGTGTAACTGACGACCTCAGGGAAGCGGTCAGCGCGGCCCTTGGGAAATTTACCGTCGCATACGCGTTCGATGCGTCATCTGCGGTTGCAAAGGGAGATCAGTGATGCGTGCAGTCATTCTTGCGGCCGGCCTGTTAACTTCAGCATGTTCGGTTTCAGAAGAGATCGAGATCGCGACCGACGAGCGGCCCAACTTCCTTATCGTGGTCGCCGACGATCTCGGCTGGTCCGACATCGGTGCATTCGGTGGCGAGATACGCACGCCGACCCTGGACGCGCTTGCGGCAAACGGCATGATGATGACCCAGTACTATGTGGCGCCAACCTGCTCGCCGACGCGCGCCATGCTGATGACCGGGCTTGGCAATCACCCCGCTGGTGTCGGCGCGATGTCCGGCATAATAGCGCCCAACCAGCTGGGCAATCGCAACTATGCCGCCCAGATCCACGACGATGTGGTGACCTTGGCCGAAGCGCTTGGCGCTGGCGGGTACACTGCGCTCATGTCGGGCAAGTGGCACTTGGCACTTGATCACAGTCAAACCCCGGACAAGCGCGGCTTCGACCGGTCTTTCGTTCTTCTGGAAGGCGGGGCCAGCCATTTCTCGGACATGAAACCTATTCATCCCGGAGATCCGCCAGAGTATCTGGAAGACGGGCAGGCAGTGGAACTGCCAGCCGATTTCTATTCTTCCGTCGGATATACCGACAAGATCATCGAGTATCTCGACGCCGCCGAGCCGGGCAAGCCGTTCCTGGCCTATCTCGCCTACACCGCACCGCATGACCCGCTGCAGGTGCCCGACGACTGGCGTGACCGGTATCAAGGCGCCTATGATGCTGGTCCCCAAACCGTCCGCTCCAGCAGGCTCGCCCGCCAGCAGACGCTTGGATTGATGCCCCCAGAAGTCGCCCGTTGGGATGTGCCGAACTTCCCTCCCGCGGTGCCCTCTCACGTTCGGCCCTGGAGCGATCGCCCAGGAGCATTGAGGACGCGGCAAGCCGATACGATGGAAGTCTACGCAGCCATGGTCGAATTGATGGACCAGCAACTCCAGCGCGTGATCGACAAGCTGGACGAACGCGGCGACCTCGAAAATACCTACATCCTGTTCTTCTCCGACAATGGCGCCAGCGGGGTCGCGCCACTTGTGTATCCGGACAATTCGGTGGAGTGGCTGCTCGAGAACTGGCCGACGACCTATGACGATGTCGGAACGCGCGACGCGTTCACGGTCATGGGTCGGGAATGGGCCAATGTGTCCAATACGCCATGGCGCCTGTTCAAGGGGCAGGTCGCCGAGGGCGGCACTCGGTCTCCCATGATTGTCACAGGACCGGGGATCGATGGGGGCATCCGCTCGCCTGAATTGGGCCACGTGAAGGACATTACACCGACGTTGCTCGACCTGGCCGGCATCGATATCGACGGTAACCCGGTTTACGAAGGCAAACTTGTCCCTCAGGGGGTGTCGCTGAAAGACGTCTGGCTGGACGGGGCGGAAAGCCCGCGCGAGGGCTATGGAATGGAGCTGTTCGGCAATGGCGCT
>JBCBKE010000130.1:0-3907 GCA_038522375.1 Pseudomonadota bacterium
GAATCTGCTTCAGTTCAGCCGACAGGTCTTCGGCTTCGAACTCGAACGGCTCCTTGGCGGCTTTTTCAGCCAACTTAATGATCGCTTCGATCACCGGCTGCATGGCGTCGTGACCGGCCATGACAGCGCCGAGCATGACTTCCTCGGACAGCTCATAGGCTTCCGATTCCACCATCATCACGGCATCTTCTGTGCCGGCGACGACGAGGTCGAGCTGTGTGTCTTCAAGCTCGGCAATCGTCGGGTTGATGACATATTCGCCATCCTGGTAGCCGACACGGACACCGGCAATCGGGCCCATGAAGGGCGCGCCGGACAGCACGAGGGCTGCGGAGGCACCGATCATGCCCAGAATGTCCGGATCGTTTTCCATGTCGTAGGAGATCGCGGTGAGCACGACCTGGACTTCATTCTTGAAGCCATTGACGAACAGCGGACGGATTGGGCGGTCAATGAGGCGCGAGGTCAGCGTCTCTTTCTCGGTCGGACGGCCTTCGCGCTTGAAGAACCCGCCGGGAATGCGGCCCGAGGCGTAGTATTTTTCCTGATAGTTCACGGTCAGGGGGAAGAAGTCCTGGCCGGGCTTGGCCTCTTTCTGGAAGACGGCCGTGGCGAGCACTGTGGTGTCGCCATAGGTGACGAGCACGGACCCGTCGGACTGGCGGGCCATGCGGCCCGTTTCAAGCGTCAGCGTGCGGCCGGCCCATTCCAGCGACACGGTTTGAGTATCGAACATGTGGATTGCTTTCTTTGCATACGAAAAGCCCGCCAGGTCCCCATGACCGGGCGGGCTGTGGAGCGGGCGGCCTACCGGCGAATGCCCAACTCTTCGATGAGGGCCTTGTAGCGGCTCTCGTCTTTCCCCTTGACGTAGTCGAGGAGTTTCCGGCGCGTGGCGACCATTTTCAGGAGGCCGCGGCGGGAATGGTGGTCTTTGTGATTGCCCTTGAAGTGTTCAGTCAGGTTGTTGATCCGCTCGGTCAGAACGGCGACCTGCACTTCGGGGGAGCCTGTATCGCCCTCGGTTTGGGCGAATTTCTTGATGAGTTCGGCTTTTTTCTCAGGTGATATCGACATCGTGTACCTTTGTATTCGTGCGCGTTTGCGCGGGTTTTAAGGGTGTGGCCGCATGGCCGGTCTTGGGGCGGAGTTGCCGGGTTCAGCGCGGGCCGGGATGTCGTCCAGCCAGGTTATCCGGGCGCTGCCCGCCTCAAGCCGCGCCTTATGACGCATTTGGGCCCGAATTAAAAGGGGGCTTGGCGCGCTAAAGCTGAAACACCCGGGTCGGCTGGAACCGGCCGGCGCGGACTTCGCCGAGGGCAACGGCCTGGCCAGCGGCCATGGCGAGGGCTGTGCGGCCATCACTCTCCCCGCGTTCGGCTTTCCAGGCCTCGACCGTGTGCGGCAGGAGGACGATGGTGCGGCCTTGCCTGATGTCGCCGGCGTCGGCGGGATTGATGTCCACGGCGGGGACCGCGTCGAGGGCGGTCTCAACCGGAGCGAGGAAGCCGAACCTGGCGTCGTCCCCGGCGGCTTCGATTTCCTCAAGCGCGGCGCAGTCTTCAGCCGAAAAGGGGCCGACGCGGGTGCGCCTGAGGGCAGAGACATGGCCTTCTGCGCCAAGCGCTGCTGCGAGATCCCGGGCGAGGGCGCGGACGTAGAAGCCCTTGCCGGTGCGCACATGCAGCGTGACATGGTCGGCGTCGGGGGCGTCCTTGACCGCTGCGTCGTGGACGGTGACGGGGCGGCCCTTGAGTTCAAAGGTTTCGCCATCGCGGGCAAGGTCATAGGCGCGGGCCCCGTCTACCTTGATGGCGGAATATTTGGGCGGGATCTGCTCAATGTTGCCCACAAAGCCCTCAAGTGCCCGGGCGACGGCCTCTGGTGAAGGCCGCACATCGCTGGCTGCTGTGACGTCGCCTTCGGCATCAAGCGTGGCGGTGGAGCGGCCCCATTCGATGGTGAAGACATATTCCTTGTCGCCGTCCATGGCCCACTGGACGGTCTTGGTGGCTTCACCAAACGCAATGGGCAGGACGCCCGTGGCCAGCGGATCGAGCGTCCCGCCATGGCCGACCTTCTGGGCGTTGTAGAGCCGTTTGAGCGCGCCGACCGCCTGTGTGGAGGTCATGTCGAGGGGTTTGTCGAGGGCGAGCCATCCGTGGACGGGATTGCCTTTGCGCTGTCTCTGACGGGCCATAGAACGTCTCTGGTTTGGCCGCCGCGCCGGGTCGAACGGCGCAGGCGACGGGGAGGGAAAGCGCGGGTCTTTGTCAGACGCCGCGCCATTTGTGAACCCCCGGGCTGGTCATGCTCAGACGGTGCGCTTGGCCTTGTCGCGGGCATTGGTGGCTTCGATGGCGTCGCGCGCGGCTTTCCATTCCGCGTCGCCCCAGGCGGACAGCGCGGCGAAGTTGCCGCCGGAGGCATTATACATCGCGCCATCAATCGCAATGGTCTGGCCATTCACATACTCAGCGCCGGGCCCCATCAGGAAGACGGCGAGGTTGACCAGCTCGTGCATTTTTCCGATCCGGCCCATCGGGTTTTCCACGCCGCGCCCTGAGCCCATCTCCTCGGTTGTTTCCGCCTGCGGGGCGAGGCGCTTGGTCATCCCTTCCGTGGGAAAGGGGCCAGGGGCGATGGCATTGAAGCGCAGGCCCTTGGGGCCCCACTCAATCGCGAGGGATTGCGTCATAACGTTCACGCCGGCCTTGGACATGGCTGACGGCACCACGAACGGACCGCCATTCCAGACCCAGGTCGTCAGGATGGAGCAGACATTGCCGCGCAGGCCCTCCTTGATCCAGCGCGTGCCGATATCGTGGGTCATGTAGAACGTGCCGCGAAAGACGATGTTGGAGATTGCATCGAAGCCGCGAATGGAGAGGTCTTCGGTGCGCGAGATGAAATTTCCGGCAGCATTGTTGACGAGGCCGGTGAGCGGGCCGTGCTCGGACCAGATCTTGTCGTTCATGTCCGTGATCGCTTCGGCGACCCGGATGTCACAGGCATGGGGCACAACCTTGCCGCCATGGGCCTCCATGAGTTCGGAAGCTGTGTCCTCGCACACCCCGCCGCGCCGGCCACAAATGTGGACCTCGGCGCCCAGTTTCAAAAAGCCCTCGGCCATCTCCTTGCCGAGGCCCGTGCCGCCGCCGGTCACAAGGATGCGCTCACCCTGCATCAGGCCGTCGCGGAACATGATTTGTGAGACGTCCATGGTCTCCTCCCATTCATCTTGTCTATGGTAGACATAGGCTGCGAACACGGAGAGACACGCCATGCGCATCATGAAAAATCTGGGACTTGGGACGGTAGCGGTCATAGCGGGGGCGGTTGCCCATGCTGACTCCAAGGATGTTTATGGGCTCTGGTTGACGGCGGCGGGCACCGCGCAGGTGGATATTGCCGATTGCGGTGACGGGACGCCATGTGGATCGGTTGCCTGGATCGACCCGGACTCGCTTGAACCGGGGGTGACCCCTGAAACAGCGGTGGACCGCAACAATCCCGATCCGGCGCTGCGGGACCAGCCGGTGATCGGAATGACGATGCTGACCGATTTTGAAGAAAAGCGCAGCGACTGGCGCGGCGGGACGATCTACGACGCCGAAGCGGGCAAGGCGTATGGCTCGCGCCTGAAAAAGCTCGATGATGGCACGCTACAGGTCAAAGGCTGCATTGGTCCGATCTGTCAGACCCAGATCTGGACACCCGTGGCCGCTATGTCCGAAACGGAAGGCTGACGAGGCGCCAAAGGACCCAGAGCGGCAGGACGATACCAGCGCCGGCGAGGGATACCGCAAAGCCGGCAAACAGTTTCAGCATGATGTGGCCAGCAAGCATATTCGCGAACAAGCGCAGTGCGAGTGTCAAAGGCCGCGCCAGGAAGGAAATGATCTCG
>JBCBKE010000131.1:0-3852 GCA_038522375.1 Pseudomonadota bacterium
ACGTCGACGGTCACGCCGGGGTGGGAGCGCGCAAAGGCCGCGAGCATGGCGGTAAGGTGCACGCCGATCACGTCATCGATCAGGCCAAGGCGCACCGTGCCGCTGAGGGCGGCCGTGAGGAACGCCTCTCGGGCGGCGCGCTCCGTCTCCACCATGCGCCGGGCATAGGGCATCAGGCGCTCGCCGGCGGTGGTGAGCGTCATGCCCGAGCGCGTTCGGTTGAACAGCGCGTTGCCGAGGGTGTCCTCGAGCTTCTTGAGCTGCATGGAGATCGCTGCGGGGGTGCGGCCCAGCCGGCTGGCGGCCACGGAAACGCTCCCGGTCTCGGCGATCGTGAGGGCGGCGCGCATTGCATCAAGGTCAAGCCGCGCGGCGGGGGAGGGTGCCATATCGTTCATGAGGTATTTTCAGCATATCTGAATAGAGAGGTCAATCCTTTCAGTTTTGCGGAATCAACATCGACTGCCACCTTCTGCGCATCGCCAACCGATGGGGCAAAGGAGACTGACGATGACCATGCTGACCAAAGCCGGCCTGCGCTGGATGGAAGAGCACCGCAAGCGCGCGCAGCTGCGGCGCCTGCTGGATCACGACGACCGCACGCTCGAGGATATCGGCCTGACCCGGATCGAGGCCGAGATCGCCCTCGGCCTGCCGATGGGCCAGGACGCCATGAAGGCAGCCCACGCAGCCTCCCGCCGCTCCCTGTCGATGGACCGCCGCGCCTCTGTAGCGCCCGCCCAGACGCGCGCCATCCCGCGCGCCAAAACCCGCGCCACACTAGTACCGGCAGAACGGCCGACTTGGCTCGAGCGCCTCTGGTCAAGAGTGGGCACACCGGCCTGATCCGTTTGTGGTCAAGTTGAGCAAGGCCGGTCGCAGAAAAGCTGCGCCCGGCAAAGGTTCATTGCATTGCGGCGCTCTGATCGCAGCCAACTTTCCTGTATTGTCGAGGCATTGATATTGGAAAGGAGATTGTCGTGGCCCCGCGTCGAACAAGCTACATCGTTTTCGTTGTCTCTCTTTTTGTTGCCGGTTGCGGCACTCGATACGGCAGTGTCGGCGACCGGTTCGAGGCCCATAACACTGCCGTGGCAAATGCGGAAAACCGTGTCATTGCGCTGAATGTGGTGAGACAGGCCTATCGCGCGCCCCTTCACTTCACGCTTCTTCGCACTGCTCAGGACGGGGACCGCTTCTCGAGCACGGTCACGGGACAGTTCCCGTTTGGCGGACTGCTCGCAGAGGGTGGGTTCCTGAATTCCCGGGTGACTGCGAACGATCCCCACCCGACGCTCAACTACGAAGCCGAGAATACCTCGAAGTTCGAGACGGGGATTTCCTCGGCCGTCAGCCCCACCGTCATCTCAACCTTGATCGATCAGGGATTGCCGCCCGAACTGGTATACACCCTGCTTGTGGAGCGCATCGATGTCACTCTAACCCAGGGTGAGGGGCCGAGCGCCAAGATCGACCGCTACCGCTGTACCAACGAACCCCGGACGGAGCGTCGAGATCTCTTCGAGACCAAATGCTACGGTGACGACATGAGCTTCGACCGCGTCCTTCGGGCACTTTTGGCACGCGGGCTGGTGCCGGCAACAACCCGGACGAAAACGCGGGTCTCACCCCCAATGGATAAGGGCGAAATTGTTGCCTACATCAACGGCGAGGCCGCCTTCGGCCAAGGCGTCGAGCAAGACAAGGCGTCGGGTGACTGGTTTGTAGCCACGACAAAGGAGGTCGCGGGCCTAGCCTTCGACAAGGGAACCCCTAGGCTGGCGTGTCAAGCAGTTGGCTGCGACGCTTTCCTCAATCATCTAGATGCGCTGGTGACAGGTGGAAAGGTTGCCGTGAGCGAAACGGCAACCCCCGCAGTCTCTGTGCCGGTTGCGTTGGCGAGTGGTTCGTCACCGCAAGTTGCCGAAGGGGAAAACCCATATCGGCAGGTGCGCCCTCAAGTTGCCTCGGATGACCCGGAAACACGAGCCACCTTGAAGATGGAGATGACGCTTCGATCGGTGCGGGGTGTCTTCGCCTACCTTGGAGAGATTGCCGCGGATCAGATGCGCGGCGACGCGCCGCTGCCGATCCGGTTTGCCGGCAGTCCGCTCATCTATCCGAAGCTGCCTGGTCGCGGCAGTGTTTTCGAGGAGAAACCACTGGTTTTCTCCTTCGTTTGTGACCCCGAAACGAGAAAGCTCGTTGCGCAGGCAATTGCACCCCAAGGCGTTGTACCACAGGCCGGTGGCGGGCCAGGGCAGACGGAGGCGAGCAACGGTCAATCGATCTGCTCCGTTCCCGCTGCCAACGCTGCAGCAGACCCTTCAGACGCGGTGGATGAAGAAGGTGACAAGGAAATCAAGCGGGGCGCGATCCTTGCTAAGGCGGATCCCCATCTGCTGTTTGTCCTGTGCAGGGTCCCGGACCGGGCGCAGGTTCCGGGGACGGCGCTCGTGACGGTGACCTTCGATGGGCAGACGTTCTATGTGCCGTCCGACCGAGGATCGACGGGTGGGCGGATCTGCGGGGTCGACGTTGAACTGCCGCTGAGGAATGCGCAGGGAGAGGCCTACCGCATCAGCGACAACCGGTCGGGGGAGACAATGCAGGTCTTACTCCAGCTCCTCGCGCTCAACCGCGATGCAACGGAGCTAAGCCAGACGCTGCTTGCCGTCGGCTCTCAGTAGTGATCTTCCACGGTGTTGTTAGCCCGAAGTGTTAGCCGAGCGACTTGATTTGGCCGCCGTCGCAGCGGACTAGGCTGCCGGTGACATAGGAGGCGGGGGCGGAGCAGAGGAAGGCCGCCACCGCCGCGAACTCGGCCGGGGTGCCGTAGCGCCCGGCCGGGATCGTGCCGCGGGCCGCCGCCCGGATCGCCTCGATATCCTTGCCGGTGCGCTGGGCCGCGGCGGTGTCCAATTCGTCCACCCGCTCGGTGTGGATGCGCCCGGGCAGCAGCATGTTGACCGTCACGCCCTGTGCGGCGACATCGTTGGACACCGACTTGCACCAGGCGGCCAGCGAGGCGCGGATCGTGTTCGAAAGGCCGAGGGTGGGGATGGGCTGCACGACGCCCGAGGAGCCGACGGCCACCACGCGCCCCCAGCCACGCTCGGCCATGGCAGGGATGAAGCAGTGGCCGATCTCCATCAGGCGCACGACCGATGTCTCGAAATGGGTGCGCATGACTTCGAGATCGCTGTCGATCATGCGCCCCGGCGGCGGGCCGCCTGCGTTCAGCACCAGGATATCGACCTGGCCCAGGACCTCGGCCGCGGCGGTCTGCAGCGCCTCGGCCGCGGTCTTCTCCGCCAGATCGCAGAGGGTCCAGTGGCAGCGCCCGCCCTTGGCGCGGATCGCGGCCTCGACGGTTTGGAGCTTTTCGGCCGAACGCCCGGCGAGGAGGACCTCCGCCCCCTCCGCCGCCAGCGTCTCGGCGATCGCGCGGCCGAGGCCGCGGGTGGAGGCGAGCACCACCGCCTTTTTGTCCGAGAGCCCGAGATCCATCAGCTGTCCTTTCCGTCGTCGTTGCTGCCGGCGCCGCCCGTGCTGCTGCCGAAGGCATAGCCGAGCGCGCCGCTGAAGATCGCCGCCGCCTCGCCGGTCAGCACGCCGTTCACGGCCAGGAGCGCCGTGGCGGGGATGGTGACCGCGATGACCGTGTAGCGGATGAACTGCCAGCCGATCCCGCGGGCAGGGCCGCCGTAGTAGCCCGCGCGAGCGAGAAGCCCGATGACGAGGACGGCGAGGATCGCGCCCGCCAGCAGGAGCGAGGTGCCGGCAAACAAGAGCGAGATCCAGTCGGCGGTGCCGCGTTCCATCGGGCGTGCCCTATCCGAGTGCCGCTAG
>JBCBKE010000132.1:0-3513 GCA_038522375.1 Pseudomonadota bacterium
CTGCGGACCTGGTTCGACTTCTACAACCATCGGCGGCCTCACGCCGCCCTCGACGGACAGCCGCCGGGCGTGGTTTACCGCATCGGCACGACGATCACGCAACCAGACCAGGAGACCCGGAGAGTAGCTTAGAAACCGCCAGATCCTGTCCAAGGATCGGGGAGCACCTCAATGTTGTCCTTGTCCGCACTGCGGAGAGTGGTCAGCCCATCGGTGAAGGTCTGCTATGCCGCGCTCATCAGCTGAAATGACCGTTTCTGACAGCCGACATTCAGTGAAGGTCGGAAAAGTCCGCATTTCCAACCGTCACTGGCCCAACAGAACTGCTGTCTGTCTTGGTCGAAAATGCTGTTCGGCAGAACAGAGGCTTACCGGATACATGATCCTGCGCCAAGGCCTGTGATCGAATGACTGCCTTCAACACGTGGTCCCAATCGTGCTGTTCCAGTCAATTTCAGGTTGTTGAGCTATAATGCCATGGGGGTTGTGGTCGCCGTCATTGACGTAATAGCCAAAACGGATTTCGTCGAAATCCACAGTCTCTCCAATGCCTGGCATCTGAAATATCTGGCGTGTAAAGCGCCAAAGATGTGGGTATTCAACCAGTCTTTTGCGGGTGCACCGGAAATGCGTGGCATAAACCGTGTCGAAGCGCACGAGGGTGGCGAACAGTCTGATATCGGCGAGTGTCAGAGTGTTGCCGAACAGAAAGGGTCTGTCTTCGAGCCGGTCTTCCAACTCGCCAAGCGTATGGAACACAAGGTCTGCGGCTTCTTCGTACTCGCTCTGCCTCTGAGATTTTCCGGCACGATAAACGGCATTCGAAAGACCATCAAAGATGCGCTGAGTTAACCCATCAATCTCGTCACGCAGCCCTTCGGGACGAAGGTCAATGGAGGGGCTAACGGCGTCAAATGCCAGCATAATGTCTGTGGAGGAATTCGACAGAACCCGCTTGTGCATCGCGTCCCAAAGGATCGGAACCGTTGAGCGCCCCGTATAATTGGGAATTGTTGCGGTGTAGAACTCATGGACATGTTGGAACGTGGCGCGATCCGGCAATGGGCCACCGGGCAGGAGGCCATATCCCTCGACCCGAGGGCCACCGGCCCATTGAATCGGAATCGCATCGAGCATCTTGGACAGAACGAGCGCGATTACGGCACCGTGTGACCAGGGGCAGCTTGCCGAGGCAATCAAGAAAAATCGGCGGCGCTCATCAAGCAACTGCTGAAGCACATCCGCATTGACGGTCGTGGGAAGTGCGCTTTCCTCTCTTTGGTAAGTCCCGGATACCATAGAGCGATCCGCGGTTTTGTTCCAAATCCCGTCGATCAGCATGCCCATCTGCGCGCCCCTTTCATGCTTGTCGAAAAAATAGCGAACTCGGCTTGGCCTCGAAAGCGGCCCTGCGCTGATGCGATGCGGAAAATGGCGGCTCTGAGCCCAAATTGATTAATTCTGCGCGATCAACGAACGTCAGCCAGCGGGCAATGCGGCCAGAGCCAAGTCTCCGCAGCCCTGCAGAAAGGCAGCCATGAAGATTAGAGATGCTGACGTTGGCGACTTCGAACAAATGAGTGCATTGCTCAAGGAGTTGACGGCGACAGGAAAGCGTAAAAGCCCCGACAATACGGAGTTTGTGCGCACGCATTACATCGACGACCCAGACAAGATTCGTTGCTCAGTGGCAGAGCAAGATGGCGTTATGCTCGGCTTCCAGTCTTTGAAACGAGCGATGCCTGGCAACCCCTATGGCGTTGAACCGGGCTGGGGTATCATCGGTACACATATTCGCCCTTCTGCCGCCCGACGCGGTGTGGGACGAGCACTTTTCGACGTGAGCCGCAGGTCAGCCGGAGCCGTTTTCATTGCCCATATTGATGCGAGCATCGCCGCAGATAACTCTGAAGCACTGGCCTATTATGAGGCGATGGGCTTTCGGACTTATCGAACACCAGAAGGTCTGATCTGCAAGCGTTTCGACGTTGTGCCAAAGTCACGGTAGATATCCCAGCTGGCACGCCCCCCGGGGGGGTTATGCCTCGGCGTTTTGATCCCCCGGGCGCCCCGGGCGCCCCGGACGGCTGAGCGGGCCGCGCCCGGGCTCGGCCGCTGCCCGCTGGATCGTGGGGCGCTGGGATGCGCTTCGCGGGGCGGCTTTGCTGCTCTTGCCGGCCAGCCGGTCGCGCAGATCGAGATAGCGGATCACCAGCCCGTCGAAGAGATATTTCAGATTGCAGCGCAGATAGAAGGCGTCGCGTTCGGCCAGGCTGCGGCGCAGCGAGCCGGGCAGGGCGGCCAGCCGGGCGCCGCGGCTCATCGCGGCAAAACCGATCTGCGGGGCCATGCGGCGGATCTGGGCCTCGCAGAGCGCGATGCATTCGGCCTTGCCGGGGAACTCGCCGACCAGGGCCATATCGTCGAGAAAGCTGCGCCGCGCGGCATGGGCGACGCGCAGATTGCGCATCCGCCGGCCATAGAGGATGCCGCGGCCCTGCCATTCATCGGTGGCGCCCGACCAGCTGACCCCGCCGACGCGCCAGCGCATCAGCACCTCGGGGATATAGCCCAGCTCGCCCAGCAGCATGGCGCGGAAGGGGATGACGGAATCCTCATTGATCGCATAGGGGCGCAGCGGGCCGAACTGCTCCCAGATCTCGCGCGACCAGGCGGCCGAGGCGCCCACCGCATAGAGATTGTTCTCGATCATGTTGCGCGGGCTGGGATCGTCGATCAGCGCCTGTTTGGACTGTTCAAAGCGCAGATGCCGGCCCTCGGCATCGATCCGCTCCATGGCGGTGTGAAAGCTTTTGATCCGGCGTCCCGAGGCGAGCCAGGCCTCGACCAGCCGTTCGGTGCGCTCGGGCAGCGAGATGTCGTCGGCATTGTGCTGGACGATGAATTCGCCCTCGGCCAGCTCCATGATCCGGTTGATATGCGCGGCCTGGCCGAGATTTTCGGGGTTGCGGTTGAGCTTGATGCGGTGCGGGCCGTCATAGGCGGCGGCCATCTCCTGCATGATCTCGAAGGTGTCATCGGGCGAGCAGTCATCCGAGAGGATGATCTCCAGCGGCGCATAGGTCTGGGCAAAGGCCGAGGCGATGCCCTCGCGCAAAAGCGGCCCGGTGCGGTAGCCCATCACGTAAAAGGTGACCAGCGGCCGGTCGGGTGTTGCGTCGGGTGTCGCGTCGGGTGCCGCAGTTTCGGGCACGGGTCCGGGTGCCGTACTGGACACGGTGCTGGGCGCCGTATTGGACCCGGTGTTGGGCGCAATATGGGGCCCGGAATTGGTAATGTTCGGTGCAGTGCCGGGCATAATATGGGGCGCGGCCTGCGCGGTCTGGGTCGGGCTTGGCATCGACGGTCCACTCACACATACTGTTCGCAGACGCTGGCGGTCCACAGTCCAAAAAATAAGTGACCATGCCCGCACCGTCTGTGCGCAATCGCATTTCCGTCATGATCGGGCGGCAGAATCATGGCAAAGGGCAAGCATTTCCGGGGCGATCG
>JBCBKE010000133.1:0-3189 GCA_038522375.1 Pseudomonadota bacterium
AGCGCGGCGCCCTGGGGGATGCGGGCCATGCGCAGGCGCGCGGCGTTGATGCCGTCCGCGCCGTAGCGGGCGAGGAGGAGGGCGCGGGCATCCTCGCGCACATCGATGGGCACGCCGTGGGCGGCGGCGACGGCATCGGCGGTGATGTCGTCGTGGGTGGGCCCTATGCCGCCGGAGGTGAAGAGGTAGTCCGCCGTGCCCCCGAGGCTGCCCGAGAGCGCGCGGATCGCCGCGGCGATGGCGCCGTGGTCGTCGGGCACTGTGCGGATCTCGATCAGTGGGATGCCGAGGGCGGCCATGCGCCCCGCAAGGTGGTGGGCGTTGAGATCCTGGATGCGGCCCGAGAGGATCTCGTCCCCGATCACCACCATCGCCGCGGTCTTCGTCGCCATGATCGCCCCCTGCTGCCGTGCCGCGGGCCTACGCCTCGGTTCCGGCGCGATCAAGAGGTGGGACGGGTGCGCCAGGCTACCTGGCCTGTCGCGTCACTGGTGCATAGGGAGGGAAGGCCGATCAAAGGGCGCTTGGCTCACTGTTCTCTCTCGACGAGCGTTGCGTTGTCCGAGATCATCTTCAGCGTCTGTGCTCTAATCTCAGGGGCATCGCACAGGTTGCGGGCGTCCATACCGACATAGACGTCAACGAAGTCGTTTAACGGAGCAGCGGAAAGACATTGCACCTTGTCCCCGGCGACCTTGCTGCAGTTGGCAATGAACGAATAGTCCGCTTGCCCCGCTGGGTATCCGAAGAGACGTCCCGTGTGGAAGCGGGTGGGAATGTCGGGATGCGGCTCGTCGGCGGGCGCACCACGCTCGTCGTTCCACTGCCGCGGTTCGCCGGTCTCGAAGACGTCGAAACCACAATACGTCTCACCGAGCCAGAAGATGTCGCGTCGCCCGCCAGGCCGGTACGAGGGCGTCTGCGGGCCCGCATCGCGGGCGGCGAGCAATGCGGTCTGGTCATGCATCAGCGTAGGCGCGGCGCGTGCGCCCACGGCTATCCGAACAGCGCTGGGGTGAGAGAGGCTTTCACGTTGAGAGCGGATCCCACCGTCATGCCACGGCATCAACCGATTTTCGCTGTCGCCCTCACCCTTCGTCCAACTTCCGAGCAGGGAAAACCGAATGACTGGATCATCGTCATACAGTCTACCCAGGTACCACCACTTCATCGGAATGGCGAAGGCCATGTACCGACCTGACGTTTTGTAGCCTGTGCTTATGCCCGGCCCTCCATGATCACCGATGTAGTCATGGATCTGCACCTTCACGAGGCTTTCCAGCGCCGGGTTCTCTAACGAAAACGTCCGAGTGCCTTCTCGCTCGGGCGGCGCGTGAAAGTCGCCAGCAAACACGCCTGGAAAGAAAGGATACGCTACCAAGTTCACGAAGAAAAATAGGACCAAGGCAATTTGTAAATCCAGAAGCCACGTTCTTTCAAAGCTCTTTTTCACCCATGCCTCCAAGTGAAAAGTGACATAGATCATATTCGATGATCTTCGCTTTTATTTCAGTATCTGAACGAATTATTGGCGTCGCATTTTGAGAAACCTAGTGATCAGAGCCTATCAAATATCACTCTGGCATCCATGCGCGAGCGGCGCGCCGTGTGGGTGGCTGAGTGGCGTTCAGAGAAAGCGCCGCCTGCGCGGCACGTGACGAACGAGCGCTGTCCGGCGATTGCCGCGAAGGAGATAGACCTGCCCACCCTTGATCAAGGCAAAGGGTTCCCAGCAATCCATCCAGGGTCACGCACGGGGGCCGAGGACCTGGGCCATCGCGTTCGCTGCGACTTGCCGAACCTTACGGTGTTGCACCGAGATCCTGATGCTGGTGGCGGCCGTTGCATACTCGCGCCGTGCCTCGTGTTGGCCGAGCGCATCGGCGCTGTTTGCGCCCGACTGGCTTCGACTCGGCCCCGACGTGCTTCCTGAGGCCTCGATCAACCGCGACCGCGTGGTGAGGTGCGGCTCTGGGGCTTGCACCGGCAGGCATCGCGGGCCACAGGGCCTGCATGGAATTTGCCGCCCCCCTCGTCCCCGCCCGCCTCGTCTTGCGCTACAAGCGCTTTCTCGCCGATTGCGTGCTGGAGGGCGGGCCGCGGGACGGGGATGCGGTGACCGCGCATCTCGCCAATCCCGGCAGTATGATGGGGCTGAAGGCGCCCGGGTTGCGGGTCTGGTTGGAACCGAATGACAACCCAAGCCGTAAGCTCAAATTTACCGTGCGCATGGTAGAGCTGCCGCAGGGAGGGCCGGAGGCAGACCCCGGCGATCTCGGCCCGCCCGGCAGCGGGATCCTGGTCGGTGTCGATACCGGCGTGCCCAACCGGGTGGTGGGCGTGGCGCTCCGCGCAGGGCAGGTGCCGGGGCTCGAGGGCTATGGCGCCTTTCGCGCGGAGGTGAAGTACGGCGCCGCCAGCCGCGTGGATTTTCTGGCTTCGGCCGAGGGGCTGCCGCAGGCCTATGTGGAGGTCAAGAACGTGCATCTGGTCCGCACCCCCGGCCTGCACGAGTTTCCCGACAGCGTCACCGCGCGCGGGGCGAAGCACCTGGGCGAGCTTGCGGCCATGGTCAAAGCCGGTCATCGCGCCATCATGGTCTACTGCATCCAGCGCGGCGACGGCGACCGGATGGCTTTGGCGGCGGATCTCGACCCCGGCTACGCCGCAGCCTTCGCCGCCGCGCGGGCCGCCGGGGTTGAAGCGGTGGCCCTGCGCTGCCACGTGACCATCGGCCCGGCCGGGGCGGATGGCGCCAGGATCGGGGCGATTTCGGTTGATCGGCCGGTGCCGATTGCGGAGTAATGACGGCATGGACGACAAATTGAGCACGCACGCGGCCGAGGCGCTGCCCGAGCGCCGTACGGCCGAGGGCATCCGGCTCTACGAGCCGTCGGACTTCGAGGGGATGCGCCGCGCGGGCCGCCTGGCCGCCGAATGCCTCGACATGATCGGCCAGCACGTCCGCCCAGGCGTCACCACCGCCGAGATCGATCAACGCTGCCATGCCTTTATCATCGAGCAGGGCGCGATCCCCGCGACGCTCGGCTATCGCGGCTACGAGCATTCCTCCTGCATCTCGGTCAACCAGGTCGTCTGCCACGGGATCCCCGGGCGCAAGATCCCCGGCCGCTCGAGCGATGAGCTGCGCGAGGGCGATATCCTCAACATCGACGTCACGGTGATCCT
>JBCBKE010000134.1:0-2823 GCA_038522375.1 Pseudomonadota bacterium
TCAACGAAGAATAGATGGGAGGAAGACAACAATGAAACGGACACGTCTCAATCATGCCATCCGGGCGCTTGCGGCTGCGGCGTCCTTCGCGGTGATGATCCCCGCAAGCGCGCTTGGCGCGGAGCAGGAAATGACGCTGCAGGTCTATCCGGGTTCCCTGGTCAGCCTGCCGGAGTATGTCGGCGTCGGCGCTGGCATCTATGAGAAGAACGGTCTCGATGTCAGCCTATTGCCCCTCAGGACGGGCCCTGACTCCATCGCCGGTGCCGTAAGTCGCAGCGCGGACGCGGTCTCCAACTCGCTGGGCAATACGCTGCTAGCCAACGGACAGGGGCAGGACCTGATCCTCGTCGCGAATGCCTGGAACGCGCCGCTCTTCTCCTGGCTGAAGCAGCCCGACTACGCCATGGCCGATCTCGACAAGGCCTATCCGAGCAATCTGACCGGTTTCAAAGGGGCCCGGATCGGCGTCGCGGGCCGCGGGACCGAGACCGAGTTGTTTACCCGGGTGCTGTTGAAGGACGCGGGGATTGATCCGGACACCGATGTGACCTGGGTGCCGGTCGGCTTCGGCCAGACCGCCGTGGCGGCCTTCGAAGCCAAGCAAGTCGACATCGTCATCACGATGGAGCCGGTCCAGACCATTCTGGACGTCCGGAAGACCGGTGAGACGATCATCGATCTCACCCTGGGCGAAGGACCCGAGTTGTTCCGCACCTATCCCGGTGTCTCGCGTATCGCCCTGCGCTCGCATGTCGAGGATAACCCGGATCTCTTCGCCGCGTATCTCTCGGCGCATGACGAGATTATCGCCTATATCTCCGACCCGGCAAATGTCGACAAAGTTGCCGAGATCTTTTCCTCGGCCAGTGGTCAGCCCTTGGCGATCGCGACTGCCATCATCGAGAAGTATACTGGGGTCTGGGCGAATGTCTTTGACTGCGATGGCTACGCGAACGTCTTGGCGTATCTGGTTGCATCGGGGCAGTTCGCGCAGGAACTCGCCGATGATGCGCAGTCATGTAACGAGATCGTGGCGCCCGTGTCGCAAGGCATCATCCTGCAGTAACGCGGTGTTTGGGATCCCACGGGTGAAACGGCGCCCCGCTCGACGCGTGCGTCGTTCACTCGCGGAACGGGACGGGCGGAAACATCGCCATCCCGTGGGGCTTGAACGCCAGGGCTCTGGGAGGGCCAGACATGAGGGTCGACCAAGCAGCAGTTGACGACGCGCCCCCAGCGGTTGCTCCGTTGCGTGCGCCGACAGCGCTGGCCGAGAGGCAGAGCGACTATCAAAGGCGCGTCCGACGCGAGGCGCTGCGCGATGGCTTTATCGTCTGGGTCTTCAGGGTGTTGCTGGGGGCCGTGCTGCTGGCGGCCTGGGAGCTATCGGCGACCCTCGGCTGGATCGATACTTTCTTCTTCAGCAAGCCCAGCGATGTCTGGGGCTTTGTGCAGGAATTGTTCCTCGATGGCTCGGTGTGGCGCCATATCGGTGCGACGCTGCAATCGACGCTCATCGGATTCTCCTTGGCGGTGATCACAGCCATTCCCTTTGGGCTGCTGCTGGCACGCTTTCCGTTGCTGGACCAGATCTTCGCGCCCTATCTCGCCGCGTTGAATGCGCTGCCGCGGGTGGCGCTGGCGCCGATCTTCATCCTGTGGTTCGGGGTCGGCATCGAGTCCAAGATCGCCCTGGTCTGGAGCCTGGTTTTCTTCATCATCCTCATCAACACCGAAGCCGGCGTGAAATCCGCGGATCGAGAGCTGCTGCGCCTGTCCCAGGTCATGGGCGCAACACAGCGGCAGATCTTCGTGAAGATCATTCTGCCGGGCGCCGTCCCCTCGATCTTCGCAGGCATCCGATTGGGCGTCATCTATGCCTTGCTCGGCACCGTCGTGGGCGAAATGGTCGCGGCAGAAGCCGGTCTCGGCCAGATGGTTAGCCTGTATTCAGGCACCTACCGCACCGGTGGCGTGTTCGCGATCCTCCTCATCCTCTCCTTGCTCGGCGTGGCGATGAACGGGGCCATGTTGCTGGTCGAAAAGCGGCTGTTGAAGTGGCAGGACTGACGAAGGAGAGCGCGGTGGCGGATAGCGTCGATCAGAGAGAGTTCCGCACGGTCCTTGGCAGTTTCCCCACCGGTGTCGTCATCGTGACGGCCTCCACCGAGGCCGGGCCGCAGGGGATGACGATCGGGGCCTTCACCTCGGTGTCGCTCGAGCCGCCGCTGGTGGCCTTCCTGCCCGCCAAGAGCTCGCAGACCTGGCCCCGGATCAGGGATGCGGGCAAGTTCTCGGTCAATATCCTCGGCAAGGAACAGCAGGAACTCTGCCGCGCCTTCGCCCGGCCTTCGTCGGAGAAGTACGATGGCGTCGCCTGGGGCGAGTCCGCGCATGGCACGCCGCATCTGGACGGTGCCCTGGCTTGGCTCGACTGCGACCTCGATGCGGTCTTCGAGGCTGGCGACCACGATATCGCCCTTGGCCGGGTCATCGCGCTTCATCGCGGAAGCGACGACGACCCCTTGGTGTTCTTCCGCGGCAAGTTCCACACCATCGATGGTGAGTGACCGGCGTCCGCATGCCTCAACAGGAGTTGCCGATGGCACGTCCTAGGGTTCTCGTCTTCGGGGCGAGCAACAGCCGCAGATCGATCAACCGGCAGTTCGCCGTGCATGCCGCCGATGTCCTGAACCAGCAGACGGAGGGCGGGGTCGAGATCGAGGTCCTGGACCTCAACGATTTCGAGATGCCGATCTACAGTCCGGAGCGGCAGGAGGCGACCGGCATTCCCGCGGAAGCACAGGCGAAGGCCTGTGC
>JBCBKE010000135.1:0-2808 GCA_038522375.1 Pseudomonadota bacterium
ATAAATCTGTAACATAGCGCCGAACATCTGCTCCTCCGAAAGCGAATGCAATCTTGACAGACGAAAATTCCGTCCGGGTTCGCCGCTGTTTCTGGGTGGACCCGGCGTTTAACCTTGAAACGGCGTCAGAAATTTTTGCAGAAATAGCGCGTATAGATACAAAAAAAGGCCGCCCCAAGGACGGCCTTTTCGCTAAAACGGATTATCGGTATACGGAATTACTCATCTTCGTCAGTCGTTTCGAGCGGCTTTCCGGTTTCCTGGTCGACCGCCTTCATGGACAGCCGAACCTTTCCGCGGTCGTCAAAGCCCATCAGTTTGACCCAGATGGTGTCGCCTTCCTTGACGAGGTCCTTGGGGTGTTTCACCCGCTCATTGGCCATTTGCGAGACGTGCACCAGGCCATCCTTGGGTCCGAAGAAGTTCACGAAGGCGCCGAAGTCCTTGATCGACACGACCTTGCCTTCGTAGATCTCGCCCACTTCCGGCTCGGCCACGATCTCGCGGATGCGCTTCCTGGCCGCTTCGAGGGACGATTTTTCAAGGGCCGATATCTGGATCACGCCCTCATCGTCGATGTTCACCTTGGCGCCGGTGGTGTCGACAATGTCCCGGATAACCTTTCCGCCTGACCCGATCACGTCGCGGATCTTGTCGACGGGAATGGTCATCACTTCCATTTGCGGCGCGTGGTCAGAGAGGGCCGACCGGCTCTCCGTAAGGGCATTGCTCATCTCGCCGAGAATATGCATCCGCCCGCCCTTGGCCTGTTCCAGGGCGGTCTGCATGATCTCCTTGGTGATGCCAGCGATCTTGATGTCCATCTGCAGGGACGTGACGCCCACATCGGTGCCGGCCACCTTGAAGTCCATGTCGCCCAGATGGTCCTCATCGCCCAGGATGTCGGACAGGACCGCATGCTTGTCGCCTTCCAGGATCAGGCCCATGGCAATGCCCGAGACCGGACGCGTGATCGGCACACCGGCATCCATCAGGGCCAGGGATGTGCCGCAGACCGTCGCCATGGATGACGAGCCATTGGACTCGGTGATCTCCGACACAACCCGCAGCGTGTAGGGAAACGCCTCCGCGCTCGGCAACACCGCATGGGTCGCCCGCCAGGCCAGCTTGCCGTGGCCGATCTCCCGGCGTCCGGCCCCGCCCATGCGGCCCGTCTCTCCCACAGAATAGGGCGGGAAGTTGTAGTGCAGCATGAACCGCTCTTTCGAAGTGCCCCCCAGCCCGTCGATGAATTGCTCATCATCGGACGTGCCGAGCGTGGCCACGCACAGGGCCTGGGTCTCGCCCCGGGTGAACAGGGCCGAGCCATGGGTCCGCGGCAGAACGCCAACCTCCGACACGATGGGCCGCACATCGGCCAGTCCCCGGCCATCGATCCGCTTGCCGGTCTCCAGGATCGAGCCCCGCACCACGTCGGCTTCGGCCTGCTTGAAGGCGGACTTGAACACCATCGGTGCCATGCCGTCGTCGCCCTCTTCGGACGCCACCAGCTTGTCAGCCGCCTTCTCCTTGGCCGCGCCGACCGCTTCCTGGCGCGCCAGCTTGTCCTTGATCGTGTAGGCCTTCTTCAGGTCCTTGCCCACGGCCTTGGTGATCGCCTTCACCTCTGCCGAAAGATCCTCGGCGGCAAAGTCGAACGGCTCCTTCGCCGCCTTCTCGGCCAGCTGGATGATCGCCTCGATCACCGGCTGCATCGCATCATGGCCAGCCACCACCGCGCCCAGCATGATCTCCTCGGACAGCTCCTTGGCCTGGCTCTCCACCATCATCACCGCATCCTCGGTGCCCGCCACGATCAGGTCCAGCTCGGAGCTTTCCAGCTGTTCGATGGTCGGGTTGATGATGTAGTCCCCGTCCTGGTAGCCCACGCGGGCCCCGCCGATCGGGCCCATGAATGGCGCCCCGCTCAGCACCAGCGCCGCAGAGGCGGCCACCATGCCCAGGATGTCGGGGTCGTTCTCCAGGTCATAGGAGATGGCGGTGATGATCACCTGCACTTCGTTCTTGAACCCGTTCACGAACAAAGGCCGGATCGGCCGGTCGATCAGCCGCGACGTGAGCGTTTCCTTCTCCGTCGGCCGGCCTTCGCGCTTGAAAAAGCCGCCGGGGATCCGGCCGGAGGCGTAGTATTTCTCCTGGTAGTTCACCGTGAGCGGGAAGAAGTCCTTGGACGGGTCTCCCTGCTTTTCGAACACGGCGGTGGCGAGGACGGTGGTGTCGCCATAGGTGGCGACCACGGCGCCATCGGCCTGGCGTGCCATCCGGCCCGTTTCCAGGGTGAGTGTGCGGCCGGCCCATTCCAGCGACACGGTTTGCTTGTCGAACATGCGTTTTGTCTTTCATTCACATACGAAAAACCCGCCGGCCCCCATGGCACGGCGGGTCATGTCTGGAGCGCCCTAGCGGCGGATCCCCAGTTCTTCGATCAGGGCCTTGTATCGGCCCTCATCCTTGCCCTTGACGTAATCAAGGAGCTTTCGCCGGTTGGCGACGAGCCCGAGCAGGCCGCGGCGAGAGTGCTTGTCCTTCGCATTGGTCTTGAAGTGCTCGGTGAGGTTGTTGATCCGCTCGGTCAGGATGGCAACCTGGACCTCGGGGGACCCGGTATCGCCGTCGCCGCGGGCGAATTTCTTGATCAGTTCAGTCTTCTTTTCAGCCGTAATCGACATCGAATAGCTTTCCATCTGGGCGCCCAGCATCCGGCCGCCGCGTTGTAACAAACGTCTCCATGACGCGAGATCAGGCGGCCAGGGCCCCAACCATTCAGCGCAGGCCGGGATGTCGTCC
>JBCBKE010000136.1:0-2683 GCA_038522375.1 Pseudomonadota bacterium
ATCGGCTTCCGGAAGGCGGTGACTTTCGGAGCCATATTACTGGTCATTGGTCATGGCCTCATGGGCTTTCACGGACCAGCCGCCACCGAGACCCTGGTGGTTGGCGACCAGACCTACGCGCTGGAGCGGCCCGAATACAGCGAAACCAGGAACGAACGGCAGATCGAGGTTGGCGGGTCGCTCTACGAGGTTACGGGTTTCGTACAGCCGGAAATCGGCTCCATGGAGCGGACCGTCAGCTACGTTCGATCCGGTGAGACCATTGTGCTGGACGGCGTTGTCCAGCGAGAGCGTGTGGCGCTTTACGAAACGATCCTGTTCCTCGCACTGGCGTTCATCGTGGCCGGCGTCGGCTTCCTGAAACCCAATATTTCAACCTGCGTTGGAGCCCTTTATGATCAGGGTGACCAAAGGCGGGACGCCGGTTTCACGCTCTACTACATGGGGATCAATCTGGGGGCCCTTCTGGCCGGGATCGCCTGTGCCTGGGCTGCGGCAAGTGTTGGTTGGTGGGCGGGTTTCGGTCTCGCGGCCGTGGGGATGCTGTCGGGGCTGGTCGTGTTCGTGCTCGGTCAGGGATGGCTGGAGGGTCGGGCCGATCCGCCGGCGGATGTCGATATCTCGAGCCCCGTCCTTGCCGGCCTGAACCGGGAGTGGCTTGTCTACCTTTCGGGTTTCGCTTTCGTAGCAGTTGCTTTCGTCCTGTTGCAGTTCGCATCGTTCACGACAGCGGCCATGTACCCGGTATTCGTTGTCGCCACGGCGGGTGTGCTCTTCTACATGATCACACGGCTTGATGCCGAGGCTCGAAACCCGATGATCGGCCTGCTGATCCTGTCGATCAGTTCCGTGCTGTTCTGGACACTTTTTGACCAGGGACCCACCTCGCTGAACCTGTTCGCCGGTGCCCATGTGACCAACGAGATCGGCGGGCAGGCCTTCCCGGCGGCAGCGCTTCAGTCAGCAAACCCCTTCTTTATCATCGTCTTCGCGCCGCTCGTCGCCGCGCTTTGGACCTGGCTCGGGAGCCGAGGTTGGGAACCGAACAGTTTCATGAAGTTCGGTCTCGCGATGCTTCAGATCGGTGCCGGGTTCTTCGTGCTGAATTGGGGGATCCAGACCGCAACGCCCGATGCCGAAGGAGCGCTCCGGATCTCGGTGGGCTTCGTCCTGCTGATGTACCTGCTCCACACCACGGGAGAAGTCTTTCTGTCTCCCGTCGGGCTTTCGGCGGTCACCAAGATGTCCGCCAAACAGGTCGTGGGCTTCATGATGGGATACTGGTTCCTCGCGGTGACGCTGGCGAACGTCATCGCCGCGGAAGTTGCGAAGCTGACCCAGGTCCCCGAGGGCGCCTCACCGGAGCAGAGCCTCGACGCCTACAACGCGGTTTATCTCCAACTCGGTGGTGCCGCGGTGGCGCTCGGTTTCGTGCTGATGGTTCTGACCCCTTGGCTCAGCCGTCTGACCCTCCGTGTCGAAGGCGCGGACGCCCATGCCGACACTGGCGCTGAAGCCGTTGGCCACGAAGCGCAGCCAACGCTCAAACCGGGGGAGTGAGGCAGCCTAGCGCTTGGTGATCATCTCGAAGATGTCGTCCATGGCGCTTCCATCCTTGTCAGCGTCGAGGAAATTGCCAAGCAATCCAGCCATGCCGCCACCTGACGCCGGCGCGGCACCTGCCGCGGTTTTACTGCCACCACCGAGCATCCCCATCACCGTGCCGAGCAGCCCACCGCCGCTTGATGTACTGGACTGGCCGGACACCGCGGCCATGGCGGCTGTGAGCATGTTTGACGTGTTCGGATCGTCTTTCTGCTTCGACAGGGCACCCATGGCCATGGAAGCAACCAGGGGAAGCATCTGTTTGAGGACGCCGTCTGATATCCCTGTGCGTTCGGACGCGCGAGCGGCGGCAGCACGACTGATATCCTTTGATCCGAGAAGGTGGCCGAGAATGGCGTTGCCGTCATCGACGGTTTCCGGCTTTGCCAGGGTTTCGGGCTCGTCAAGATATTGGGTGTGCTGACCCTTGGAGAGCGCACCCACCAGGGCCTCGAGGCCGCCAGGCTGGCCAACATTGCGTTTGAGGCCCGATGAAAGCGCCGGTAGCAGGGCAGCGACGGCCTGGGACGATTGCGTCTCGTCCAGTCCGAATTGCTGACCCATCTGCGCGACGGCACGCCGACCTGTCGGGCCTGTGAGCATGTCCAGTAAATTCAATCCCGCCATCGCCTTGCCTCCGGTTGAGCTGTTTCCCCTGAACACTAGGCTGCCGGCTTGCCCACTGTCGAGCGCTGGCGTCAGCCTGCACCGCCCACGGTCAGGCCCTCAACGCGCAGGGTCGGTTGTCCAACACCAACGGGAACCGACTGGCCAGCTTTGCCGCACACGCCCACGCCATCATCCATGGCGAAATCATTGCCGATCATCGTCACGTTCTCCATCGCGGCCGGGCCGTGGCCGATCAGGGTGGCATTCTTGACCGGCGCGACGACCTTGCCATCCTCGACCAGGTAAGCCTCTGTGCATTGGAAGACGAAGTTGCCAGACGTTATGTCCACCTGGCCGCCGCCGAAATCGACGGCCCAGATCCCGCGCTTGATGGAGCCCACAATTTCAGCCGGGTCGGCGTCGCCCCCGAGCATGACGGTGTTCGTCATCCGCGGCATGATCGTGGCAT
>JBCBKE010000137.1:0-2599 GCA_038522375.1 Pseudomonadota bacterium
ACTGACCGGTGCGCTGGTTGAATCGATGATGTAAGCCAACCGCTCCCGGCTGATCCCCTGCCGGTCAAACAGCGGTCGGCCCATGATCCCGGTGCTGAGAAGACTGATATTGGTCTCGACAAACAATACAACACCGGCAAGGGCCGTTGCCAGACTTGCCCGGCGGCGCGTGGAGGCGAGACCTGACGTGGTGAGACGTTCGACCATGGCCGATATCCCGCCAGACTGCTGCATGTACGCGATCAGCGCCCCGATTATGAGACAGAACAGCAGGATACGCGCATTGCCCTCGCTGGCCAGGACGCCGACGCTGCGGTCAATGGCTCCCAGCGCGCCAGTCAGCGGATTGCCGCCAACGATAAAGGCTTCCGAGACCCAGAGCGCTGCCCCGAGCGCCCAGAAAACGTTCCGCGTCCACAGCGCGATACCGATCGCCAGAATGGGCGGCACAAGCGTGAATATGTCCGCCAGCGGAACCTCCCAAATGCGCTCAGGCGCCGGTCTTTCCTCGTACGCCGGACCGCCCCTTCAGGACCCTGTTATCGCGCAAGTATCCGTTGGCAAACGATTTCTTTTGAAGCGTAAGGGCCTGAAGACCTCGTTTCAACGGAGCTGACGACGGTAGACCAGCGCTCATGCCGTCTCATCCGGGTCTTGGTCGGGACGCGTTGATCGTTCCAGCAAGATCCGGACGTCGAGGGCCTCGTCCCCTTCGTAGCGGGGGGCATAGGTTGCCAGGGCTCCCTCGATTTCAGCGTGAACCGGCTTGATACGCTCAATGTTGTACGCGTGGGTCATGATGTAGAATTGGCCAGCCTTGACCTGCTCCAACACTTTCGCGGCAAACACATCGGCATCCATTGCATGGTCGGCGAATGGCCCCTTCGTCAGCTCGGTCTTCACGAATCCAGGGCAAATCAGGCCGATCGTGATGAAGTCCGGAAAGTCCTCCCGCATGGCCTCGGTCATGCCGCGGACGGCATGCTTGGTTGCGATGTAGGCCGCCATCTTCGGCATCGCATTGAAGAAGGAATTCTCCGAGCCGACATTGTAAATGGCTGCGGGTTCGCCCTGGTCGATCATCCGCTTTCCAAAGATCGCGGAACCATACCAGACGCCAAAAACGTTTACGTCGAACACGCGATGCATGTCCGCTAGCGGCAACTTGGTCATGCTCCGGAGCCCGGTACCGATGCCAGCATTGTTGATCAACACATGGACGGCGCCATACCGCTCCCACGCGAAATCAGCGAAGGCCACTACGCTTTCCGGATCGGTGACGTCCATCACCATCGTAGACACATCGATCCCGAGGTCGCCGAGCGACGCCGCTGCCTCCTCAAGTCGCGACGCCCGGGGTTCACCGATCACGATCCTGGCCCCCTCAGTTCCGAAGGCCTTCGCGAGCGCAAATCCGATGCCTGTTGCACCGCCGGTTATGACAACCGTCTTGCCGTTGAATGATGTGGTCGATGCCATGGTTTCCTCCGCCGTTTTCGTCACTTAGTCGAAATTGACGCCGAAGCACCAGCCCGGTCGATCGCTGCGCTAGAGGTCGGCGAAGTAGCGCCGGAGCCGGCGGAGCGACGCGCGGATCTGCCCCGCGGTGTCAGCGTCGGCGAAGGCGGCAAGGCTGGCCGGCGTCCACGGCGTATCTGGCCAAAGACTTTCGCGATGGTCGGCCAGAACGGCGCGATCTGCATCGGTCAGGTCAAGTGCCAGTGCGACGTCCACCATCTCCGTCAGGGCCGCGATTTCCCGTACCGTTGAGAAGGCCGTTGTCATGGGGTCGGTCAGCGCGGGATCATCCCGCCAGCGGGCGCCGGCGAATACGGTTTCGGTGACGTATTGCCCAACCCCGCCACAATCGAACGTCACGCAACTGGAGAAGCCTTCGCGGCATCGGTTTGCGTGGATCGTGCACTGGTCATTATGGCCCAGATTCGGGCAGGCGACTCCGTTGGGCTTATCGATCCCGAACCCCTGGGCGGTATCGAAGGCCAACGCCATGCAGCACAAGGCTGCGCATCGCTGGCATTCGCCAGCGCCTTCCAAGCCGCCGGACGTTCGCCTTACGGGTCCTGAACGGTCAACGACCACCGTGCGCCCTTTCAAACTCGGCCGCGTCCGTAGCATGCTGCCCGGCTAGGCACCGCAATAAAAATTCACCACCATCGGCATCATTCACCTTTCCGAAGGCATGAGTCGTGCTTTATTAGGGGTGTCGTCGGCTTCTTTCTGGGAGTGGCGACTTTGTCGTAAACAGCAGAAAGGAGGTGATCCAATGTCGAGTGAGAAACCAGGTGAGACCATTGGGTCTGTATGGGTTCGGGGTGACGTGGAGCAGCCTCTACGGGACGTCTAACCTAATACAGGAACCGGGAAAGATCCCGGAACCAAGATCCAGAGAGTCAAACCGGCTCACGGGCGCCACCCTCAGGGGTGGCGCTTTTGATTCCCAGAGCCTTCATCTATCCCTCTCAGTGATCGCGGCCCGATGAAATCTCATTACCGGCCACGGTCGGTCATGTCGTCGCCCGATTTCGCTGCCATTCCCCCTCCGTCGGCAATTGGCTGGCCAGCAAATCGAGAAACCCGA
>JBCBKE010000138.1:0-2555 GCA_038522375.1 Pseudomonadota bacterium
CGGTTGGTGAGATGACGCTCTCGAAGAAAAGCTCGGCCGCGCCCTGGTAGATGCCGCGGCGCTGGATGTCTGTAAACTCCACATGGCCTGTGGAGTTCTCGACCAGGAACAGCTCGGCTGTTGCGCCGGCGGCGCCATAAGCCGGGACCACGTCGCAGGCGCCTGAGACCTCAAGCCCAGTAAAGCTCACGCCCTCCGGGGCCGTGTCGCAGGGCACCACGGGATCAAACTCTTCGTGGGCCGCATAGATCAGCGCCGAGCTCGCATCAATCGTGGCCAGATCAAGCACGCCGCCCGACAGCGGCATGGCCCCCTGCACCAGGGACGACACATCGTCATTGTCTCCGACCGCGCCATACACGCCGCCATTGGCGTCAAGGAAATCCGCCAGGGCCGGGCGTGAAATCGGATCATCCGGGTCGAGCGTCGCGGCCAGCATGGCCATGACACCGCCGGCAGATTCCCCGCTCACAAAGATGGCGTCGGGGCGGATGCCGCGCGGGTTCGCGCCCTCGCCCTCGGCCCGCAGGAACCGGACGGCGGCGAACATGTCCTGGGTGGCTGTGGCCCCGGCAATGGCGAGCTCGTCGGCATCAAGGGGCGCCTGTCCGAGGACGCGGTAGTCCATCGTGACACCCACATAGCCACGACGGGCAAATTCCTGTGCGATTGGTTCAACAGATTCCCGGTCCTGCTCCTGGAAGCCGCCGCCGGAGGCTGCAATCATCACCGGCCGGTCCGTGGCGGCGTCGCCTTCCGGCGTGTAGATTGTGAGCCGCAGGCCCTGGCCTTCCACCGTGGCGAATGTGACGCCGTCCTCGACCTGTAACTGGGTAAAAACGCGGTCGCGGTAGCGCACCGGATCGCCGTTCTCGGCGACATCCGTCACGGTAACCGAGATGGCCAGCGTGGCGCTCAGCCCACCCGGATCGCTGGCCTGCAGCGTCGCCACGTAGACATTGTCGCCATTGGCATCGCCCGGCGCCTCGAAATCGGGCGCGGCTGTAAAGCCCAGGGCCCCGGTCGCGGCATCGAAGGCAAAGGTGCTGGCATCATCGTCGGTGACGGAAAAGGCGAGCGTGTCGCCATCGGGATCGCTGGCCTCGATGGTGGCAAGCGTTGCTGTGGTGTTTTCCTCCACGCTCACATCAACCGGCGCCGTCGAAAAGCTGGGGGCGCTGTTCTTTGGGGCCGGAGGAGGGGGTGGGCTGCTGCTGTCGCCTCCGTCGGAACAGGCGGCGAGGCCAAGGGCGAGGAGGGCAATATGTGGGCGTGTCTGGGTCATGGGTCGTCGGGGCCGTTTCAGTTTAGAGGAATGATGTCGGGAGCGGGTCGAAATTGCCGAGACCCGGAAGGGCCGATGAGAGTTCGCTTTCCGCGAGACCGAACCAGCGGCCCAGTTCGGCAGCGTAACTGTCCACCGCCACGGACGGGATCAGACGGCCTCCGCCACTGTCGGCCTCGTGGCCAAGGGTCGGGGGCGGAAGCGAGCCGTAGATATCGCCCCCCTTCACCGCGCCGCCGAGCACGACCTGGTGACCACCCCAGCCATGGTCAGTGCCATCACCATTTACCGCCAGTGTGCGACCGAAATCCGATGCCGTGAACAGGGTGACATCGCGGGCCAAACCGAGCGCCTCCATCGCCGCCTGGAAGGCCGCCAGCGCCCCATCGATCTGGGAGAGCAGTTTCGGCAGCGCGCGCGCCTGGGCATCGTGGGTGTCGAAACCACCGAGGCCGACGAAGAAGACCTGGCGCGAGGCAAACAGCCGGTCGCGGACATTGATCGTTTCCGCCACGGCCCTGAGCTGTGCGCCGAGCGGTGTGGCCGGGAAGCTCGTGGAGAGCGCTACGCCCTGCTGGCGGGCAATGTCATAGGCCTCATTAGTCTCGAGCCCGCCTGAGAAGGCCGCCGCCATGTCGCGCTCAAGCAGGTGGTTGCCGCGATAGCTCTGGGCCGCCAACTGGTCGCGGACCGCCTCAAGAAGGTCTGTCCGCTCGCCGGAGATACCGTCATAATAGTCTTCCAGGAAATCGACCCGCGCCGCACCAGATGTGCTCACGCGATATGGCACAGCGTTTCGGCCAGTCAGAAAGGGGCCAACCTCGTCGGTGGTGATGGTGGTGAATTGCGGCAACGAAAAATTCGCACCTGAGGCGAGGACCGCGTCGGCGAACAATCCGCCCCAGCCATACTGGGCGCCTTCTGGCTGGTTGGCCTGCCAGACCGCCTGCTGGTCATTGTGGGAGAAAAGCCGCGGCGGAAGGCGGACCGCGCCGCTTTCAAAGCTTGCGCGCGTCACCGGCTCGACCAGTGGACCAACATTGCCGACGATCGCGACCTTTCCGTCCCCGAACAGGCCATCCAGCTGGTGCATCTCGGGCGGCAGCGCGACCTGACGCCCCTGGAGCACAGTGTCGCTGGCGGGCGAGAGAGGCGACAGGCTGGCGCGCTGGCGGGCAGCGCCCTGCTGGGCCAGCAAGGATGCCCGTAGCTGCGCATACTGGTCGTAGGAGGCCTGGTCATGGGGCAGGATCAGGTCGTGGCAGTCGAG
>JBCBKE010000139.1:0-2493 GCA_038522375.1 Pseudomonadota bacterium
CGAAGCGTCCACTTCCGGTGAATTCCAGTCGGTCTGATTGAGTCTGGACCCTAGTCTGCAAGCACGCGGGGGAGCTTGAAGACCACGTCTTCGCGCGCGGTGCGGACGTCTTCGACACTGACGTCAAAACGCTCCCGGCAGGCGTCGATGACGCCCTGGACCAGGTCTTCCGGGGCGCTGGCGCCGGCCGTGAGGCCCAGTGTCGTCACCCCGTCGAACCAGGACCATTCGATGTCATCGGCGCTGGCGACGAGTTGGGCGTCCTGCGCCCCGGCCCGGAGGCCGACCTCGACAAGCCGTTTTGAGTTTGACGAGGTTTCCGCCCCGATGACGAGGACAAGGTCCGATGCTTCGCCCATCGCCTTGACCGCTTCCTGGCGGTTTGTGGTGGCATAGCAAATGTCCTCCTTGTGGGGGACGCCAATGGAGGGGAAGCGTTCGCGCAGGATCGCAACGATAGCGGCGGTATCATCGACGCTGAGGGTTGTCTGGGTGACGAAGGCGAGCCTGTCGGGATTGGCGGGCTGGACGGTGCGCGCGTCATCCTCGGTTTCAATCAGTGTCATGGCGCCGGGTGGGACCTGTCCCATGGTGCCGACGACCTCCGGATGACCTGCATGGCCGATGAGAAGGATGTGCTTGCCCTCACGGGTGTGTCGTTCGGCCTCCACGTGCACCTTGGAGACCAGGGGGCAGGTGGCATCGACATAGACCATGTTCCGCGCTTCGGCATCTGCCGGCACCGATTTCGGAACCCCGTGGGCGGAGAAGATCACGGGGCGGTCCGGGGGGCATTCGTCAAGCTCATCGACAAATACCGCACCCTTCTCTTCGAGGCGGGACACCACGTGCTGGTTGTGCACGATTTCATGACGCACATAGACGGGTGGCCCCCATTTGCCCAGGGCCTCCTCGACGATCTGGATGGCGCGGTCCACGCCGGCACAAAAGCCGCGGGGGGCAGCGAGCAGGATGGTGAGCGGGGGAAGCGGGCTGGTCACCAGGGCGGTCCTTCCGAAAGACGGTTGCACATCCACCCTTGCCATATAACCGGTTCGCGGGCCATGCATAGCGCCCGAACCGATCGCCAAACAGGACGACGCTGCCCATGCGCTTCCCTTGCCTTGTTTTTGCTGCCACCGCCTGCCTGTCTGCCTGCTCAGGCGGCGTGGCTGACGTGTTTGACGCGCGCCAGAATGCTGGACCCTGTCCACCGGCGCTTGCGCTCTACGATGCGGCGCGGGTGATCACCTTCGATGGCACAGGTGAGCTGTTCAACGATATCCGTTATACGGGCGAGATTACCGATGTGCGGCTGCAGTGCCGGTATGCCGAGACTGACCCGATCAGGGCGGAGCTGGAGATCGATTTTGCGTTTGGTCGTGGACCCGCATCCGAGGCAGCGACCCATGACTACCCCTATTTCGTCGCGATCACCCGGCGGGATGCGAAAGTGCTGGAGCGGGCCGATTTTGTCCTGACGGCCAATTTCCGGGACGGCACCCTGGCCGCTGTCAATGAACGGATCAGTGACATCGTGATCCCGCGCGTCGATGGCGGCATCTCGGGCGCGAACTTCGAGATCGTCGTGGGGTTTGACCTGACCGAGGATGAGCTGCAGTTCAACCGGGACGGCAAGCGCTTCCGGCTGGATGCCCAGGTCGGCCGGGACCGATCGGAGTAGCGCCGTGGGGCACGGGCCGGGGGCCCAGACCCCCGGCGAGCAGCGGAGGACACCTATGTCTGATCTGGCGACCACGCTCAGCGAGGCGTGTGCCGACGCGTTCGAGGCTATCGGGCTGGAGCGGAAATGGGGGGCGGTGCGCCGTTCTGACCGTGCGGAACTGGCCGATTTCCAGTGCAATGGCGCCATGGGGTCGGCCAAGCAGGCTGGACGCAATCCCCGCGACGTCGCCGCCGAGATTGCTGCGAAGATCAAGGACCACCCGGCCATTGCCAGCGTTGAGGTGGCTGGCCCCGGGTTTCTGAATATCCGGGTGTCTGCCGATGGACTGGCGAAGCGGGCGGCTGCAATTGCGGCGGACGCGATGGCGGGCGGAGCGCTGGCGCCTGATCCACAGGTGACGGTGATCGATTTCGGCGGACCGAACGTGGCCAAGCCGATGCATGTGGGGCACTTGCGCTCGGCGGTGATCGGCGACGCGCTGCAACGGATCCTGCGGTTTAGCGGTGACCCGGTGACCTCCGATGTCCACCTGGGAGATTGGGGCCTGCAGATGGGGCACCTTGTCACCGAGTTGGAAGACGAGCAGCCGGATCTGATCTATTTCGACGACGATTTCGAGGGGCCCTATCCCGAGGACCCGCCGGTCACGATCGAGGATCTGGCCCGGCTCTACCCGCAAGCCTCCACGAAGGCGAAAGCCGACGAGGCCCGCAACGAACGCAGCCAGGCCGCTGTGGCGGAATTACAGGCGGGGCGCCCGGGGTATCGTGCCCTGCTGCGCCATTTCATCGATGTGTCTGTGGCGG
>JBCBKE010000140.1:0-2465 GCA_038522375.1 Pseudomonadota bacterium
CGTTTTGTGCTGGGCGTCTAAGCCAGCCGCGACCAGTCATCGCCGGTCAGTTCGACCCAGCCATGTTTGCGATCTTCAAAGACAGAGTGCTTCGGGGCTGGAAACGAAGGATCGGCAAAGGCGCCAAGCGGCACCGCGATCCGGCCGGGAAAAAGCTCATTGGTATAGAACACTGTATCCCCGCAGGTCGGACAGAAATTATAGCGCCCCCACCGGCCACTATCGGCGAGTGTCTCATAGGTCGTGTAGGCACCGGTCACCGCCACCTGACCTTCCGGCCAACGGGCCTGCGCCGCAAAGGCGCTGCCGGAGCGTTTCTGGCAGTCGAGACAGTGGCACACCGAAATGCGCACCGGCGCGCCCGTGCAGGTGGCTTGGAGCGCTCCGCACCGGCAGGATGCGGTGCGAACCGACATATCAGCCTTCATCGTCCAGCTGCGGCACACCAACAGCATGGAAGCCGGCATCGACATGCACGATTTCCCCGGCAATGGAGCGCCCCAGCGGTGACAGGAGGTACAGCGCACATCCCGCCACGCCTTCCATGCTGGTGTCTTCCTTCAGGAGCGACCAGTCCCGCCCCGTGCCCATGAGGCTCTTGCCACCGCGAATGCCCGCCAGCGACAGCGTCCGCATGGCCCCGGCGGAAATCGCATTCACGCGGATGCCCTGTGGCCCGAGATCGCGCGCGGCATACCGGGTGGAGGCTTCCAGAGCCGCCTTGGCAACGCCCATGACATTATAGGACGGGATCGTCCGCTCGGCCCCGAGATAGGTCATGCACAGGATCGATCCCCCACCCTCTTCCTTAGGGGTCATAATCGCACCTGCCCGGCGGCATACGTCGATGAAGCTGTAGACGGAAATATCCATGGCCCGCGCAAATCCTTCACGGGAGGTCTTCTCGACCATCGAGCCCATAAGCTCGTCCTTGCCGGCAAAGGCGATGGAATGGACGAGGAAATCGATCGTGCCGAACTTGTCCTTAACCGCGTCGAAGGCCGCATCCATTGAGGAATCATCGGTCACATCGGCTGGAATCATCGTGTCCATGCCAATGGATTCAACAAGCGGCCGCACGCGGCGCTCGAGATTTTCGCCCTGATAGGTGAAAGCAATCTCCGCCCCTTGAGCGGCGAGTTGGCGGGAAATGCCCCAGGCGATGGAATTCTGGTTTGCCACACCCATCACAAGGCCGCGCTTGCCCTTCATCAGGTCGCCGGCGGGGAAATTCCAATCGTCGGACATGGGGCGCACTCCTTTGTTCTGCGGCAGTCACCAGAGGGCTAGAGGGGCCCTGAACGCGCGTCAATGGAGGCTAGAGCTCATCCGGATTGAACAGGCCGACTTTCATATCCTCGGCAACGTAGACTTTCTTATCGTCAGCGAAGACACGGCCATCGGCAATGCCCAGAACAAGCTTGCCGCGCTTGACGCGTTTCATCTCGATCTCATAACGCACGAGGCCGACGTCGGGTGTGATCTGGCCGGTGAATTTCACATGGCCAACACCCAGGGCGCGGCCCTTGCCCGGCGATCCGGACCAGCCGAGCCAGTAGCCGACGGCCTGCCACATCGCATCAAGGCCGAGGCAGCCAGGCATGACCGGATCGCCTGGGAAATGGCACTGGAAGAACCAGAGATCCGGCTTGATATCGAGCTCGCCAACCACGTGGCCTTTGCCGAAAGGCCCGCCATCGAGGCTGATCTCGGTTACACGGTCCATCATGAGCATGGGCGGTGCCGGCAGCTGCGCATTGCCAGGGCCGAACAGTTCGCCTTTGCTGGAGGTGATCAGCTCATCATAGGAATAGCTGGGTTGCGGGGTGTGAAACTCGTGCGGTCCGCTCAAGGGGACATCCTTTCGCGCAAGGTGATGTGCGCGCAAACGAGCCCCGCTGCCGGATTTTGTCAACTCATACGAGCCATGCAGGCGGCCTTAGAGCGGCGTGTCGGTCGCGTTCGCCCCCCAGAGATCCGCCCTGGCAGCCCAACCCTTGCCCCGCGGCGTCTCAAGCCTGCACCATCCCGCATCGCAGGGGCCGAGCTCAGCGAGGACCCCTTCAGCCAGCTTTGCAACAGGGCGGGCCTCCGGGTCAGGGCTCGCACGCAAAACCGTTTCCCGCCGTACCAACGCATGGGCCGCCGCCGACAGCTGGTTACCGCGAATCCAGACCTCATCGCCATCGGGATCGCGCACGCGGCGCCAGTCGCGGCTTTCCTTGATAATCAAGACAGGAAGCCCCTGACGTTCATAGCGCCACAGGATCTGGTGATCCTTGCCCGGCCCTGCCCGGCCATTCACGGCGGAATAACGCAAACTCTCAAAGCGCGGGACGGGCTTGCCGGAAAAATGACTGATCGTGGTGGCACTCGCGGCATCATCCGCCAGGGCGGGTGCCGAAATCGCACACGCAAAGAGACAAACAGCTGTAAACCGTCGCAAAACCATGCGCCCACCATCC
>JBCBKE010000141.1:0-2420 GCA_038522375.1 Pseudomonadota bacterium
TGTTTTCAAAGTGGCCAAGGATAGCATCGGTCGATCAACGGCCCAATGGTTCGCCGCCGATCTTTCGCATCGGCGGCAAGCGCGCGGGTGATCCATAGTGGGGGGGCAGGCGGGTGGCCGGTCCTACAAGCGTTAATACGATATCCTGGTTTCCAGACTATCATTCTTCAAGATGAGATTGGAGCACGCGCTTATCCAATTGCGAGGGCTTGTTTGCTAACCTAACCTCTACCGACCAAATGATGTTTCATTGACGGGATGCATTCATATGCTGCGCAGTCTCTTCTTCTGCATTGCTCTGGTTTTCTTTGCTCGTGGACTGGCAGTGGCTGAAACCCATGCGAAGAGCCTGCCAACGTTGGATGCTTTCCTGGCGCCCTATGACTTCTGGGGCCCGGAATTGTCGCCGTCGGGGCGCTATGTTGCCGGCATCCGCAGGGTTGGCGACCTGCAACAGGCGATCCTCGTTATCGATCTCGACCAACCGGGGTCACCGGTCGCGACGATCCCGGTCGGCGATTTTCAGGTGAATTGGATCGAGTGGGCGACCGATGAGCGGCTGCTCGTTTCCGCGACGGGGTTTGTCGATTTGGCTAGTGAAGAGCAGATTAGCCTCCCTTTGCTTGCCGAAGCCGAATTTCCCGCGCGATTTGTTCGACTTCTGGCCGTTAACCGGGACGGCAGCAGTCCTGCTGCGATGTTCGCCGACGATCGCCGCATGAACCGGAACTTTCAGTTGGGTCGCGTTGCGAGTCTGCTCCGGCAGGACCCTGACCACATCCTCATGCCTGCAAACAGGCAGGGTGACCTCGATCTGTTCAGGGTGAACATTCATACCGGCGCGTTTGAGCGTATCGCAAATGGCACGGGTAATACGTATTACTGGTTTATCGACCGGAACGGGGAGCCCGCATTCCGCTACAATATCAACGATCGCGGGACCATCGTCCGGATTTATGCGCGTGAGGAGGGTCGTGGCGGACGGATCCGGTGGAAGCGGATAAGAACCGTTCGCCTCAACCGTGATCGGGGTGCGCGAGACACGGCCACGGAGTTTCAGCCGCTAAGTCCGGGACCAACCGAAACGACTTTTTATGTCGCCGCCCGCCCGGAAGCAGCACCGACAACTGGAATCTACCTGTATGATTTCGAACAGGATTTATATCTGGAGCAAATAAAGGCTGTCGACGGTATCGATGTTTCTTCCGGTGTGTTTGATGAAGCAACGGGGGCCTATCTCGGCGCGGTTTATCTCGACGACCGCCTGGAGTACGCGCTCGAAGACCCATTTCTACAGTCCCATCTGGAAGGCTTGTCCGTCTACTTCGGCGAGACAGCGAATGTCAGTCCGGTGAGTGCAAGCCGGGACGGGCGCCGCTGGCTCGTTCACGCCCAAGGTCCAACGGAGCCCGGGGGTTATCACGTCTATGATGTGGATGAGGCCCGTGCCGAAGGGCTGGCTTATGGGAAGTTCGGCTATGCAGGGCTGCAGTTCTCCGACAGCGAGGTGATCCACTACCAGGCGCGAGATGGGCTATCCCTGCGCGGGTACCTGACAAGGCCACATGGCATATCTGAGAGCGCCCAACCGCCGCTTGTCATGCTCCCCCATGGTGGACCTGCCGTTCGCGACTATTTTACGTTTGATCCAATGGTCCAGTATCTGGCCGCACTCGGATATCAGGTCTTTCAGCCGAACTTCCGCGGGTCATCGGGCTTTGGCGAGGACTTCATTCGGCGCAGCCACGGGCAGTTTGGCAAGGCAATGCAAACCGACGTGGAGGATGGTTTTCGTCACCTGGTCGGACTGGGGCTTGTGGATGCCGACCGGGCCTGCATTCTCGGTTATTCCTATGGCGGATATGTTTCCATGGCGGCGGCGACGCTTAGTCCTGAGTTGTACCAGTGCGCAATCGCCGGCGCGGGCATTTCAGATCTCGTCGAGATGTTGAGATGGGAGCGGCGGGAAGAGGGGCGCAATTCTGAAGCTTACCAATACTGGGTTGAACTGATTGGTGATCCAAGGCGCGACCGCGACGCTTTGAACTCCGTATCGCCGGCCAAACTCGCTGCACGTGTCGAGGTGCCCATGCTGCTCATCCATGGGAAAGCAGACTTGGTTGTTCCCATCAAGCAGTCTGAACTGATGTATGAGGCCCTCAAGGCGAGTGGGAAGCCGGTCGACCGTTTATGGTTGGACCAGTCCGGCCACAGCTATCGTGGCGAGGGCGAGCGGGAGCGGGAGTACTTGGCAATTTCCAGTTTTCTCGAAGAACATTTGCCTGTCGATTAGGTGTGCTCGGCGGCCAGGCACAGCATTACTTCTTGAGCTCCCGTGCTTCTCTCCCGGTGGTCAATCCCACAGCGGTCAGCGTTCGGCCTGGAGCTGCTCGGCGATGGCTTTTGTCCAGGCGGATTTG
>JBCBKE010000142.1:0-2401 GCA_038522375.1 Pseudomonadota bacterium
GGTTGTCCTTAATCAGGATCGCATCGTCTAGCCCATACCGGTGGGAGGTGCCGCCGCCACACCGGACGGCCCGCTTCTCCAGCGCCCGGTGACCCGGCGTCGTCTTCCGGGTGCAGACGATCTTCGCATCCGTGCCGTCGATTGCATCCACATAGGCGGCCGTCAGGGTCGCGACCCCGGAGAGCCGGCCGAGGAAGTTCAGCATGGTCCGCTCGGCCGTCAGGATGGACCGGGCATCGCCCGTGAGCCGAGCGATCACATGGCCCGGCGCAAGCGGGTCGCCATCCCTGAGGTGGGTCTCCATCGAGACCGCAGGATCGACAAGCGTCAGTGCATGGGATGCCGCATCGAGGCCGGCCAGACGCCCGGGCTTCCGCGCCCTGATCTCGACGGTCATGGCGGTGCCCGGCGCGATCGTCGCATCCGTCGTCAGGTCGCCGGCCCGGCCCAGGTCCTCGGCCAGCGCAAGCCGGACGATGGGGTCCAGAATGATCGCGGGCAAGGCCGGTGGATTGGCAGGCAGATTGATCTGGCTCATGACTGTCACTCGGCATCTTCAAGGACGAGGGTAGGCCTTTGGCCGCCACGGTCGGAAAAACTGCGGACCGCCTTGTCCGGAGCGTCCGGATGATCGCGCCTGAAATGGCCGCCAAGACTGTGCGTCCGGGCGAGGGCAGGGTCTACAATCAACTTTGCAGCCACCAGGGCATTGGCTGCGCCCCGTGTGGCGATTGTCTCGTCGATCCAGTCAGCCAGTTTCCCCAGTCCGTCGCCGTCGCGAACAACCCCACAGGCGTCCTGCATCCGGTTCCGAAGCTCAGCCAGCGTCGGCTCATCGATCCTTTGCGGGGCCAAGCCGGCACTTCTGCCGGGATCCTTGAGGGAATCGCCAGCGAGCCGCCGAGCCACGCGTTGAGCGAACACGACCGCTTCCAACAGGGAGTTGGACGCCAACCTGTTGGCGCCATGGGCCCCCGTGGAGGCGCACTCGCCACAGACCGACAGGCCAGCGAGGGTCGAGCGGCCCCAAAGGTCCGACGCGATACCGCCCATATGGTAGTGGGCTGCCGGCGCAATCGGCATGGGTTGCGTACGCGGGTCTATTCCAGCGGCCTGGCAAGCGGCAAACACCGTTGGAAAGTGATCGGGGAATGCGGCACCAACTGCATCCCTTGCGTCAAGAAAGGCGCCCCGGCCCGACAGTCGCTCCGCCTGGATGGCCCGGGCGACCGCATCCCGTGGCGCCAGGTCGCCGCTTTGGTGGTAGCGGTCCATGAAGGCTGTGCCATCGCCATTGACCAAACGGGCGCCATCACCGCGGAGCGCTTCGGTGGCAAGCGGGGCAGGATCGACACCCACATCCAGGGCTGTTGGGTGAAACTGCACGAATTCCGTGTCCGCCGTAAGTGCGCCAGCCGACCAGGCCATCGCCAGGGCATCACCCCTTGCCTCGCGGGGGTTCGTGGTAACCCGGTAAAGCCCGCCGACGCCGCCGGTACACAGAACGGTTTCGCGCGCCACGATGGTTGAGACTTGCCCGTCTCCGTTTTCTGCCACGATGCCTGCAACCGCTCCTTTCTCGTCCTGCATCAGCCCGATGGCCCGCTCGCCCTCGACAAGCTGGATGTGATCGGCGCCTCGGATGGCGAGGGCCAGGGCGTCCATGATCGCCTTGCCCGCCAGGTCGCCGGCGACCCTGGCAACCCTGGGTCGGGAATGGGCCGCCTCCAGGGACAGACGCAAGGCGCCATCGGCCGCGCGGTCAAACGGAACGCCGAGTTCGAGGAGGTCCTGGACCCTTTCAGCGCCTTCATCGGCAATGAGGCGAGCGACGACGGGGTCGACCAGGCCAGCCCCGGCGGCAATCGTGTCGTTGGCGTGGGCCTCCGCCGAATCGGTCGGATCCAGCGCTGCGGCAAGTCCGCCCTGAGCCCAGGCAGACGAGGCCGCCTGACCGATAGCCGCCGTCGAGAGCACAATGCATCGCCGAGGCGCAAGCTTCAGCGCCATGAAGAGGCCCGCGAGCCCGGCGCCCACGATCAGGACATCTGTGGCTGGCGTTGCCGCTCCATGGACGGTTTCAGGTTGTCGCGATGCCATCAAGAAACGGGGATGGGCGTGGGTCGCCAGAACCGCACAGCGTCGCGATAGAGGCGGTCGTACCATGTACCAGACATTTCGGTCGCTGATGTTTCGGTGAGCGTGAAATGGTCCGGCATGTAGAAATCGGGGTTCACGCCCTCGCTCAGGGAGCCAACCACTTCGCTCCGGATCAGCAGGAAGTTCGATTGCCAGATCACCCGGCAAGATTGCTCCATCGTGGCGGGAAGCAGGTCGCTGGGTCCGCAAATCTCCGTACTGACAAACCGGCACGCGCGCGACGTCTCGCCGTCGACAGGCG
>JBCBKE010000143.1:0-2271 GCA_038522375.1 Pseudomonadota bacterium
GTGACGGCTGAGGGGTTGGGGTGTTGCCCATCGACGGATGCGCGTGAGCGGTTAGGGTAGAGGGTCCGCAATTTGGGAGCGCACCGATGGCTGATGCCTATAGACTTGTGATCAACGGGACCGGTGGACCGGATGTTCTGACCCGGGAGGCATTTGCGCCTGCTGCCCCCGGGGCAGGGCATGCGCTGGTGCGGCAGACAGCCATTGGGCTGAACTTCATCGATACCTACCACCGCACGGGACTCTATCCTGTGCCATTGCCGGCCGTTCTGGGTACGGAAGGGGCCGGCGTGGTGGAGGCAGTTGGCGAGGGCGTGTCGGGATTGTCGGCTGGCGACCGTGTGGCCTATGTGGGCCGCGGCACCTATGCGTCCCACTATGCGGGTCCGGCGGCCACCATGGTGAAACTGCCCGACGGCATCAGCGAGGAGACGGGCGCCGCCTCGATGTTGAAGGGGCTGACGGCGTGGATGCTGCTGCATGAGATCAGGCCCATGGTGGCGGGCGAAAGCGTGCTGGTCTGGGCGCCAGCGGGCGGCGTGGGCAGTTTCCTGGTGCCATGGGCGACCAGCCTGGGGCTGGATGTGTTTGCCGTCACCTCCACCGCGGAAAAGGCGGCGCAGGCCCGGGCGGCGGGGGCATCTCATGTGGTGATCGGTTATGATGATGTCGCCTCGGCGGTGCGTGCGGCGAACGGCGGCAAGGGCGTACACGTCGCCTATGACAGCGTTGGCAAGACCAGCCAGGTGGCATCGCTCGCCAGTCTCCGCCCGCGGGGGTGGTATGTGACCTATGGCAATGCGTCGGGGCCCGCAGATGCGGTTGCGCCGGGCCAGTTGGCAGCGGGTGGGTCGCTGACCATGATCCGACCGGGACTGTTCGACTTCATCAAGGAACCCGCCGCGCTCGAACGGGGCACCGCAGCCCTGTTCGGAGCCATGCGGGCGGGCACCCTGTCGGCCCATATCGGCCAGCGGTTTGCCCTGTCGGAGGCCGCCGATGCCCATCGCGCCCTGGAGGCAGGCCGCACGGTGGGGAGTACGATCATGGTGCCGTGACCGCCGCTGGCCGGGCGCACCAACGGTTTCTTAAGCGCGGGATGATAGACCTGATCGTCTGGAATAACGGCGCGATGACAGGCGCCGGAACAGGTGAAGGGCAAGCGGTGTTCCGATCGGACATTACGGCAGGGGCAGGGCGTCCCGGCGCGCTATCGTATCGCGCGGACCTGGACGGCATGCGCGCGGTCGCCGTGCTCGCCGTTGTTGTTTACCACATGAATGCAGACTGGCTGCCGGGGGGATTTGTCGGCGTCGATGTCTTCTTCGTCCTGTCAGGATTTTTCATAACCCAGTTGCTGGCGCGGGATTTCCAGTCGGGCCAGTTCGACCTGCTGGACTTCTATGACCGCCGCATCCGGCGACTTTTGCCAGCCCTGATTGCGATGATGACGGCCAGCACGGCCATGGCCGCCTTTCTCATGATGCCAGCCCAGTTCGAAGCCTATGGCCGACACCTGGTGGCGGCGTTGTTCTCGGTGAGCAACGTGGTTTTCTGGACGGAAAGCGGCTATTTCGCCGCCGATGTCGAGACGTTGCCGCTGCTCCACACCTGGAGCCTGGCCGTGGAAGAGCAGTTCTACCTGGTCTTTCCCATCGCCCTGTTTGCGGTCTGGCGGCGGGCGCAGGCTTGGGTGATCCCTTGTGTGGCCGTGATGGCGCTCGGATCGTTTTTCCTGTCCGTCTGGCTGGTGCAGGCCTATCCGGCCGCCGCGTTCTACCTTGCGCCGTCGCGGATCTGGGAGCTGGCCCTGGGAGCGCTGCTGGCGCTGGGCGCCGTGGCGCCACCGACATCGGTCAATGTGCGGGGCGTTGCTGGATCAACCGGTCTTGTCATGGTTCTGGCGTCCTTCGTCCTGATTGATGCGTCCACGCCGTTTCCGGGACCGGGGGCCGTCCTGCCCTGTCTGGGTACGGCCCTGGTGATCTGGGCCGGTTTGGGTATGGCGGAACAGGAGCGGAAAGACCTGGCGGCGATCCTTTTGTCGGCCCGCCCAATGGTCTGGATCGGACTGCTGTCCTACAGCCTTTACCTCTGGCATTGGCCGGTGCTGGTTTACGGGCGGATGTTGCATATCGGGCCCATGGATACCGTCTCGCTGCTGGGCCTGGTGCCGATCATGGGGGTGCTGACCTATCTGAGCTGGCGTTTTGTCGAACAGCCCTTCCGCCATGCCAGGCGTGTCTGGCCCGAACGCCGCCACCGTTGGAC
>JBCBKE010000144.1:0-2184 GCA_038522375.1 Pseudomonadota bacterium
GTGAAGGAACAGACTGTCATGCACCGGCAGGCTCCCGCCGTTTATGAGACGGTGACCGAACGCGTCATGGTAGAGCCTGAACGTGTGGAGATGGAACTCGTACCGGCCAAGTACGAGACCTATACCGAGACAATCATCATCGAACCGGAAAGAACCGTGTGGAAGCGCGGTACCGGATTGTTCGGTCGCGCCCCCGGAGCCCCGACTGATGGAACACGGGTGCAGGCGACGGGCGAGTTTCTGTGTCGCGTGATTAAGTCGGCGGTCACTGAAACGGTCAAGCGAACACGCCTCGTTTCGCCGCCCACAATGCGCGAGAAGATTGTTCCCGCCCGGTATGAGATTGTCGAAAAAGACGTGCTCGTCACCCCGGCACGAACCGAGGCGGTCATTATCCCTGCCGAGTTCCGCGATGTGCCCATCCAGGTCATGGTGTCAGAGGCGAAGCAGCAGCGTGTTCTTGAACCGGCGCAGTACCAGACGGTCAGCCGCGAAGTCGTGACCGGCGGCGGCGAAATCGTCTGGGCAGAAGTCCTGTGCGAGACGAATACCACATCCTTCAAGGTGGCTGAAATCCAGGGCGCACTGACCGACGCAGGCTACCCGACCCTCATCGATGGCGTGTTTGGTCCGAACACGCTTCGGGCGATGACGGCCTTCCAGGCCGACAACAACCTTGCGGAAGGTTACCTGACCGTCGACACTGTGTCCGCTCTGGGCGTTGATCCCTACCAGCAGCCGCCTGATCTGGTCTACGCACTGTTCGGTGCGGACCCACCCCAAGCCTGAATATTCGGTCGAACGTACGACATAAGCTGGACAAGAGACCGAAATCTGGAATGAAACACCTATCGGTCCTTGATCCAACGCCAATGTCCGAAGGCCAATCCGCTGCAGATGCACTCTCGGAAACGCGGAGCCTGGCAGGGCTGACCGACGCCTTGGGGTATTGCTCCTATTGGGTTCAGGAGCATCACAACACGGTCAGCTTCGCCGGAACTGCCCCGGAAATCCTCATCGCCGACCTGGCCGCTCGCACAGACCGCATCAAGCTGGGCTCTGGCGGGGTCATGCTGCCGAACTACTCGCCACTCAAGGTCGCTGAACAATTCCTCACCCTCTCGGCCCTGCACCCGGGACGGATCGAGTTGGGGATTGGCCGTGCCACCGGCGCAGACCCGCGGACATCGGCCGCCCTGCTCGGTCCCGGCGCGCAAGCCTTTCCGACAATGTTCCAACTCTTGAAAGACTGGCTCCTCGATGGCGCCGAACAGGTTCAATTGCCAGCCGATCACCGGGCATCTGGCGTGTACGCACGCCCCCATGCCCGCTTGCCCGACCTTTGGCTGCTCGCCTCCTCAACAGAGTCTGCAGCCTATGCCGGTGCCGTGGGCGTAAAACTCGCTTTCGCGGAGTTCTTGTCGCCTACGGGCGCGGGGGACGCCATAGCCGCTTACCAGGCGGCCTTTTCGCCGTCATCGTTCTGCGCTGAGCCCTATGCCGCCATTGGCACAGTCGTTCTTGCTGCAGAAAGCGAAGACGTTGCGCGACAGGAAAGCCGGGTCACACTCGCGTGGAACATCGCACGGGCCAGCGGACGGTTTACCCCGTTTCCCACGCCCGATGAGGCCGATCGGCTGATCGCCGACACCGAAGCGTCGACCGTCGCGGCGCTGCGCCAGCGTAGCCTCAGCGGCTCCGCGGACCATGTTGCAGACGCGTTGCACCAGCATCTGACCCGAATCAGAGCCGATGAAGCGTTTGTTTTGACGATTTCAGCAACGCCCGAGGCCAGGCTCACTTCCTATCGCCTCCTGATGGAGGCGTGGCAAGACCTTGCCGATTAAAACGTTTCCAGGCGAAGTGGGCACCGGTTCGCCGTTCGGAAGCGCGTCAAGACAAGGACATGAAGCGGCGCACTGCTTCCATTTGAGAACGCGCCGCTGCAGGCCACCCGCCGAACAGGGGCCCCCGCAGAGGCGTTCGCCTTCGCCAAACTTTCCAGAGCGTAGCCAGGGCCACCATCGCTTCCGCCGATAGCGAACGCAATCTGGCCGCCGTCTATCGGGCTGCGAACGGCATCGCTTTCATCCGGCCGTACCAGGCACCAAGGTGCTCCAACTCCTCGTGAGGCTTCCACCGCATCACGCCGCAAAAACCACAGGCGAGATAAGTTGAAATATC
>JBCBKE010000145.1:0-2161 GCA_038522375.1 Pseudomonadota bacterium
GGGGCAGCTGGTCTATCTGCCGAACCGGGGAGAGCACTATGCCCACAAAGCTCACCAAGGATCGGGATTCACACTTCTAACCCCGGAACACCCGATCATTGTAAGGCGCAAAGAAAGCCGCAGCGCACGAGAGGCGGCGGAGCGCGAGGCGGCGGAAGCGCAGCGGCAGCGGGCCGAGCGGCGCCGGGAACAGGCGAGCGAGGGCGAAAGCCCGGTGGAGACGTTCAACGCCCGGCACAGCGTGGCCCAGCTTCTCGACCGCTACGGCTACAAACAAGGCGGGGGCGATGACTGGCGATCCCCTATGCAAACCTCGGGCACCTACGCGACCCACGACTATGGAAACCACTGGGTCAGCCTGTCCGGCTCCGATGCCGCCGCGGGGATTGGCAAGGAAACCCCGAACGGCTACCGCCAAGGCGATGCCTTCGATTTGTTCGTGCATTTCGAGCATAACGGGGATTTCAAAGCCGCAGTGAGGGCGTGGGCTGAGGAAAGCGGAACGGCATACAAGCCCGATCCTTCTGCATTCTTCGGCAAGACCACGAATAAGGGGCGCGAGGTAGCACGCCCAGTCCAAGGCCTCCCCGCCTGTCGCCATGACGGTTTCACGCTGGTCCGCGGCAATAACAATCTTCCGATCTGGAACGCGTCCAATGCCCTCACGCTTTTGAGCTCGCATGGGGATTGGCAGGGTGTGCTGGCTTTCGATACGTTCAGCCGTCGCCGTGTCTTGCTGCGCCCAATCCCGGGGCGGCCCGGGGGCGCCTTTCCGCGCGCTCTGGAAGATGACGACTATACCGCCGCGCAGGCTTGGTTCAACCAAAACGGGTTTCCGCGCGCGAGCATGGATATCGTCACGGGGGCGGTCCGGATGGCCTGCCATGACCGGTCCTTCGATCCGCTGCAGGACTATCTCAATTCGCTTGAATGGGATGGCGCGCCGCGCCTCGGATCCTGGCTGACGCGCTATTGCGGCGCCGAGGCGTCTGCTTACACAGAGGAAGTGGGCAAGCGCTGGTGCATCTCTGCCGTTGCACGGGGCTTTGAGCCCGGTTGCAAGGCCGATCACATGCTTGTTCTCGAAGGGGCGCAGGGGCGGCGCAAATCCTCCGCTCTGCGCGCGCTGGCCGGCGAGGAATGGTTCTCCGATGCGCTGCCGCCCATGGGCACCAAGGATGCGCAAAGCTATCTGCGCGGGCGCTGGATTATCGAGGTCGGCGAGCTTGAGGCGATGCGCAAGGAGGTCGATGCCATCAAGGCCTTCCTCACGCGTCGGGTGGAAACCTACCGGCCGGCCTATGGGCGCGAGGAAGTGTCCGAGCCGCGGCGCTGCGTGTTTGCCGGCACCACCAACAAGGATGACTGGCAGCGCGATGAGACGGGCGGCCGTCGCTTCTGGCCCGTGAGGGTCGGGGAGGTCGATGTGCCTGCGATTGAGCGGGACCGGGATCAGCTCTGGGCCGAGGCCGTGAGCCTCTACCGGGCAGGGGAACGGTGGTGGCTTGAGGGCGACGCGGCGGAGGCAGCCCTGGCCGAGGCTGCGGACCGTCGCCCGGAAGATCCCTGGCGGGCCGACATTGAAAAGGCCATCGCGGGGCGCAGTGAGGTCTCGGCTAAAGAGATCCTCGAGCGGATTTGTATCCTGCCAGCCCAAATGACGCCACAGATGAGCCGGCGCGTCGGTCAAGAGCTGGTGGCGCTGGGCTGGGAGCGCGCGGGGCACTTCACTTCTGGCGAGTACAAAGCCCTTGCCCGGTTCGTGCGGGGGAAGAGCCGGTGAGGAGGGGTTGGGCAAAGTTGGGGAGTTGGGCAAGTTGGGCAGTTTTAGTCACAACTTACAAAAAGAGTTAAGTTATTGATATATATACATACGTGTTCTGTATGGGAATCTATTAGGAAATGCCCAACCTGCCCAACTCCTTCACCGCCTTACCTGGGCTGCTACCGTTTCCGTGGATACCGGGTTAAGGTTGCGTAGCGCGAGCCTCGAACGCCATGGGGCTCAGATAGCCCAACTACGAATGGCGTCGCCGCGGATTGTACAAGCGCTCGATGTAATCGAAGACATCGGCGCGGGCTGCGTCGGACGGCAAGCCGAACCCGCACCCTCACGCTGGCCATACCTATACCGGCATCGGCGGGCGTGGGATCGCCGAAA
>JBCBKE010000146.1:0-2141 GCA_038522375.1 Pseudomonadota bacterium
GATCGCCAGCTCGGGGTCAGCGCGTCGCCGGACGGCGGGGAACGCCATGGCGCCGCGCAGACACCGGCGGATCTGGCCCGGCATAACTGCGTCGTCGACACCGCGGCGCCCTATGCCGACCGCTGGCCGATGCAAAGCGACGGTATGCGCTTCGCCCAAGCCATTGGCGGCAATCTTTCCGTGAACAACGGCGCTGCGGCGCGCGACCTGGTCATCGGCGGCGCGGGGCTCTGCTATCTGCCCGAGTACGTCTATTTCGACCACGTCGAGGAGGGCCGCCTGACGACCGTGCTCGACGCCTATACGGTCGAGTATGGCGGCATCTTCGTGGTCTATCCGCCCAGTCGGCACGACAATGCCGCGATGCGCTGTTTCATCGAACTCTTGGTGGAACACACCAAGCCCGCGAAGCGCTACCGCGAGCGCCGGCGCACCGCAGCCCTGAAAGCGCTGCCCATCGAGGTCTAGTGCCAGGGTCAAACCCAGGTTCACACCCCGGGTCACACCCTGGGTCGCACGCTTTTGCGGCGGGCACTCGCAGTGGGTCGCAGCGGTCATTGTCGCTCTCCTCTCGTCGGGACGGGGGTTGGTTATCGCCGTGCCTGGCGTCCGCGAATGACCGGATCGCCGGGAACCTTGACCGAACAACCGGGCGCGATCTGGATCGCGCTCCCGTGAGCCGGAGATAGCCACGTCTGGCCGCGCCGATCAGAACCGGCTAGGCAACCAACGATCCAAACGTGCCAGGATCGAAGAGCGATGCCCGAGAGAGCGCCGATCGACACGCAGCTTTTGGCGATACCGGAAAGCGCCGGATCGGCGCTCTACGGCATGCTCGACGTCCTCAGGACCTGTGGCATGAGCTGGCGCGAACTGGCCGGGAACGACCGTGGGCCCCAGGCGATGCAGGTCCGGATCGTGGCGCAGACCGACGAGCCGTTTCGCTGCGGCTACGGCATCCCGATCGAACCCCATCTGGCGATCGGGCCCGCCAACGTGCCCGAGGTCCTGGTGATCCCGGACTTCTGGCTCAGGCTCGATGATCCGCTCAGCGACCGCTACGATGCGCTCAAGACCTGGCTGGTGCATTGCTGGTCGCGCGGCACCTCGATCTATGCGGCCTGTTCGGGTTCGGTGCTGCTGGCGGCGGCCGGTCTGCTCGACGGGCGCCCCGCGACCTCGCACTGGGCCTATGCCGAGCTGTTTCGCCGCCGCTTTCCCAAGGTGGCCTTCAATCCCAGCCCCAACCTCTGTTTCTCCGACCACGCAGGGCGACTGGTCACGGCCGGCGGGGCGACGACCTGGCACGATCTCGCGCTTCATATCATCGCGCGCCAGGTCTCCCCGGGCGAGGCCATCACCACGGCCAAGTTCTTCCTGATGAAATGGCACGCGGAGGGACAGCTGCCCTACATCAACCGGGTGTGCCAGCGACCCCATGCCGACCGCGCCGTGCGCCGGGCAGAGGATTGGCTGGCCAAGCACTACACGACGCCCGACCCGGTCGCCGGCGTGGTGGAGGCCGTCGGGATACCGGAGCGCAGCCTCAAGCGGCGCTTCTCCCAGGCCACGGGCACGACGGTGATCGCCTATGCCCAGAACCTGCGGGTGGAGGCTGCGAAACAGGCACTGGAGATGACCGCGAAACCGCTGGAGGAGATTGCGGCCGAGGTGGGCTACGAAAACGTCGCGTTCTTCAGACGCCTCTTCAAGCGTTGCACGGGGCTTGGCCCGTCCGAGTATCGCAGGCTCTTCGAGCCGCTGCTGACGATGCATGTCGCGGCCGAGCAGGCCGCATCGGGGCGCTAGAAGCCCCCGGTCCCGCGTCGCATGCGCCATTCGGCGGGCGACTGACCCGTTGCCCGCTTGAAGGCCCGGGAGAAGGACTCAGGCGCTTCGTAGCCCACGCGCCAGGAGATCTCTGCAAGGCCAAGGTCGGTCTCGCGCAGCAGCAGCCGTGCCTTGTCGATCCGATACGCCAGGGCATAAGCGCCGGGTCCCTGCCCCATGATCCCCACGAAGCGGTCCACGAAGGCCGTGCGGGACATGCCCGCCAACTCGGCAAGCTCGACCACGCTGGGCGGACAGGCGAGATCGGCGTGGATCCGGGCCAGTGTTCTGGCGATGCGCGGGTCCGCCAT
>JBCBKE010000147.1:0-2037 GCA_038522375.1 Pseudomonadota bacterium
CGGCAAGACGACACTGTCAGCTGACAAATCGCGCGTCCTTGTTGGCGACGACGAACACGGCTGGTCCGAGAACGGATTATTCAACTTCGAAGGCGGTTGCTATGCGAAGATGATCAAACTCTCCGAAGAAGCCGAGCCAGAGATTTTCGCGACCACGAAAATGTGGGGCACCGTGCTGGAGAACGTGGTGATGGACCCGCAGACCCGCACCCTTGATCTCGATGATGGGTCGCTTGCCGAAAACTCACGTGGGGCCTACCCGATCTCAGCGATCGACAATGCATCTCCGACCGGGCGCTGCGGCCAACCGAAAAACCTCATCATGCTGACCTGCGATGCATTCGGCGTGATGCCCCCCATCGCCAAGCTGACACCGGCGCAGGCCATGTATCATTTTCTATCAGGCTATACGGCGAAAGTGGCCGGCACCGAGAAAGGCGTCACTGAACCAACGGCGACCTTCTCGACCTGCTTCGGCGGGCCCTTCATGCCACGTCATCCATCCGAGTACGGAAACCTTCTGCGCGACCTGATCGCAAAGTATGACGTGAATTGCTGGCTGGTCTCCACCGGCTGGACGGGCGGCCCCCATGGCCAGGGCAGCCGTATGCCGATCAAGGCAACACGGACTTTGTTGAACGCCGCACTCGATGGGTCACTCAACGCGGTGGAATTCCGCACCGATGAAACCTTCGGCTTCCAGGTGCCCAAAGTTGCTCCTGGCGTTGATGATGCGATCCTCGATCCACGCCGGACCTGGTCCGATCCGTCCAAGTATGATGCGCAGGCCACGAAGCTGGCTGAAATGTTCATCGAGAACTTCAAAGTCTACGAAGCGCATGTGGGCGCCGACGTGCTGGCCGCGGCACCCCGGGTTTCGCTGCCCGCCTGAGCGTATGGTTTAATCAGACAGAGAAAAAGCCGGCTTCAGAGCCGGCTTTTTTTGCCCCAAGAAAAGGCCGCGCCCAGATGGACGCAGCCCTTCATGGGATCCTAAAGCTGCTGCCTCAAGCGGCCGCTTTCTCGGTGCCGGCCGGCGGGAAGCGGTCGTAGAAACCCTCCCCTTTTGCGGCCATGTCGCGGAGCATGTCGCCCGGGCGGAACCGGTCGCCATACTTGTCCGCGAGGCGGTCGGCCTCGGCCACGAAATCCTTGATGCCCCAGATCAGGTCGACATAGGAGCAGCATCCGCCGGTGTAGGGCGCAAAGCCCCATGCCAGGATCGACCCGATGTCGCCGTCGCGGGCGTCGGTGATGACGCCTTCCTCAAAGCAACGGGCGACTTCGATCGCCTGCCGGATCAGAAGCCGGCTGGTCAGCTCTTTCTTCATGGCGGGCGGACACTCATCCACGGTCACATCGATCTTTGAATTGAGATCTGGCCACAGACGCGACGGCTTGCCGTCCTCGCCATAATCATAGAAGCCCTTGCCGGCTTTGCGGCCAACGCGGCCCTGGTCCTCGACCAGCCAGGCCATGAACTGGCCGCGCGTGTCGTTCTCATAGTCGAAGCCCATGGCCTGCGCCATCTGGCGGCCGACCTTGAGCGCGGTGTCGAGGCCGACGGAGTCAGAGACTTCCAACGGCCCCATCGGCATGCCGGACTGACGGCCGACATTCTCGATGATGGCCGGCTTGATGCCTTCCGACAGCATCTCCATGCCTTCCTGCGTGTAGGTGCCGAAACAGCGCGATGTGTAGAAGCCGCGGCTGTCATTCACTACGATGGGCGTCTTCTTGATCTTCAGGACGTAGTCGATGGATTTGGCCAGCGTTTCCTGGGTGGTTTTCTCGCCCATGATGATCTCGACGAGGCCCATGCGCTCCACGGGGCTGAAGAAGTGGATGCCGATGAAGTTTTCCGGGCGGACCGAAGCTTCGGCGAGGCCCGTGATCGGCAAGGTGGAGGTGTTCGAGCCCATGACCGCGTCGTCGCCGAGCATGGCTTCTGCCTTCTTCGTGATTTCGGCTTTCAGCTCCGGATTCTCGAACACAGCTTCGACGACAAGGTCAGCGCCCTTGATGTTATCATAATTA
>JBCBKE010000148.1:0-2010 GCA_038522375.1 Pseudomonadota bacterium
CGAGTTCGGAAACGGATAGTTCCGAGAGGTTGGCGGCAGAGGCATCAGACATTGCGCAAAGATGGGCGTAGCGGCCTGATTCGCCAGCCTGTCAGCTTGCTTGCGGCGTGTCTTGCGAAAGGCTCACTTCGCCAAACCCGATATAGGCCCAGATGCCGCGCGAGGCCTCGCCGCGATACATGCCCTGCAGATCAGCCACCAGAGTCGCCATAGAAGCGTACACGACACTTTCCTCGAAATTGCAGGCAATGCTGCGCGTCTGGAGGCGTTCGATACTGTTGGCTTCAGCGTGTTGTTTCAGGGCGAGGGCCGCTTGCGAGATTTCCGGCGTGGCGGACGGATGATCCCAGCCCCACAGGAAGTGCTTGTCATGCTCTGACCAGGTTCCGAGGAGCTGTGCCGGAGCCGTGGCGACGGTGCCGTTCTCAAATTTCCATGTGATCTGGCGTGTTGCCAGGTCCACACCCCAGGTTTTGGCCTGGCTGATGTTCCACGTCTGATCGTGGGCGTCCTGAAGGGCTTGTGCGTGGGCCTTGCCGGTTTTGGCAAGGTTTTCGAGGTCCGTTGGCGGTGTGGGACGTCCGGTGGCTGGGGAGATCTCCGACTGGGGCGGAGCCGCAGGCGCTGGCTGGGGCGCAGGGGCGGGCTCGGCTTGGGGCGCTGGGTGTGGAGCCGGGGCGGCGGCAACGGGTTCTGGTGTTGGAGGTGGGGCAGGTGCAGGTGCGGGCTGAGGTGCCGGAGTCGCAGTGACAGGTTCAGGCGCGGGTGCAGGGGCAGGTTCCGGAGCCGGAGCCGCCTCTGGCGCTGCATCCTTTTTTGATTTCCCGCCGCCGAGGAGTTTCTTGAACATGGGTGCTGATCCTTATCGGCGCCGGTGCGCGCCGTAGCCAATGCCGTTTCACCCCTTGATCGTCCATCCGGCGCGGCGCATCAACCGCCCATGAACATACTTCTTCTAGGATCGGGCGGGCGCGAACACGCGCTGGCCTGGAAAATCGCCCAGTCTCCGATTGTCGATACGGTGTGGTCAGCGCCGGGCAATCCCGGCATGGACAAGATCGGACCATGCTTTGACGTCGACCTGGCGGATGTCACGGCGGTTCAGCAATTGGCTTTACAGCTTGAGCCGGACCTGATCGTGATCGGTCCGGAGGCACCATTGGCGGCGGGTGCATCGGACGCCCTGCGCGCACGCGGCTTTGACGTTTTCGGCCCCAGTCAAGCGGCCGCACAACTCGAAACCTCAAAGGCTTTCTCGAAGGATCGCATGGCGGCCTATGGCGTGCCCACCGCCGCATATGGCCGGTTCGAAACTGCCGATGAGGCCAAGTCATTTCTGCAAACCATGGATGCGCCCTACGTGCTCAAAGCCGACGGCCTCGCAGCAGGCAAGGGCGTGGTAATCGCCCAAACGTTGTCTGAAGCCGAGGCGGAAGTGGACGACATGCTGTCGGGCAAGTTCGGCGATGCCTCGTCTTCCCTCGTCATTGAGGCTTTCATGGCGGGTGAGGAGGCCAGCGTCTTCGTACTGACAGATGGTGAGGGGGCAGTCTACCTGCCAGCGGCACAGGACCATAAGCGCGTTGGAGATGGCGATACCGGCCCAAATACGGGGGGTATGGGGGCTTATGCTCCGGCTCCTGTGGTCGATCGTGCTGTGCTTTCCCGTGTGCAGGCCGAGATCGTTGAGCCCATGCTGCGCGGCATGGCGAAAGATGGGATGCCGTATCAGGGCGTGCTCTATGTCGGTCTGATGGTTACATCTGACGGGCCTAAGGTGGTTGAGTTCAACGCCCGCTTCGGCGACCCAGAGTGCCAGGTGCTGATGGCGGGCCTTCAAGGCGATATCGTCCCACTGCTGCTGACGTGTGCGACGGGCGGCCTGCAGGGGAGCGAAGCAGTGTTTGCAGACATGCTGGCGCTCGATCGCTTCCAGCCCGCTGCGACGGTGATCCTCGCCAATGAAGGGTATCCCGGCAGCTATGCGAAAGGGGCCGTTATAAGAGGCAC
>JBCBKE010000149.1:0-1976 GCA_038522375.1 Pseudomonadota bacterium
GGTGCACGCCGCCGACAAGGCCGCGGCAATGGCAGCGAAAAGGGCATGTCTTTTTTCCATGGAGAGCGGATAGATCATGGACATGACAGCGGTATGGCAACCCTGCAGCATTTGATCGGGCGGCCACAGGCGCCGGAGCTTCAGGCGCTTCGTCCCTTAAAGCAGTGACGCGCCAAAGCCACATCCCTGTGAAATCATGACACTTTCCGCAACGTGGCCCATTGCTTGAACATTAACATTAACTTTACCTTATGGGCGCGCGTCCCAACCCACCGAACCACCGGGCCGCGTCACTCACTGACGTCTGGCCCCGCCTCCGTGCGGGGTCTTTTTTTGCGCCGGCGGTGCGCGCCGCTCGATTTGGTGCTGGGTCGCCGTCTCCGCGACCCCAGATGATCGATCGAAGGCATGGCGACCGATGGCTCGGGCCGGACGTTCACCTATGATGCCGAGAACATGCTTCGGACAGTGGCTCAAACCGGCGGAGGCGCCACGTTCCGCTACCATGCCGATGGTACGCGGCTGGAAAATCTGTCGGCGGTTTGGTCACACGTTTTGTCCATTGGGGGGACCAGGAAATCGCCGACTATAATGGCGCAGGCACATTGCTGCGCCGCTATGTTCGGCTTCCAGACGGCATTGATGAAGCCTTCCTGATGATCGATGTGCAGGCCCCGCCCGCGGATAAGGAGCACTGGATCCACCCTGACCGGATGGGCTCGGTCGTCATGGTGACCGATGCGGCCGGAACGGCGGATGCCACCTACAGCTACGATCCCTATGGGAATTCGTCATCCAGCACTGCCGGGGTCCCTTTCCGCTACACCGGTCCGCGGCTCGATCCGGAGACCGGACTCTACTTCTACAAGGCACGCTATTACGATCCTAGCCTCGGTCGGTTCCTGCAGACCGACCCCATCGGCTACGAAGACCAGATGCATCTATACGCCTATGTCGGAAATGATCCGGTGAATCTTACTGATCCCACCGGTATGTGCCCAAACTGCTTCACGAGTGGAATTGGCGCCGCCATTGGCGGAGTATATGGCGCTGTCGTTTCGACAGTAACGCAAACGACAGATAGGGAAGCCGGCATTGATTGGGGTAGGGTCGCAGTCGACACAGGAAAGGGTGTAGCAGTAGGGGGAGCGACTGGTTTTGCCGGGCCCGTTGCAGGTGCTGCGACGGCGGCTACACTTGGTGGCGCCGACGGAGCCATCACGTCTGCAATGGAGGGTGGAAGCGCTGGCGAAATCGTCGCTGATGGAATTGCTGGAGCCGTGGTAGAGGGAGGCGCTGCTTTTGTCGGAGGAAAAGTAGGCGAACGAGTCGCTGAAACGGTGGCCCCAGGACTCAGCAGAGCAGTTGCTGGAAACATTAGTGGAAATAGCGCAGCGACTGCTTCGTCTGTAACAGGCGCTACAGTCGCAAATGGTGCTCCACAGGTTGCTGGTGCCGTCAGCGAAGGAATTCAAAACGCCGGGAGCGCTGTCACGGAAAACGTAAACAGGGCAAGAGAGGCTGCAACCCCTGAGCCAGAAGACTTTTGAATTTTAGCTTCCAAGAATTCGGGATCGGAGAAGATGAAGTATTTCAAAGTCGCAGTATATTGCGCCGCATTTTCTGTATTTTTGAACGCGATATCGTTGTTTTTCGCCTTCGTAAATCAGGACGCAATTTATGATGGCATTGTTGTGGACCACGCGCTGCGCTTTATTTTTGTATTCGGCCTACTGTTCACATTCTTCGTAGGCTTGGCTCTCTTACACCAGCGAGCGAATAGAGAAACGGATAGCAAGTAGGACTTGCAGATCGCCCGGCAGCTTCCTTGACAGAAGCGGGCGATACCGTCGTCTGGCGCGAGGCCTGCAGCCCGCTTCGAGAAAGCCTCGACAGCCCGGGCGGGAATTTCGATGATCAGGACTTAGACCGGCCACATTGCCGACACCGCTACCGGCCTGACCTATATGACGGCG
>JBCBKE010000150.1:0-678 GCA_038522375.1 Pseudomonadota bacterium
GCTGTCAGTCTAATGCGAACGCGTCTCCAGCATCGCTCGGCGCGCCCTGCCCTATCCAGCCAAAAGCCCGCGCCATTCGAGGAGCGCCGCGTCGCGTTGTGATTTGAAAGTCTGTCTACGGTTGACGTGGCGGTCGAGATTGAAGTGATTGTGCAGCGAGGCGTGGACCGAGCGGTTCTCGGGCTTACGCGGCCTTCGGCCACGGTCCCTCGAACTCTGAAGGTGGCTCATCCGTCGGAACCTGCTCATTGCGCGCTCTCGCCGCCGGAACGGTAGGTGCGAATTTTCGGCCCGGTTGTTGAGGTGACGACCGACCTCCTGGCGGTCCTGGTTTCCGATCTCTTTCATCGCTGCGCCATATGAGCGAAGCCGGTCTGTCACCACAGTCCTTGGTGCGCCGTAGCGCTTCATCGCCTTCTTGAGAAACCTCAACGCTGCTGATTTGTCTCGGGTTTTTGTGACGTAGCTCTCCAGCACTTCTCCTTCGTGATCGACGGCGCGCCAAAGGTAGTGCGTCTTCCCTCTGATCTTCACGACTTCGGAGCCGGTGCGCCGCAAGGCGCAGAAACCGGTCCGGGGGATCGGTTTCAGGCGGAGAAGGCCACGGCAGTGGCCTCATCCAGGTGCCACTGCCATTGCGGGATCTGGCGCATGAAGCTGGCCCGGCGGACCCGGATC
>JBCBKE010000151.1:0-619 GCA_038522375.1 Pseudomonadota bacterium
CGTCGCCACGCGAATCTCAACCCGCGCCTTCAACGATACGCCGCTCTCGGAGCGCGATATTCGCGACTGGCTCACCGCGGCCCAGCGCGCGCCCTCCGGCGGCAACGTCCAACCCTGGCGCGTCATCGTCGTGACCGGTGCGGAGAAAGACGCCGTTGTCCAGCTCGCGGGCAAGACGCTGATGGCCAATCCTGCCGGCGAGAAGACTGACCGGCCAATCTACCCCAAGGATCTCGGCGAACCCTACATGGAGCGCCGCCGCGCTGTCGCCCGCCAGATGTATGAAAAGCTCGGCATCGCCTATGACGACAAGCCCGCGCGCAACGCGTGGATGGCCCAGAACTTCACCTTCTTCGGCGCACCCGTCGGCGTCTTCTTCGTCATCGACGACGATATGGGCCATGGCCAATGGGCCCACACGGGCATGTACATGCAGACCCTCGCCTTGCTCGCCGAAGAGCGCGGCTGGGGCACCTGCATGCAGGAATGCTGGGCCATGTTGCGGACGTCTCTGCAGGCCCACTTTGGCTTGGCCGAAACCGAAATGATCTATTGCGGCATGGCCGTCGGCGTCCCGGACCGGGAGCACCCGGTGAACATGATGCGGGCTGAACGGGCG
>JBCBKE010000152.1:0-603 GCA_038522375.1 Pseudomonadota bacterium
CCCGGGGTCGCGACGACCGGCGGCGCGCGCCGCCCGCACTGGGAGGGAAGACGATGAACAAGCCGATCGCGCCGGGCGAAATGACGCCGCCCGCCGTCTCCACCGGGCCGCTGCCGGCCTCCCGCAAGGTCTACACGCGGCCCGCCGCCGCGCCCGACGTCGCGGCGCCGCATCGCGAGATCGCGCTCTCCGATCCCGAACTGGAGCCGGTGCGCGTCTACGACACCTCCGGCCCCTACACCGACGACGCGGTGGAGATCGACGTCGCCCAGGGCCTGGCGCGCCTGCGCGCGGCCTGGGTCGAGGAGCGCGGCGGCGTCGTCTCCTATGTCGGGCGCGACGTGAAGCCGGAGGACAACGGCTTCGCCACCGGCGCCCGGCTCGCGCCCGCCTTCCCGGCGCGCCACGCGCCGCTGAAGGGCGACGGCTCCCGCCCGCTGACGCAGCTGCAGGCGGCCCGCGCCGGGATCGTCACGAAGGAGATGATCTACGTCGCCGAGCGCGAGAACGTCGGCCGCGCCGAGCAGCTGGCGCGCGCCGAGGGCGCGATCGCCGACGGCGAGAGCTTCGGGGCGGAGCTGCCGGCTTTCGTCACCCCCGAAT
>JBCBKE010000153.1:0-598 GCA_038522375.1 Pseudomonadota bacterium
GGTTCGGCAGACCGCCAGACCGATGCCCAGCCCGCTCTCCTTGGTGGTCACAAAGGGATCGAAGAGGGTTTCGACGATTTCCTCGGCAATGCCTGGGCCGCCGTCTCCGATGGTGACCATGACTTCATCGACCATCGTCGACTTGGCGGTGACGCTGATGGTGTCGTTGGGACGCGTAAGTTCCGTGGCCACATGCACTTCGCCATGGTCGTCGCCCGTCACGGCTTCCATGGCATTGCGGACGAGATTGACGACGACCTGCTGGATCTGGACGCGATCGAGGAGCACTGGCGGCAGGTCGTCGGCCAGATCGAGCGCGACCCCGAAGCCGTGCCGGTCAGGCCCGATCCGACTGAGCGCGATGCCCTCCCGCACGACGCTGTTGAGGTCCTCAAGGCGGAAGTCTCCCTTGCCGCGTTCCACGAGCTTTCGCATGCGCCTGAGGATCTCGCCGGCGCGCTGTGCCTCGTCGGCGATGCGGGCCAGCTGATCGCGCGCCTTCTCAACCTCTGGCGTGTGCCGCCCAAGGATCCGCGCCGCCGCCCGGGCGAAGCTGGTGATCGCGACGAGCGGCTGATTAATCTCATGCGCAAGGGCC
>JBCBKE010000154.1:0-595 GCA_038522375.1 Pseudomonadota bacterium
CTCGGGGACGGTCTGCGACCGGGCTCGATCCAGGATGCCAACGACGACAGCCAATTCGCCGAGCTGCGCACCCTCGGCGAGCTGACGAAGGTCGCGTGGGAGAAGGACGTGCAGGTCATGATCGAGGGCCCGGGCCACGTCCCGATGCACAAGATCAAGGAGAACATGGACCTGCAACTGGATCTGTGCCACGAGGCGCCGTTCTACACGCTCGGTCCGCTGACCACCGACATCGCGCCTGGCTACGACCACATCACGTCGGGTATCGGCGCCGCGATGATCGGCTGGTACGGCACCGCGATGCTGTGCTACGTCACCCCCAAGGAGCACCTCGGCTTGCCGGACCGCGACGACGTGAAGACCGGGGTGATCACCTACAAGATCGCCGCGCACGCGGCCGACCTCGCCAAGGGCCACCCGGGCGCTCAAGAGCGCGACGACGCCCTGTCGAAGGCGCGCTTCGAGTTCCGCTGGGAAGACCAGTTCAACCTGTCGCTGGATCCCGACACCGCGCGCGCCTACCACGACGCGACCCTGCCGCAGGAGTCGGCGAAAACCGCCCACTTCTGCTCCATGTGCGGACCGCGGTTCTGCT
>JBCBKE010000155.1:0-572 GCA_038522375.1 Pseudomonadota bacterium
GCCGATCCCGAGAAGCTGCCGGAGCCCTGATCGCAGCGTGTCGATGCTCAGCGTCTCCGGCCTGACGGTCGACTATGGCCCGGTACGGGCCGTGAACGGCGTCGATGTCGAGGTCGGGGCCGGCGAGGTGGTCGCGCTGCTCGGCGCCACCGGGGCGGGCAAGACCACGACGCTGATGGCCATCGCCGGCCTGCGTCGCATCGCGGCCGGCACCATCACGCTGGAGGGGCGGCCGCTGCGCGGCCTCGGGCCGGAGGAGATCGTGCGCCTCGGCGTGGGTGTCGCACCCGAGGGGCGCCGGATCTTCGCCGCCCTGACCGTGGCCGAGAACCTGCGGCTGGCGGCAAGCATCGTGGAGCCGGCGGTGGCAGGCGAGCGGCTCGAAACCCTGCTCGCGCGCTTTCCGATCCTGCGCGAGCGCTACCGCCAGCGGGCCGGCCTGCTCTCGGGCGGCGAGCAGCAGATGCTGGCCGTTGCCCGCGCGCTCCTGCCGGCGCCGCGGCTGATGATGCTGGACGAGCCCTCGCTCGGGCTCGCCCCCCAAATGGTCGACCGCGGCTTCGACCTGATCG
>JBCBKE010000156.1:0-565 GCA_038522375.1 Pseudomonadota bacterium
CCGCCCGTCGATCCCGTCGATCCCCCGGCATTCGATCCGCCAGCGGGCGCTTCCGGCGCCGCGGCGGTCTTGACATCGTCGAGCGCGGCGGCGCGCAGGAAATGCAGCGTGCCCAGCGGGCTGTTGGTCAGGCGTTCGGCGGCGTCCCGGGCGGCCGGGCCCGAGCCCAGCACGACCACCGGCACGCGCATCGCGCCGCGCATCGGCGCCAGATCGCGCAGCAGCGTGCGCAGGATGGGGGCGATGCCGGCAAAGAGCGGCCAGGCCAGAAGATGCCAGGCCGGGGCCAGATGCGCGCCCGGCTGCAGGTAAAGCGCGGCATCGGCCAGGCCCAGCAGGCCGGTCAGCAGCATCAGCCGGCGCACCTCCTCGACCTCGGGCAAGCTGCGCCGGTAAAGCCCGGCCAGGGCAAAGAAGAGCGGCGCCAGGGCGGCCAGGCCAAGGGCGGCTGCGGCGGAATGCGAAGGGCGGCGCATGGTGACCTCGCGTCGTAGGATCAGAGCGCGGGACCTGGGCGCGCCCGTCCGCGCCGCAGACGGGCGCGCGGGCGCACTTTCCCCGGCGC
>JBCBKE010000157.1:0-564 GCA_038522375.1 Pseudomonadota bacterium
GCCCAATTCAGCCGCGTGCAAAGCCTGGCGGGTAAAACCCAATTGGTTAAGCAACGGTTTCAGGGGTTTAGGCACTGAGCCGTAGGTCTGGTCTCCTAATAAAGCATGGCCGATTGACGCGCAGTGAACGCGCACCTGATGTGTGCGTCCCGTTTCCAATCTGCATTCGATCAGCGCGCTGTGCGCCAATCCTTCGATCACCTTGTAATGCGTAATCGCGCTTTTCCCGCGTGAGGAATTCTTGGGCAGCACAGCCATTTTCTTGCGATTGACGTCGCTGCGTCCGAGTCGCGCGTTGATCGTGCCTTCATCGGGCTTGGGCGTGCCGCCGGTGAGCGCAAGATAGCGGCGATGGACGGTGTGCGCGGCGAACTGCGCAGCGAGCCCTTCATGCGCGGCGTCGGATTTTGCGACCACCAGAAGGCCAGAGGTGTCCTTGTCGATCCGGTGGACGATGCCGGGGCGCGCGACGCCGCCGATCCCGGACAGCTGCTCATGGCAATGGTGGAGCAGCGCGTTGACCAAAGTGCCGTCGGGATTGCCGGCTGCAGGGTGGACCACCAT
>JBCBKE010000158.1:0-560 GCA_038522375.1 Pseudomonadota bacterium
TTTTATCTCAACATGGGAGCTTGCACTGCCTGACCATGCAAATTCCCGATTGGTAACTTAAGTTTCTTTTATGACCGACCGTAGAAAATTTCTGCAAAGCTTACCCGCCGCTGCGATACTAACCGCCTGCGCCACCGACGCCCCCACCCCGAAAATACGGCCCGTGGTCATCTCCACCTGGCGGCACGGCCAGGCAGCCAACGACAAAGCCTGGGAGAGAGACGCGTGACAGATACTGCCGCCATCGCGCCCGACACAGGGGTCAGCGCCCCGGTCCTGTACTCGGTCGAGAACGAGATCGCGACCATCACCCTCAACCGCCCCGAGCGGATGAACGCGCTGAGCGCCGAGATGCGCCGATTGATCATCGACGCCCTGGTCGCCGCCCCGCAGGAGGCGCGCGTGGTGGTGATGACCGGCGCCGGGGCCGGCTTCTGCGCCGGGCAGGATCTGGCCGACGGGGAGGCCGGGAAGACCGCCGCCGACATCGACCTGGAGCGGACGCTCGCCGAGGAATACGAGCCGATGCTCCGCCTGATCGCCGAGTGTCCGGTGCCGGT
>JBCBKE010000159.1:0-556 GCA_038522375.1 Pseudomonadota bacterium
CGATACCGGCAAACTGGTGCACCCGCGCTATGAGCGCTCCGAACGCGAATTGGATGCCAGCCGCCCGATCGCCCTGCCCGCGCCAGATAGCGCGCCAAGTGCCCCTCGCACAGATATCGTCACCCCGCCTTTGGATTACGCACCCAGCAAAGACTGATCGCGTGAACGATTGGCTTGCGAAAAGCGAGCATCAAAGGTATGTCACCGCCTCAACTTTGGTTGGCCGCGTTAGCTCAGCTGGTAGAGCATCGCATTCGTAATGCGGGGGTCGGGTGTTCAAGTCACCTACGCGGCACCATTCTCATCCGGTCAGCTCCGCTGAATTTTTGATCCAGTGGATCAAAAATAGGCTGAGAATGCCCCGGCGCGGGCGTCAGCGCTCACAGACTTACCGCGCCCGTCTTAAGTGGTGCCACTTTACCCGCGCTCAACTTTTACAAAGCTCATGGCGAAGGCGGCGAGACAGAAGCTGGCGGCACCGAACAGGACGGCGAGCAGAGGGACGCCGCCCACCAAGGGCGCGAGATTGCCTTCGAGCGATCTCAAGATCGGCCCC
>JBCBKE010000160.1:0-551 GCA_038522375.1 Pseudomonadota bacterium
TACGTAGCCCGCGTTGAAGTGCCGTTCGATGATCCGGCGACACACACAGCTCTCCAACAGGTGAGGCCGGGCATGCCCGTGGACGTTTCCATCATCACCAAATCACGCACGCTCGCGCAGTATCTTATCGAACCGCTGACAGGCGCCTATGCCCGGGCATTCGTGAACAACTGACAGTGTCTGGTTCTGGCCACCCCGCTAAGATAGGGACAGGGCAGGATGATGATGGAGCCAGGCCAGTGATTACACGCAAGAACGCGTTCTTTCTCGGAGCGCGCCGGACCGCCCAAGAGTATTTCTTCAAGGGCCTTTTCGCCAATGCCAAGGCGACCATGAATGACGGCAGGGCAGAGCTTGCAGCGGTGCGGAAGCATATCGCCCCCAATAGCGTGGTGCTTGATGTCGGCGCCCATGTTGGCGTGTTCTCCCGAAGGTTCGCGCAACTCGCCCCCGACTGCACCGTCGTCGCATTTGAACCCCAATCCCTGCCGAGATCAGTGTTCAGCATGGCCGGCTTTTTCCGCAAGCCGAAGAACATCCTCGTCTTACCC
>JBCBKE010000161.1:0-544 GCA_038522375.1 Pseudomonadota bacterium
CCATCCCGGCCCCTTCTCCCGCCGCCGGCGCGGCTGAGCGGCTATCGCGCGGACGAGCGTCGGCCTAAGCTGCCGGCCTGAGACCTCCTGCCGACGGGAGCCGCCATGGCAACGCCCTCCGCCCGTGACCTGATCGCCGCCCTGGGGCTGAAGCCGCACCCGGAGGGCGGGTGGTACACCGAGACCTGGCGGAGCACGGCGGCGGATGGCGGGCGCTCCCCCGGCACGGCGATCTACTTTCTGCTCGATGCCGGTGAGTTCAGCCACTGGCACCGGGTCGATGCGGATGAGACCTGGCACTGGTATGCGGGCGGCCCGCTGTCGCTGTCGCTGTCGCCGAACGGCCATGACGCGGAGGCCCGGGTGCTGGGGCCGGAGATTCTAGCCGGCCAGCGGCCCCAGATCACGGTGCCGGCGGGATGGTGGCAGGCCGCGACCTCGCTGGGGGCCTACACGCTGGTTGGCTGCACCGTTGCCCCAGGCTTTGAGTTCGAGGGCTTTGAGTTGGCGCCGCCCGACTGGCGACCCATGCCGAGGCCGCGCT
>JBCBKE010000162.1:0-537 GCA_038522375.1 Pseudomonadota bacterium
CATTTAATTGCGCGCCCGCTCCTGAAATAGTGCGCCCGCCAAATTCTCCCGGAATCAGCGTGGGTTTCAGGGAAAACGAATACGGCGCGTTTACCTCATAGTAGGTGAGTGTCCAGTCAACGCCCGTCTGAGACACGTAGTCTAAATCCGTGCGCCCTGTGGGGTTGGGCTGCGGTCCGCTGTATGGCACGCGGCCCACAGACTGGAAGTATTCCGCACAAATTGTCTTATCTTGCTGGCCCACGTAGGACGGCAGGGCTGCGTTGATTTCGCTCAGATTCGCCGTTCCCGCCCACAACCAGAAAGATAAGACAATTTGTGCGGAATACTTCCAGTCTGTGGGCCGCGTGCCATACAGCGGACCGCAGCCCAACCCCACAGGGCGCACGGATTTAGACTACGTGTCTCAGACGGGCGTTGACTGGACACTCACCTACTATGAGGTAAACGCGCCGTATTCGTTTTCCCTGAAACCCACGCTGATTCCGGGAGAATTTGGCGGGCGCACTATTTCAGGAGCGGGCGCGCAATTAAATG
>JBCBKE010000163.1:0-537 GCA_038522375.1 Pseudomonadota bacterium
TACAGGGAGACCGCTGATGATCCGCCATATTCTGGGCAGCGCCGCGCTCGCGCTCGCCGTCGTTGCCGCAGCCCCGAGCGAGGGCCAGGCGCGCGACCCCATCTACCAGACGCTTCTAGGGACCGCGATCGACGGCACGGATCCGATCAGCTATTTCACCGAAGGCCGTCCGATAGAAGGCTCGTCCGATTTCAGCGCTGAGTGGAATGGCGCCATCTGGTACTTCGCGTCCGCCGAGAACCGTGAGCGCTTCCTGGCCAAACCCGAGCAATACGCCCCCCAATATGGCGGCTACTGCGCCTGGGCGATCGCCCAAGGCAGCCTGGCATCGACCGATCCCGATAACTGGGACATCGTCGATGGCAAGCTCTACCTGAATTACAACGACAGCATTCAGGAGCGCTGGCGGCAGGACATTCCGGGCTTCATCGCCGAAGCCGATGACAAGTGGCCTGAGATCCTCGACTGACCACGACCAACGGTCATTCGTTAGTCATCGCATAGAAGCGAGTGGACTGCTCAACGGCGTTAGAGCAG
>JBCBKE010000164.1:0-508 GCA_038522375.1 Pseudomonadota bacterium
ATGGCCTTCTGGGCACGGGCGCGAGCTATGATCCGCGGGACGTCGGGGCCGCCCCGGCAGAGGGCACCGCGCCGCTCATCGTCGACGCCGTCGGATCTGGCGTGACGCGGGCAGCGGCGTCCCAACTGGCGGCGCCCGGCGGGACGATCGTGCATGTCGGGCTGCAGGACGGCGCCGATGGCCTGGATACCCGCCGCCTGACCTTGAGCGAGGTCACCTTTGTGGGTGCCTATTGCTACACCCGCGCCGATTTCGCCGAGGCGCTGGCCTTGCTGGAGCAGGGCGTCGTCGACCCGGCGGGCTGGTGCGAAAGCCTGCCGCTTGCCGAGGGGCAGGCCGCGTTTCGCGCCATCGACGGCGGCGCTGCGCCTGCCAAGCTGGTGCTCGTGCCAGGCGAGACGTAAGGGATCTGTCGCAGCGTCTGGCGAAAACCGGGTCCTCAGACGTCGAACCGGCGGCATTCAGCGTGGCTCGGCTGCCGTATCCTTCGCCGATGGACTGACGGAGG
>JBCBKE010000165.1:0-507 GCA_038522375.1 Pseudomonadota bacterium
TCATCGATGGCATCGATGATACCAACGACGATCTTGCCCTCATAGACCGCCACACCGCGGTTCACCACATCGCAGCACGCTTTCACGCCGACAGAGCGATCAACGCCCGGATCGTAGACCCAAAGCTCTTCACCCGTTGCCGCATCCAGCGCGTAAACCACGGACCAGGCCGAGGTCACGTACATCACGCCATCAACCACGATGGGCGTTGATTCCACACCGCGGGCGGTGGCGAGGTCATAGGTCCACGCCACGCCGAGGCGATTGACATTGTCCGCATTGATCTTCGTCAGGCGGGAGTGGCGCTGTTCGTCATAGGTGCCGCCATAGGTCAGCCACTCCTCGGGCGTCGTGGCCGCTTCCTTGATGCGTACGGTGTCGACGGCGGCAAACGGCGCTGCGTCGGCCGTTTGCGATGACGCGGTATCGGCGCTGTCTGCCGTGTCCGTACCGGCCCCGCCGCAGGCAACAAGGGCGAGCGCCGCCGCCCCGCCCAGCCAATGTGTG